>JBCCTX010000005.1:0-67806 GCA_039197765.1 Bacteroidota bacterium
AAAGGCCAATTTCCTTCGATCAAATATGTCTTCCTGTTTAAAAAAATCTCGCATCTCCTCAGGGGAATATCCGCCCGCATATAAGGTAGAGATAATGGCCCCGGCACTTGCTCCAGATAAAACCTGCGGCTTAATTCCAGCTGCTAATAAGACTTTTAAAATACCTGCATGTGCAACCCCTCGGGTCCCTCCACCAGATAATACAAGTCCCAGTTTGTAATGCTCTTCCATTTTCTGTGAGGTTGTATAAAATTCTATGAGTAAAGTCCAGAATTCTTCAGCGTAAGTCATAAACAAGCTAGACTAGGCCAGGGTCCTTCTGCCTATTATTCACCTGTAGGGAAACTGCCTAAATAGGTATCTAGCCCTCTCTTCAACCCATCTTCAAATTCTATTGATTTCTTGCCGCCAGAAAACAATCCCTATTTCCCTCGGTCTATAATACTGTGTAAGACAAAGTTAATCCAGGATCTCATGCAAAAAGGACTTTTACTCCTCTTTTTTATCCCAACCCTACTTTTCAGTCAAATTCGCCCCGATCAGCGTTCCCTAAATATTGTCAAAGTTTCTGAAGCACCAGAAATTGATGGGCGTATCGATGAGGAAGTATGGAATCAAGTAGAGGTGACAAATGGTTTTTTTCAGCGTTTTCCTGCCGATACTTCCTTAGCAACTTTTCAGACCCAGGTTCAAATGGCGTATGATGATAAGTTTATTTATGTAGCTGCGACCTGTTTTGATAAATCGGAAGGAGATTACGTTGTGCAGTCTATGCAGCGAGATTTTGAGGGCTTTGGCAATGACTATTTCTCTATCATAATAGATCCCTTCAATGACCTTACCAATGGATTTGAATTTGGGGTAACTCCTTATGGTCTTCAAAGAGAAGGTTTAGTTACCCAAGGAGGAAGTGTTCGCAACAGTACATCATATAGCTGGGATAATAAGTGGTATAGTCAGGTGCGCACGTATGCTAATCGTTGGGAAGTGGAAATGGCTATTCCATTTAGTACCCTTAGATATGCCGAGGGAAGTACCTCCTGGAGGATTAATTTTTTGCGAAACGATTACAAAAATAATGAACGATCCAACTGGAGTTGGATTCCTAGAAACTTCCGTTCTAGTACCCTGGCCTATACCGGAGAGCTGAACTGGGATCGTCCTTTGGCAAAGCCTGGATTGAATTTATCGGTTATTCCCTACCTCACAGGTGGGTTAATCCAAGATTTCGAACAAGAGGAGGCCGATACAAAGGATACCAAATTGACCTCTGGAATTGGTGGAGATATTAAGTATAGTGTTACTTCCTCTCTTAACCTGGACTTGACTATTAATCCAGATTTTTCCCAAGTGGAAGTAGACCAACAGGTGACAAACCTGGATCGCTTTGAAATCAATTTTCCTGAGAGAAGGCAGTTTTTTCTTGAGAACAACGACCTTTTCTCGGACTTTGGATCTCGATCCGTTCGTCCTTTCTTCACGCGACGTATCGGAATAGCTAAGGATACGACAACGGACGAAAACGTGCAGAATGCCATCATTGCTGGGGCTCGGCTTAGTGGGAAACTAAACGAAAAGCTTCGAATAGGTTTGCTGAATATGCAAACGGCAGAGAACCAAAGTCTGGGTATACCTGGTGCTAATTATACGGTAGCTGTTGCGCAGCAGCAACTGAAAGGTCCGTCGAATTTTTCGGCTATCTTTATCAATAAAGAACAGCAAGTAGCAGCATTCTCTGACTCCTTAGAAGAATATGAACCCTTCAATCGGGTTGTGGGGCTAGACTATAACCATATTTCAAAAGACAATGTGTGGACGGGAAAGGTTTTTTACCACCGATCCATCCGTCCTGAAAATAACGACAATGCCTTTGCGCATGGAGCGAATGTGCTCTATAATACCCTGACTTGGGAAGCAGAGTGGAACCATGAAATTGTAGGGGCAGGATATGATGCGCGCGTGGGTTTCGTTCGGAGAACAAACTACGAGCGAATCACCCCCAGGTTGGAATATAAATGGTATCCCCAATCCGATAAGATCAACCGACTAAGTGTGGAAGTGGAAAACGATATGCTTTGGGCTTCTAATGAGGGGCTTACGGACCGCGAGACGTCGATTTCATTTAGCCTCAGGCCTGAAGGGAGTGGATTCTATCGGGTAGGCTATGTCAATTCTTATATCCAGCTATTAGACAGCTTCGATCCCACCCGAACGGATGGTGAAGAGCTTCCTGCTGGTACCTCCTATGAGATGCATGGAGCCAGTATTTTCTTTCTTTCAGACTTGAGAAAACAATTCACCTGGTCTGCCCGTGGGTACTTTGGAGAATTCTACAATGGGGTTCGATATGGGGCTTCCGGAGAGCTCAACCTTCGAGCAGCTCCACTTGGCGCTTTTTCCCTCAATTATTCTGTGAACCAAGTCAACCTTCCCGATCCCTACGCCGATGCAACCCTGCTCCTCTTTGGACCTAGAATTAACTTATACCTGGCGAAAAATCTGTTTTTCACCACCCTTATCCAGTACAACAATCAAATTGACAATATAAATGTCAATACCCGTATACAATGGCGCTTCAAGCCCGCATCGGATATCTTCCTCGTATATACAGACAATTATTACGCAGATCACCTTCGCGTAAAGAACCGAGGAATCATTTTGAAAATGACGTATTGGTTGAATGTATAAGGGTTTTGGGTTGGAAAGTTTAGCCTTCAGGATCATTGCTAAGGACGAAAGCATGGAGCGCTGACCCTTCAACCCTCAACTCAGAACTATATTACGCCATCCCTCCCAAAGCAAGTGCTAACGCAGCAGCTCCGAATCCTCCTAGGATAGGCCCGACTACAGGTATCCAGGCATAACTCCAATTGCTACCGCCTTTGTTTTGAATAGGCAATACAGCATGCATTATCCTAGGGCCCAGATCCCTTGCGGGGTTAATGGCATATCCCGTAGGTCCTCCAAGGCTCATGCCTATGGCAAAGACCAACAAGCCGATGGGCAAAGCATCTAAGGCACCCAATCCGCCTACCTGCCCCTCTGGTCCTGCAATAGATGGCGCAGCCAGATAAAGCGCTCCAAAAACCAAAACAAAGGTTCCAATAGCCTCAGTGATTAAGTTGATAACAGGGTTCTTGATGGCAGCATTGGTAGAAAAAACGCCAAGTTTGGTTCCTTTGTCTTTAGTAGCGTTAAAATGGTCAATATGTGTAAGCCAGACTAAAAACGCACCAATAAAGGCTCCTAAAAATTGCGCAGCCATATAAGGGGCTACTTGGTCCCAAGGGAATTTCCCAGCTGCTGCCAGGCCAACCGTGACAGCAGGGTTCAGGTGCGCTCCACTAAACTGACCCACAATAAATACAGCAGTAAATACGGCCAATCCCCAGCCGAAGGTAATGACAATCCATCCAGATTCATTGCCTGCAGTTTTGGAAAGGCTAACATTTGCGTTTACGCCACAGCCAAGCAGGATCAATATGGCTGTTCCAACGATTTCTCCAATAAAAGGTGTCATGAATAGGTGTAGTAGTTTAGGATTAAATAGGTTCAATGTTTAGGGCCAAGTGCGTTTCTCCTCCCTGAGAAAAAATCGCGAACCCTAAGCTAATAATAGTCAAATCATAATCCTATACTACATTTTTTTTGAGAAAATCATAGATAGCTTTTCACTTTCTCTATTTTAAAGGCACGGTCTAAGTTATAAACTGTATCCACAGAATGTAGGTATTCCATGAGTTTTAATGCGCGTTTATACCCAATTTTGGCTTTGAGTATTTCCCCTTTCTTCATCCATAATTCTCCTTCATAATAGAGCAACTCTGCTGCGAAATGGAGTTCTTCCAGTTTTAGTGAGTGCGCTGTGAGAGAACCCAGCATTTCCTCTTCAGGAGTTTCAAAAAAGATAGCTTTGTGGTCCTCAAAGTAGGTATCGTACAACTGTTCTACGTATTTCAATCCATCGTCATATCTTCCCGTCTTCATCAACCCCAGCACCTTTGCCAATGACTCGGAAAAATGCTCAAGGTAGCGCATAAGGTAGTCTCTTTGTTCCATTGGGATGAGGGGAGTGAGTTATTAGAGAATATGGATTAGGGTATGAGTAGAACAGTCTATCCGCGTTAGGTAATGCCGAATTACATTTGCCTTTTCTTTTTCCTGCAAAGGTAATCACATTCACGGATACTTAAGTCCCTATCTTAGAAAGATGTTTTACTACTCCCGGCAGAAAGGTTGAAAATTGATGGCAAAATTCGGACCTGGGTATCGGGAATGTAGGTAGATATCAATGCTGTAGAAGGAAATAAACCTTAATCACCTGGAAATAGGATGCAATTGCTGATAAAAATATAGAAGGGAGGAAATAAAAAATATTTTCGTCATTATAGTGACGGAATTTGCGTAAACTCCGTCACTATAATGACAGAAATGAAGTATCTGAGTCGTACAATTGACCCCCCCTAAAAGCATACTTAGTCCCAAACAAGGTTGTGGTTCTTCTTGGCCCGCGTAGAGTTGGCAAAACGGTTTTACTACACGAAATGATGTAGGACAACTTTGGGAAAATTACATTATTAGTGAGCGCCTGAAATTTCAAATCTACTCCAAGATGTTGGTCTACAATTACTTCTGGCGCACCTATGATCAGCAAGAGATCGATTGGGTCGAAGAGCGTGGGGGTAAATTTTTTGGCTACAAATTTAAGTGGAATCCCAAAAAACATGTGAGGGCCCCCGGTGGTTGGCTAAAAACCTATGGTGATGCTTAATTTGAAATCATTAACCCTAAGAATTACCTTGATTGGATTAGCCACTAAGCTCAAAATATGGAAAAAATTAGGGTATCTCTCAATGACCCTCTACTTACTGCAACAACATATCTTTCTCTAGTACAAAGGGTCTGGCCCGGAGAATATGACGTAGAAAGAACCAAGCAAGCACTCTCCAGAACATTGAATATTTCTGCATGGAAGGGCGAACGGCTCATAGGCAATGTTCGAATCCTTACAGATGGCTACTATTTTGGAACGATTCCCGAAATCTTAGTAGACCCCGATTTTCAAAGAGGAGGTATTGGGCGGAAATTGATGGAAAAGGCTTGGGAGGAGAGTCCAACCTCGCTATTTTTAGGCGCACAACCGGGAAAGGAAGGATTTTTTGAGCAGATGGGGTATGAAAGAAGCCTCGTCTCTTTCCAACGGAAGAAAAAACGTCTATAGGAAGGAATGGGATTTCCCCAAAAAAGGGAAGGTTGGCCCGATGGCCAACCCTCAATTAAATATGATTCCAAAAGAAATTTTTACTGCACGAGCAACTTCGCTTCAAAGTCCCCCCTAGGAGTTTTGGCTTTTACTAGATAGAAACCTGGAGGTAGCGTTACGATATTTATTCTCTGATCTGTACCGCCATAAATCGTTTTGATATGAGCACCGGCGAGTGTAAAGATCCCATACATAACAGGAGTATCCTTTGCTTCATTTTCCAATAGCATGCGAACACTTCTGGACGCTGGATTAGGTAACAAGGTAATCACCCCTTTCTCTAAGTCTCCATATATTCCTGTTTCTGGCACTGAAATCGCAGCTTCTGGGGAGGCAAGTCTAGTTGCTTGGGAACTTGTAGCACAACCGGTTACCTGTACTTCCGCTAAGTGTAGAATTCCTGCTCCCGTAAGTTGGATGCGAACATAACGCCCCGGCGTATTAAGTGGGAGAATTTCCTCCTGCCCTGCATTGCCTGAAAAGAATACCTGTATGATATTTCCATTCTCCAGGTGCTCAGTGAGTGTAGCTGCATTATCAAAAGGGGTATTGGATACCACTACATAAAAGTCTTTCAGTCGATCAAATCCTCCGCCTGTTCGATTGACAATTCGAATCGTTTCGAGTTGTCCTTGACTACCCAAATCTACCTGCCACCAGGGTTGAAACTCATTTTGGGTGTGCTGTAAGTCCGCACTCCAAGGGGAGTTAGCTGTTTCATTTCCGTCATTGGCCAGACTAGGGACTCCATTTCCATAAGTGCTGGATTGGGTTGAATTCTGGTTTAGGGCAAGGTTACTCGTTCCAAGACCCTCACAAGGATCGGTTTGTACGAGCCCATTACAGCCCAATACTTCTACCTCAGCCATATGGAGGATTCCACTTCCTGCTAACTGGACCCTGACATATCTACCTGTCTCATTGAGGCTTATCAATTCCTTTGCTCCAGCCCTACCCGAAAAGAAGCTTTGGATGATAGCGGGATTAGCCAGGTGATCGTCTAAGCTAGCATTGGGATCAAAGGGGGTTTCAGATACAAGCAAATAGAAGTTTTGCAATCGATCTTGACTGCCATCGCTTCTGTTGTATAGCTGGATCTGACCGATCTGGCTACTGGAGCCTAGGTCCACTTCCCACCAGGGTTGGAGTTCATTGGTTGTATGTTGTAAATCGGCACTCCATGGGGAGGAACCCTGGGTATTTCCATCATTGGCAAACCTGGGTTGACCATTTCCATAAGTGCTTGATTGCCTGGAAGGCCTATTTAATGCCAGATTAGACGGGATTAGGCATCCCTCGACTACTGCGTTTACCAATATTTCTGAGGATACAGTTTGCGTACATCCTCCAGAATTTGTGTAGGTATAACTCACTGTATAGGTCCCAGAACCTGCCGAAGGATCAAAGCCGCCTGACTCAGTGGCTGCGCCTCCCCAAGTTCCTCCTGAAGGAGAAGCAGTGAGTTGTTGAATTCCTGCGTTTTCTAAAAAGGGACCGGCAGGGTTTATAACAAGAGGTTCAGCTCCATTACAAGGATCATTCTCTGCGACACATCCCATCACCTCAACTTCAGCCATATGAAGAATTCCTGTACCAGTTAACTGAATACGTACATATCGACCAGCGCTTGAGAAACTTAGGGTTTCCTGTGCTCCCGCGGCACCTGAAAAGAACTGCTGACTTATAGCGTTATCCCCTAAATGGTCAGATAAATCGGCAGTAGGGTCAAAGGCAGATGGAGAAACCAAGATATAAAAGTCCTTCAGGCGATCCTGAATTCCATCGCTGCGGTTATAAAGTGTAACCGTTTCAATATCGCTGAGTTGCCCTAGGTCTACCTCCCACCAGGGCTGTGTCTCGCTTTGCGTATGTTGCAAGTCTGCACTCCAAGGGGAGGAACCTGTCGTAATGCCATCATTTGCATAGCTCGCTACGCCGTTTCCATAGGTACTGGATTGCGTGGAGGCCTTGTTTAAAGCTAGATTCTGTGGGCCTGAGCAACCTAGATTTTCAGATTCTGCCTTACACACTTCTACATTATCCAGTAATACTCCTGCATACGGAAGGCCTCCCGAGCCTTTCAAGGTTAGGGCTGCTGTTTCAGCGTTTGCTGTGAATCTGTAGGTCGCTGATAACCATCCATCTACACTTCCTATGTTACTCGCTTGTAGAACTTCGTTTAAGCTACTCCCTACTTGGATTTCTAATACAGCAGCATTTGTCAATTCATGCACAGCATAGTCAAAGGAGAGTAGGTAGTCTTCTCCTACGTGAAGGCCATTGAGGCTTTGTTGGATTGTACCTGGAGTAGTGCCATTCATATCGAGGTGGTATGCGCCTCCTGTACCATCTGACAAGCCCAAGTTTCTATGGGTATTATCATGGATATCCACGCTTCCTTCCGTTACGGACCAGGCCCCTACAAAAGGTTGACCCGCATTGAAAGTACTCCATCCGCCTGCAGGAATTCCAAAGTTCCCTTCGAATCCATTATCTGTTGCTACGCATTCATCGCTAGGGATGATTAGGGGACCTGTTCTGCATACCTTAATATTATCTACTAAAATCCCTCCATTTGCAGGGGTGGCTGAACCTTGTAAGGTTAACTCCATGCTAGCTGCATTGGCGACAAATGTGTAGGTAGAAGTCAACCAGTCCGAAACATTTCCCCGGTTGCTAGCATCAAAGGACTCATCCAATGCCGTTCCAACTCGGATGTTAATCGAAGGATCAATAGTAGCGAGATCATGAACTGCATAATCTAGAGATAACTCATAACTTTGTCCGGGAACTAGGTTTATCAAAGTTTGCTTAATCGTCCCCGAAGCAAGGCTAATATGAAAAATTCCCCCTAGGTTATCGTCTCTTCCCAGGTTCCTGTGAAAGTTAGAATGTACCGTAATGGACGCATCTGTAACTGTCCAGAAATCATTGAAGAATTCTCCAGCATTGTATTGTTTAAAAGCTCCAAAGCCAATGCCATTTCCCATGTATTCAAAGCCAGAGTTTTCAGTTACACAGGCAGTGCTTCCAGAGAGATCGAGTGGGCTGGAAGAGCCCAATTGAACAGCCTCAGCCATACTAGGGACCCCCTGGCTATTTATAGCAAAGAGCATGTAGTATCCAGGGGGTAGGACATTTGCATTGGGGATACTAAGGGAAAAGGTGCCAGTCCCTACTTTAGTAAAGGAAATGGGAATACGTCTTTGTTCATTGTTATTGCTATGGGTAACGGAAGACATTCTCAAGAAGGAAAAGGCCGAAATATCATCGCTTCCCGTTACGGTAAGGGAACTATTATAGGAAGCAGATTCAGGTGCCGAAATACTGGGCCTGGCAGCCAGGCTCCCATCGGAATTAAACAAATAGGGGGGGCTGAAAATCTGCATATCAGAGTGGTTCGCTGCACAGTTACATAGCCCTCCTCCTGCTGTCAGTATCCGACCATCAGCCATAAGAATAGCTGTGGCATGGTATCGTCGGGGGATGGTCATAGGGGCCAGCAAAGTCCAAGTATTCGTAGATGGATTATAGATTTCAGGTTCGTATATAGAGCCCGCATCTGTGAAGAGTCCTGCACTAGACGCTCCCCCTATAACTAAGATTTCACCTGTTGGTAAAGCAATGGTATTAGCTAGGGTTCTGGGTTTATTTAGGTCCGCAATACGCGTTACACTTACATTATTTTCATCGTTGATGTCAATAATATAGGCATTGGGCTTACCGGCAGGACCACTGTAAGCCCGCGCTCCCCCCAAGGTCATGAGCTTCCCGACATCGTACATGACAGAATTCATATTCATAGAATAGGTGGCATCGCCTCGCTTTCCTACTTCTGTGAAGGAACCTTCTCCTGATACCTCTATCCAATGCATAGTCTCACCTGGTCCCGCATGGAATACCTTTCCATTTGGAGCTGTCCACAAGTGAGCATGGTTGTCGATGCGAAAAATACCGCCTCCCTCTGTACTTTGATCATTGCTATTGTATAGCATGGTAGCGGGAATTCCCGGAAGGGCTTTCCAACCCCTTTCTGCACCCCAAAGTTCTCCGATCTTATTTTCTAGTCTGCCACCACTCCATGAACCTCCAATAATGAATACGTCACCATTTGCCAAGGTAACTCCTGCATGATACCCCCTGGGAACCACCATTTCATCCCCTTTTGTCCAGGTATTGGTAGCGAAATTGAAAAAGGAGGTTTTGGTATTAGAAGCACCTCCAGATACCATAATGGTTCCATCTGCGAGGTTGTTTATGCCCGGACAGAACATATCGTGTTCGGTTTGGCTGAGTAAGATACTCGACAAGGTCCCATTTTCTCCTCCAGTAGAAGGATCAAAAATTTGTGTGTAGGTTTTCCCATCTCCCCAGTCGTTGAATCTTTGGGGAAACTTGGAAGCCCAGAGCAGTACCCTGCCATCTGGTAGATTAGCGGCGGCAGTACCTACTACTTCAGTGGGTATGACTTCACCCCAGCTGCCCGTTGAGCCGGCATTCTGTGCCCATAAACCCAGAGACGCGTAGAAAAAGCTCAGGAGCAAAATGAGAGGTATTGAATAAACTTTTTTCATAATTACGATCGTTGCAGAATTACCGATATCCTTCCATTTTCATCTCCAAGGAAAGCTCATCTGTAGTTCCGTAATGGTTAATGGCCAAATCAAGTTTCCATACGCCTTGCTGGTTGGGATCGATAAAACCAATAATGTATTTACCATCTGCGCACAGGGGAAATACAGGTGCCATGTAAGCTAGTTTTATAGATTTTTTTCCCTTTCGATAAGCATCTAACTCAACCTCTGCGAAGTTGACAGGAGACTGGTTTTTGTCCAGTATTTGAACGAACCAATGGTACTCCTCATCGCCTTCCTCAGGCTTTTTTACATAAAATACCCGGCCTTGAAACTGGCCACTTTTGGAAAAACGAAATAAAGCCTCTTCCCAAGGATTTTCATGCGCGAGTTGAACCTGGGTTTTGTCCTTGTTTTGACCGTATCCAATGGATTGGATGAAAAAACATAGAAGGATGAGAAATATAGTGTGTATGTGAATGTTCATTGACCTTTAGAATATTAAAAGGACCTATATGACTCATAGTGAATCTGAGAAGCCTGTTAGCCTGAAAAGGTGGGAAATAGTGTGCAGCTACTTCCGATAATTGCAAAGATAAGAAAATTGTAAATTATGTATAGAATTTTGATTAAAATATTTTTTTGAAAAACTTAATGGCCTTAAATACTAGAGAGAGAAAAACAGGCTCTTAGGTGTAAGAAGTCTCTTAAAATTAATTGAGTACTACAGCTGGTAGCGAGTTGGATCTTGGAAAAGGAAAGAGGTCTCCCCGAAGCATGAGAAAACCCCTTTCTGCACATCAAATGGTTTGAATTACACTTCACTTTTCAGGAAAATCTACTGATTTACTTTACCTTACTGAGTTGATTCAAAGGTAAATAAGAAATTATAAGGAAATTATGATCTAGATCATAATCACCCGATTTGTTTATTACTACCTCAGGACCTAGTGCTTACTGACAGATAAAATGGAACCTTAAACCAAAGGTCTTAGGCACTCACTCGGGTACAAGCCGAAGCGCTCTTTAAATTTTTTCGAAAAATTTCGGATGTCTTTTAAGCCCACTAAAAGACAAACGGCCTTTACAGATTGGTATTCCCCGATTTCCAGCATTCTGCGAGCCTCCCAGTAGCGAAGTTCTTGGATATATCTTAGTTCTTCATTGAATTGAAAGATAACCCGCTTTAGTTCTAGCTTTTGCGCAGTTGCTAATCCCTCTGTTAGATAAATAGTCAGTTTTTCTAAAGGAAGTTCGCTTTCTTCTCTAATTTTTAAAAAGTAGTGGGTCAGGGTAGCACTATCCACGAGTTCTTCAACGGGTATATCTTAAGAGAGGGTAAGGGTATCGACGGGTTGGGCAAAGTAATAGGGGAGCGTTAGAAGGAGATAACAAACATAAACGCCAAAGTATTTCATGTTGATTCTAGCTATAGGGTACAAAACGGATTTAATTAGGCTGTTTAATGCATTCGCTGGGATACAGGCCAAAACGCTCCTTGAATTTTCGGGAAAAGTTTCGGATGTCTTTTAGGCCTACAGAGAGGCAAACGGCTTTCACGGATTGATATTCGCCGGTTTCCAGCATTCGACGAGCTTCCCAGTACCGAATTTCTTGGATGAACTTTTTTGCGGTGAGTCCAGTAGTAGCCTTTATTTTTCGATTGAGATTTTTTGCACTCATATCACTCAGCTGAGCAATTTGTTCTACGGTTAAATCGAAGTTCGATATTAAAGGAAAGATGATTTTTTCGATTTCTACCAACCAGTTCTGATCATTGGTGGAGAGCGGTATGTCGCTTTTAGGGGAGGGGAAAAGGCTTGTAAAATCCTCTTTTTCCTCTTGTCTTTGCAGTAACTCTCTAATTCTGGTTTTTAGGACCTCCGAATCAATAGGTTTCGTAAGGTAATCATCCAACCCAATTCGAAGAGCCTTGATTTGATCGGACATGAGGTTGCGCGCGGTCAACATCAGTAAGGGGATCTTGCTGTATTCTTCTGAGGCTCGAAGAAAATAAGCCAATTTGAGGCCATTCATATCAGGCATCATCCAATCGGTCAGGATGAGGGCGGGCCTGTATTTCTTTAGGTGTTCGATGGCTTCATACCCATTATGTACAAATTTTAGGTAGTATTCATTAGATAAAATGGTATTCAAGTAATTGCAGAAATCCCTATTGTCTTCCACAACAAGGAGGTGTAAAGCCTTTTCGGGGATGCGTTCATCTCGTATTTTTGGGTGTAAGGGCAAATCTGGCTTTGACTGAGGAAATTGATAAAGTTGAATATTTTCCTCTAGTTGGACAGGGGATGGTTGAGGAAGGTATAAGGAAAACATGCTACCTTTTCCTAAGCTACTTCTTACCCGAATTTCTCCTCCAAGCAATTCGGAATACTCTTTGCAGATTGCCAACCCTAATCCAAATCCCCCCTCATCCTCTACGAGACTAGATTGGTAATATCGGTCAAATATTCTTGGAAGTTCCTCTTCGGGAATTCCCCGGCCCGTATCCTCAAAAGATAGTTCATAGAAACCTTGCGGATCTTCTGCGAAGGTTATCGAAATACTACCGTTTGACGGAGTGAATTTAATAGCATTGGTAAATAAGTTTTTAACGATTGTTTCTACTTTTTCTACATCAGAAAAAATGGGGTTGACCGTCTCAGGCCAATCAGGAGTTTGAACGTTTACAGTCTTTTGTAGGGTAAGAAATTCGTGCTCGCGGAGCACAAACCGTACCAGTTCAAGCAGCGAAAACCAAACGGGATTAGAGGAAGGCTTTAGCGTTGCTGAAGAACTAATCTCCAGTATTTGAGAGGTGGATTCGGATAAGTGGATACTGTTGCGAATGATTATTTCAAGTGGCTCTTCCGCGAAATCAGGTAATCCCGTGTTGGCCTGGAGGTGTTTTCCCAAGCCTTGAATTACATTTAAAGGCGTTTGAAATTCGTGGGCAATATTGGTAAAGAGCCGGGATTTTTCCTCGTCCACTTGATGGAGACGTTTGGCCTGTTCAGCTATTACTTGTTGATCTTCAATATTTAGCTTGAGCAACCGGTTTTTTGCATTTATTTGGCGGTATAAAAATACAAGTAACAGGGCAAGTAAGAATAAGAGAATGAATAAAACGAGAAATATTAGGGTAAGTCTTGCTTGGTTAGTTTGTTCCTTTTCCAAGCGATCGATCCTATTTTCTTTCTCTATGGCATCAAGGCGTTCCTTGGAGTAGGCAGATAATTTAACCCGCTGTGTTTTAAGCTCTTCGATTTGTAGCTCTTTGTACTTTTTGGTGTAAAATAAGCCATTCTTTAAGTCTCCGATTGCTTCATAATAGCTTGAAAGTAATTCAGCGTATTCTAGGTTGTTAACTGTATCTATGACATCAAGGGGCGTATCGAGCAGGGATTTAGCGGTTTGGAAATCTTCCGTTTTGATAGCATATAGGATATCCATAAGATACTTAGAGTCTGCACTGTATATGTTCGATGCATCAAGTTTTTGATAATAAATTTTGGCACTATCTAGTTTCTCTTCTAATAAGAAATACTGGGTAAGTGCGAAGTACAGGTCGCTTCGGATAGACACAACCTCAAAAGAAGGGTCCGCAGTATCTTCTTCAGCGAGTGTTAGGTTCTCAATCAACTGCTGACTGTATAAGTGAATGGAATCTTTTTCCTCTAATTCAATGAAACAGTATAGCGTAGTATTGTAAAGACCTGCTAGGCTTAAATAACGTTGAGTGCCCTCCAACTCCTGAATGAAGGGTTTTGAAAGGTACAAGTATGTCAAGGCTTCCTTAGCCTCCCCTAGAAATAGGTAACACAGACTCATGTTATTATATACCTCCTCAATAAGCCGCGTGTAGGCTGGAAGGTACTTTTCCTTGTAGGCAAGTGCCAAAAGATATTGATCGATTGCTTCAAGAAATCTGCCTTGATAGATAAAGTTGGTAGCTAGAGAAATATGTGATTCAAGAACTTCTTCTTCAGAGGGCATTAATTCTGCTACCTCTAGGCGAATACGATTGTACGCCTCAGCTTCTTCATATTTGCTCAATCCAATGGAGAGAAATTCTAAATCAATGGCAAAATTCAAGATGAGTTCATTGGCTCCGAGTTTCTGGGCTGCTACAAGTCCAGTACGATTTAGACTTTCTAGCTCTTCTGAAGAGAGTTTACTTCCCTCATTTCTAAGGTTATTATAATAGTTTTGTAAGGAAGGGAGAGTTCCTAACTCCTCTGGGCTAATAGCCGATAATTTGCTAATACTATCAGGCGCTTGGGCTAGGGTCTGATTTACATAGCAGGAGAAAAAAAACAGGAGAAATACAATTAATTGCAGGTCCCGGACACTCCTTTGTTTGTCCGCCTTAGCACTTTGCGATCTCATAAAGAGTTAAAATATGTTTCAGATAAATCTAGATGGCTTTACTGTCCGGTTCATCACACCATTTGTCCATTTGATGGCATAGGATTGCAGCTTACTTTCTCATAAGTTAAATACTTTTTATGATAATTGTAATTTTTTTTAGTTATTTATTTTATTAAAAATTATAAACTAAATCCCGTTTTAATATATACGAGGTTTGTGTAGTGTAATAATTAGGATTTACCAGTTTCTTTAGTGCCGCTTAATATCTTACCCTTCCTTTCAGAATAGGTTCAACTTGGCCCAAACGATGTATCCTCAAACATACAATAATCAGTTTGATCATACCAGTTGTCCATTTCATACCCCCTGATCTATTTCTTTTCGCCCTATTTAATCGTGAAATTTGTAAGCATAAGTAATTTGTGTCGAATGGCTATTTTATAGTTTATAGTATATCGAATACAAATATTGCACGTCAAAATGAATTGAGCTATGGTAGCTGAACATCTCTTGCAATCCTATGGAGCAGTTAGGAAACAAATTGGAAAAGGAGAATTGCTGTACCAAGAGGGGGATAGTCCTTGTTTTTATTACCAGATAGTTGCAGGACTAATCAGGGTGAATAACTATAGCGAAGGGGGGAAAGAGACTATTCAAGGAATATACAAGCAAAATGAAAGTCTTGGGGTAGCTGCTCTTCTAGGAAATTTTCCCATTTCAGCGAATGCCATAGCAGAAACTGATACAGAGCTTATCTGTTTGGGAAAGCGAGGCTTTCTTAGATTGCTGGCAGATAGGGCAGATGTCAGTAATCACTTGCTGAAAGAACTCTCTAAGCGTATGCATTTTGATGCCATGCTGCTGAAAGAGATGAAAAGCTCTACTGCGGAAAAACAAGTGCTTACCCTACTGAATTTGCTCAAAAAGAATGCTGGGAAGGATGGGGATTATCAAGTTGACATTACCCGGCAGACTATTGGTAATTTCATCGGCTTGAGGGTAGAAACTGTCATTCGAATATTGAGAAAACTAGAAAGAGATGGGAAAGTGAGAATTTGTGAACGCAAGCTATATGTCTAAATCCGTTTAGGGCTGGGAGGCGAATCAGGGATTTTGTCAGCTGCTTGAAGTTGCTCAATCTTCTTTAGGTTATTATGAAAATAACAATATAGGTTCGCTTCCTCTCCTTATGTAATTAGTTAAATAAAATTAGCTGCACACGAAAAATATTATGCGCATATTTTTAAGGAGTTCCCAAGTATTCTATGGGAAATCTTGGTCCTTGAGGATCTCTTGTCTTGGTGAGTTAGGGTTCTGTTGCCAAATAGTATTAGTCATTTGGACCCTAATTGTTAACGGGAACTTCCTCAGTATCCAAACGTCTCAAAGACTTCAAGGAACGGCAAATGCAGTGCGTATTCAGGTCGAAAATGGTGTTTTTACGGGTAATGCCCGCGCTACAAACGTACCCCCAGGATATGACGGAATAGGTTTCATAGGGTATATGACGACCACTGGAAGTGAGGTAACCCTTCAAACAAATGTTTCTTCGGGAAGTTATACCCTTCAAAAATAAATAATACGAGCGACTGAATAGCCAAACAGTCGCTTGTTGTCATTTATCGATGGCTGCGGTGCACTCATCGGAAAAGGGCCTCCGAAGCGCTTGAATTACCCCAACTTTGTACTGTCAAACGAATTAAACAGTACAAAAATGAGAAACTTTACAGCACTTTTCTTCGCTTGCTTCCTCACACTCTCAGCCTTTGCTAATTCAACTACCAGTCCTGCTCAAATTCAAAATTCAAGCGAAGAAATTGTCCTTGTTTCCCATGTAGATTTCAATAAAATGTTAAACATGGTGATACTTGATACAGAAGTAGAAGGATTCACCCTAAAGCTTGAAGACCACAATGGAAACGAGATATTCAGAACTCAGGTAAGAACAGGTGATTCAGAAGTCGTCGAAATCGATCTTTCAGACATCGATGGAGGAACCTATCAACTGAAGTTTGAAGGAAAGGATACCGAGCAGACCGAAAGTGTGATAGTTCCCTATAACTAGTACATGGTTTATTAGTCCATAGTCCACAGCCGGGACTTTAGTTTAGACCGCCAATACTCCCAACTATTGACCGTGGACCAAACTACTATCTAACCCCCCCCAAAAAAACTATTTGTTACTGTTTTTTTGACTAAGGCCTCTCCTATGGAGAGGTTTCCTTTTGTATTGCCTCTTCTCTACAGATATCAGAAAATCCTAATTAAAAAAGATGAGTCGCTCCGGACTAAGAAACGACTCACCACTTTACAAAACCATTGAAAATTCTTAGGGAACAGGGGTTACTGTGTAGCCCGCTTCTTCTAGTAAGTTGAGTACTCCTTCTTCTCCGCCTAGGTGCCCGGCACCTACGCCAAAGAATACGCTTTGTTCTTTGGCATATTCTCCAATTTTAGGAATCCATTTTCTATTGCGGTCATGCAAAACTAAATCTAGGACTTGACCCTGATCTCCATAGTAATCGGTAAAAATATTATACAAAGCCTCAACATCTTCCGCTTTGTAGAGCTTGATCATCTCCTTAAACAAGGTAGTATACCTTTTTTCATCATTGAGCATTTGAGAGATATCATCTGCTTGAGCTTGGTAAGGGATTTCGTCGAAAACTGCCATCTGATCAGCAACTGTTTCCAGTCCTAGAATTTCTTTTTTGTTTTCCTCTGAGAGTTTTACAAAGGATAATTCATAGCTTGCAGGCTGAGCACCAACATATTTTTTGACCAACATGGACATGACCATTAGAGGCTTCATTTTATTGATCATCGCAACACCCATACCGGCATGAGTTTGTAGTTCTTCATCCAGTTTCTGGTAGTCAGTATCGGAAAAGTATTGCTCCAAGGTTGAATCGCCATCCATCATCATATGTTGCATCATATTCGTAGCAAGGTTGGGATCATCCATATCAATCTCCAATACAATGAGGTCAGAAGCTTTGAAGGCTTTCTCTACGGATTCTTTAATTTCAAATTCATTATTAGGCATGAGGTGAATGGTCCCAAACAAATAAGAAGGCTGTATTCCCTGCTTTTCAATCTTATACAATAAGCCCTTTTCTTGAGCAGTTGCAACAGAAGAAATACCTAAAAGGCCTAATAAGCAAATACGAATTGAATAGATGAGAGTGCTAATTTTCATTTCAATAAAAAGGTTTAAAGGTTTATAACCTACTTGGCATGTTCAAGCGCTTTACGTAAAGAGTAGGTTTTAGACAAAACGTTTAATCCATTAGTCTTTTTTTTCTTCTATTTATTACAAACTGAAGAAAAATGCTTAGGAGGAATGAGAAAATACAAAGGATCTTTGAGGTATTATTCTAGGGTAAGTACCATTTCGTGGGCGTGCCATACTTCCTCGCTCACAGGAGTCTCATAAGACGTATTTGGGTCAATTATAAACCCTATTTTCGAATAGCAGCGAATGGCGGAGGTATTCCATGTATATACCTTCAGGCGGATTTCTTTGGGAGTAAATCGTTTTTGTGCTTCTACAATCAGCGAGTTCACCATAGCTGTTCCCAAGCCTTTCCCACGCTGGGAGTGAGGCCCTATCAACAAGCGGGATAAATCGACCTGAAAAGGGCTTTTCCGATAGATTTCTCCATGGCCAAGGTGTTCTTGTGAGGATGAAGACAATAGGGCAAATGCTTTCCGATTGGGGTCATCCAAATAAGAATGGAGTTGAGGAGTAGTTAACGGAAACGTAAAAATAGGCCCAGCGAACTGGATAAGCTCCCTTTCAGATGCTATCCAAGAAATGAGCG
Source organism: Bacteroidota bacterium (assembly GCA_039197765.1). Classification (GTDB taxonomy): domain Bacteria; phylum Bacteroidota; class Bacteroidia; order J057; family J057; genus JBCCTX01. The sequence goes on from JBCCTX010000005.1 coordinate 18,033, forward strand.
TATCAAAGTATTTGGCTTCAAAATCTGTGAGGGTAACCCTATCTGACATAAGTTTCTAAAACAATGGAATGACATTCAACGTTCCCACCTACTTAAATATCCAATTTAAAACTTACGTTAACCGTGCGATTGAGCATGTTGGTTCGGGTTCCCAATACTTCGCTGCGAAGGGTTTGGTCTTTTGCTGGAACAGAATAGGTGAAGAGAATGTCTTTGATGTTTTGGTGATTGGCTACATTAAAAACAGAAATCCCTGCAGATGCCTTTAAACCCTGAATACGGAATGTATAGTTTAATCCTAAGTCAATGCGTTGATATTCAGGGAGTCTACTAATTCTATCTTCAGGACTCAGATGCCTTCGTTCCACTACTTGGTGAAGGGCACCTATATTGGTATAAGGTCTTCCACTGCTCAGTATATAGTTTCCTGTAAGTTGAAAGTTTCCAAGTGTGAGGACATTGGTAAGCTTAAGTTGGTGCCTGCGGTCATCAACGGTTGGAAAATCCTCTCCTCTTCTGATTTCAGGGAAGGATTGTGTACTCTTACTGAGGGTGTAAGCAACCCAACCAGAATAGATTTCGTCTTCGTATGTGAAAATAAAATCCATTCCCAAGGATCTCCCACTACCATGGAACAGCCTGTAATCACACGTTCCTTTACAAGAGCTTCCACCAAGGGGAGAAAAACCGGGTACACTCAGGGCATTTTCAAATATATTGTTTAGGTCCTTATTAAAGAATTCGATATCAAATGACCAGTTGGCTTGCGAAAAAGTAGTTCCAACCATATAATTATTCACCCGACCAACTGGATAGGTATTATCCTTACCGTCAGCAAGAATGAGGAACTCCACTCCCTGTCCCATCTGACTTTCATGAAATAGTTCTCTTACAAATTGATAATCTTGATTGAAGGAAGCCTTGAGGCTCCATTCAGAAGATAGAAAGTAAGAGAATGTGACCCTTGGAGAAAAATAAAATTCTTCAGTCAAATTATATCGGGTAAACCTCCCCCCAATGTTAGCTCTCCAGTCTTTTCCCGAGAGTTTGTAATTACCAAATAGTTGTAATTCTATAGCATCGGTTGCCTCATCGGGCACTGTAATTGGATAATGATCTTCCTGGTTTGCCGAATAGGTAACTTGGTGTTGGGTAACCCCTGTACCCAGTTGGAGGGTACTTTCCTCTCCTATGGCGTAAGAAAAACTAATTTCTCCCCCTACATCGGTTATGCCATTATCAAACTCATTGTGCATGTTCCAATTTATAGGAGTGTGGTCAGAGCTTTGGAAGAAAGAGGCGACTACGGAATTAGTATTGAAGTACTCTGTAAAGAAAAGCCTAGATTTTACTTGCCAATCGGGAGCAAAATTATTTCGATAATTCACAGAAAATCCCGTATTGGTCCATTGGTTAGTCTGAGTTAATGTCTCGTCATTTGAGACTGGACTAGAATTTTGTCGGGTTTCATAAGACTCTGAAAAAGTGTTATCCAAGCGGTCGTTGCTATGGAAGAAATTTAGGTCAATGTATTGTTCCTCTGTAGGTCGATAGAAAATTTTTCCATTCATGTCGTAGAACCGGAAAGTGGGATCAATATCTACGACTTTTTGGCGTGCAAAATGATCTATATTAGAGATTTGAAAAGTATTCTGTTCACCTAAGAAATCAAATATTTTAGATTCAGCAGCATTAGAGTAGGTGCTTCTTCCTTGTAGGATAATTCCCGACCGGGAATTAAGGGGAATGTCCAAGCGCACAGATGCCGTCAAAGCATTAATATCTATTTTAGAGCCTAGCTTCTCGACTTCAGAGTCTGACCTAAATAAAACCATTCCTCCAGTTCTCCCTCCGTACTCGACTGGAAGCGCATTTTTATACAGTTGAATCTCGCTTACATATTGAGAATTAATAGAACTGAAAACCCCAAAAAAGTGCTCTGCTCGGTAAATAGGTATGCCGTCTAAGACAATAAGGGTTTCATCTTCACCACTACCCCGAATCCGTACGCCAGCACTTAGATCGTTATCAGAGCTGATGCCTGGAAGCAATTGCAGGCCGCGCATGGCATCGTTTCCCAGTAAGTCAGATGGACTTGCCTCTCCATTAGGCCGCACATGCAAATGCAAGTTCTCTGTTTGAAAGCTTAGGGTAGGAACTTTTTCTTCAATGGGAATTTCTGAAAGCAAAAATGGCTTGTTTTTCAAACTTAGAGTCGGGTTTTTGAGAAATTCCGATATCGATAGATATTGCGTCTCATACCCCAACAGCCTTACAGCAACTAATCCTTCTGAATGACGCTTGGGAATCCTTAGCGAAAAGCCCCCATCAGGTCCTGTAAGCGTACCCAATTTAGAATCCTCTACTACGTAAATCATGGCGTGTGAAAGCGGTATAGAGGGATCCTCATCTGTTATTTTTCCCGTCAAATGGAGATACTCCTTTCTCGAAGCAGGTGAGTGGACTTTCCTCAACAAAATTCTCCGATTTTCCTGTATTTGAAAGCCAATCTCTAGGGAAGAAAAAAGTTCGTTTAATAACCCAGATAGCGTGTAGTTTTTTAAACTCCTCTGCTGGTCCAATTGGATTTTAACAATTTCTGATGGGTAGGAAAATTCTAGATCATACTTTTCCGAAAGAATGGCTAGAACCTGCTCAAGGCTCGAACCTACACTGATAGAAAGTTCGTAGGCCCCAGGATTAGGGCCGGATTGCCCTCTGTGAACCAGAGGGGAAAGCATCATACCTACCAAAAAAATGTAAGCGGATAATTTCATTTCATATGACGAACTGTATCCTGAGTTATATACACAATGTTTCCTTCTTGGCGATATTCTAAGCCGTTAGACCAACAAACATCATACAGCGCTTGATCGACATCACTTCCGCTAAAATGTCCAGTCCATTCTTCATTCCTATCAATCTTTGGACCCAATTCAACTTCTAAATTGAATTGTCTCCCGAGTTCCTCAAAGCATTCAAATAGCGGGGCATCTTTGAAGCTGTAAGTTCCATTCCACCAGCTGTTCTTCTCTTCTTCATCTACCTCAAATGTCTTATCAACGTTACCGTCTTCTGGATTCCATTGTACAGACTGACCCGGTAGAAGTACTTTGTGAAGATCTCCATGATGAGAACTTACTTGAACAGACCCTGTCATACAGCTAACCCGAAAGTCTTTTCCTCTATTGTAGACGTTAAAACTCGTGCCCAGCACCTCAACCGCACCCATAGGTGTATTAACCGTAAACTTTTTCCCTTTCTTAACACGAAAATACGCTTCCCCTTCAAGATTGACAAGACGTTCTTTCTCCCAGCCCTTCGAAGAGTAATGTAAATTAGATTCTGCATTAATTTCGACTTGGGACTCATCAGGAAGCTGGTGTACCATATGCTCACCTCTTGGCACGTCCAATGTAAACTCTTGCGGGCTCAAAAATCTGAGAATAAAGAGAATAGCTATGCAAGCTGCAGCAACTAATCCAATGTTATACCAGATTCTGCTACTTCTCTCATTAGAACCAGCATTTCGATCAATAACTAAGGTAGGCACTTCTTCTACCTCTATTGACGCATCAATGCGTTTCCAAAGATCCGCTGTGTTAGTTGGAAAATCTTGAAGCTGCTGAAACTTCATGTGCGAGACCATGCGTTTCGCAAGTTCCGCCTCCTCAAACATCTCGGGATGTTTTGTGAGCCACTCTGTCCACTGAACACCTAATTCAGACTCAGGGGAATGTACCCACTGCAAGAATGCGTGTTCAGAGGCAAGCTCACTTGCCTTGTACTGCAAATATGAATCTCTCATGACCTGTGTAACCTAAATGTCCCAAGGGACGCAAAAAAACGTAGTATTAATGGATCTATAACCTTGATTTAACTGTTCTGTTCATTCAAACTTTGGGTAATAATTTTTCTCCGCAAGAGAATCAACTACCCAAAGTTCCTTCTTTTCATCTAAGTAGGATTAAATTATTTTGTAATGAGTTGTAACAAAAAAAGTAATGGAAACCATACGCTGACCATATATTTTCTTAGGGTTTTAATTGCATTGAACACGAGGTTTCTAGCTGATTGGTAATTGATATTCATGGTTTCACAAATCTCCTCGTAGGACATTTCTTCGTAAAATTTCAAATACAAGGCTTCTCGCTGTCGCTTGCTGAGGTTTTGGAAGGCACGTTCAATTTCTTTGGCCTGAGCTTCAGAGGTCTCTCGCGCAGCGATGATTTCATCTATCGCCATTTCAGAAGCGAAATGGACCTCTTGCGGTTCCTGATCGGTCTCAAATTTTTGAATTTTCTGAAGTCGTTTGATGATCCTTCTTCGAAGGGAAACCAGTAAGTAGGGACGTATAGCAGTAGTTGCACTTAAGCCTTTGCGATTTCTCCATATATCGATGAAGAGGTCGTGGATAGCATCCTCAATCAAAACCTGATCTGACGAAAACCGATAACCATACTGTAACAAATGGGTTACATGCTCTTGATAAATCTGCTCTAGTGCACTTTTACTGCTCTGTTGGAGCTGTAACCACAATTCCTGATCTGTCATAGGGACGTAAAGATATCACTTCAATTATCCCGGAAGATATAAAAAATCCTTCTCAATAAGGTAAAAAAAACTACCCTAACAGTACGGGTTCTGGGCTTAGAGCTTATGAGTGTGTAAAAGGTTACACTTAAACGAAAGTTATTATGACAAACAACAAATTTGTTAGAGGGCTCTTTTTATCTACTGTTGCCCTTATGTTTACCTTGGTCGCCTGCCAAGAAGAAAATGTAGTTTCAACCCAAGCAGATGTTGACACTTTTACTACTGCCGCAGTAGTTGCACTACAAGATAGTGCACAATGTGGAAAGCATGGTTGCTTTGAATTTGTCTTTCCCCTCGGTATTTCTTTTCCTGATGGGGCTGTTTCGGAGGTAGGAGATTACGATGAAATGAGAGCAGCGATTAGTGCTTGGAAAGAACTTAACCCAGATGCAACAGAGAGGCCCGGATTTGTCTATCCCATCGAAGTGATTTCTGAAGATGGTGAGGTGACTTCTGTAGCTTCCTCTGAAGAATTAAGGGAATTGAGAAGGGAATGTGGACGTGGATTCCGAGGGCGGGGCAAACACAAGGGTCGCAATTTCACCCCGTGCTTCTCTATTGTTTATCCCATTACAGTAGAGTTCCCTGATGGTAGCACGGAAGCCTTCTCAGATCGAGAAAGTTTAAAGGCAGGGCTAAGAGCCTGGAAAGAAGCCAATCCAGATGCAGAAACGCGCCCAGAAGTAGTTTTTCCTCTTACTGTAGAATATGAAGATGGTTCTACTGCTACAGCAGAAAGCAAAGAAGCCCTTCGTGCGCTGAAGGAGACTTGCCAGGAAGAGTCAGACCAGGAGGATAGCTAGGAAAAAAAATCTTGTTGTTCCGATTTTGCGTCAGCTCAAAAAGCTGGCGCTTTTTTATTGCCTTTTTCCAAGTTGAATATTCCTTAATACCATTCATTCCACATAGGGTGAAGAATATCCTATAATTTTGACAGTTAGGTATTTATAGTATATCAAAAAGTGTAAAATTTTTTACTTTGTATATAGTAATAAATTATTGCACAATGGAAATTATCGTGGTTGTACTTGCTGTTGTTATTTACTACGCCCTTTTCAAGCATGTAAAAGACCAGGTGTATTAGGAAGATTGGGATATTTTTCCCTTTAGGCACCTATTTTTAATTGTTAGAAAGCGGTTAAGGAGCGTCACTGCGCTGCTTTAAGTTGCACCAATTCTTGTTTGATTTCTCTTACATCATTTAGGATATCTCTCATTATAGGATTTGAAACAGAAGAATTTCTTAGTTCCTCTTCTCTTAGTCCAAGAAGGGTATCAATCCTTCCGATAACCAAGGATAACAAGATAAAAGTCAGGAAGATTGCTGGACCGGAAACTAGGAGGTTGTTAAAAATTAAGTCCCCAATCCTTGTATCTCTAAATACTTCTAGAAATACGAACCCAATCATCACAAATTGAATGTATCCTATGTACATTCTTGCCCTGTCAATGTAAATCTTCCATCTTATTAGGCTTTTCCTGTTTGCTGTAAGCTTTTTCATGTTAATTCAATTATGTAGATGAAGGCAAAATTCTACTGTAGAGTTATTAGGGCAAAGGTATTATAATTCCATTCTCCACCATCATCTCAGTCAATTCACCTGCCATTTTTTCCAAATCAATTCCCAATTTTTCTTTGTTGACTTTTAGGGCTTTTTGGGAAAGGGTAGGAGGTAACTGCGCATACCCGTGATAGGCACCAAGAATAGAACCTGTTATGGCTCCAACGGTGTCATTGTCTCTGCCATAATTGATCACAAATTCTAGAGCAGGGAGGAATTCAAAATTGCAAAAGAGAAGGGCACTTAAATTAATTAGGTGTATTTCCCCCGCATGAAAGGGCATGTCTTGGTTTTTATTATCCAGGAGTTCGTACGCACGTTGGATTTGTGCTACCCGCAGAGGGGTTCTGCCAGATAGAGGGAGCTGTAAGGTTGAAGGGTCAACTTGATCTTCAGTCATAGATTTAGCCTCATGAGTCAAATACAAGGCCTCTCGATATATGCGATAAGAGGCTCTCCCAACCAGGCGGCTGTTGAAATAGTGTTTGGGGTCTGTATCCCGCAGGGAATTCACCATCGTTTCGGGAGTAGCTGAAGGGTCCATAGCGGCTGCTACCAAAGTAGCTGTCAGGGCCGTTATATCTCTGGCATAGCCCAGATCAAAGAATCCCAATCTATACCCTGATTGATAGGCCAATTCAGGATTACCAGGGTAGACCAATCCCAACATAGGACTGTAAAGCATGCCTGCACAGGTCATTTCGCCCCCATAAAATCGGTTAACCGCCTCGCTGTAAGCTTCTAGGTCCTTTTCAGCAAAGGGCTTTGCGACCATGGCCCACTCCTGCAGCCAGGCCATGCGGCGCGCTTGGTCTTCGAAGGGAATAGGATTGAAACTATCGGTCTGTTTAAGTTGCTGGATTTCTGATTTATATCGTCGAACAATAAACTGGGCAAAAGTATAGGGGTTGGCTCCTTCCTGTCTGTAAAGCACATCTCCTTGCAAAAGGAGATAATCGCTTAGCAATAGCTTCCACCGTGTATCATCCGTCGTACCTCCTGCTGGAAGGTTAAAATCCCAGGTTCCCTCAGGGGAAGGCTCCCGCACCATAGGGTCTAGCCCATCTATATGGCCATATTCCACCTGAATGTTATACCTACTCCACATTTCTGTAGGAGCTCCCATCGCATCCCCTATTGCAGAGCCAACTAGCATCCCCAAAACCTTGTCATACAAACTGTCCTTTTCCATTGAAAGAAGAGGTAGTTCCATCAGCGGAGTAATATCCCCTGCTACCTGCATAGAAGGTTCTTGGTTGCTTTTAGGAGTTGTACAAGCAAATACACTTGCAAACAATAGCCAGGTAATATGACGCATGGTGTTAAGCAATTTCGGAAATCTTTCCTTCGAGTATCCAATTTGCAGCTACCTGCATTAATTCTTTCTTTTCGTCAATTTCCATTTCCAGGGGTAATTGGGCAATGCCAATTAACCTGCGGAGAATTTCGGTTCCAGCAAATCCCGCAAGCAGTCTAGCATTGAGCTGACCAAAGCGTGGATATGCCTGTGCAATAGTTATCAACTGTTCCTGCCCTTGTTGTGCCAACATCATGTGGGCAAAGAAAATAGCTAGGTCAAATTCTGCAGGTCCTAGAAAACTGAATTCTGGATCTATGATTCGAATACCTTGGTCTACCTTCAACCAACTGCCTGGGTAAAAGTCCCCATGTAGGAGGGTTTTACCTGTTGAAAGATAGACCTCTCCTAGTAAGTTAACCTTTTCCTTGAGATCCTTAGCTCTTTTATATGGGAGAGAGGCTGCTTGAAGGCCGGGCTGAAGGGTATCTAGGTCAAATCCATTCTGTTCTTCAAAGGGAAATCGAAAAATGTGCTCGTGATTTAATACACGCATATCCTTGTTGTGCGGAAAGGCTATATTTTGCTGGGTCGAAAAGGCATGTAAAACGTCTAGATACCTAGTGAGCTGTTCAATTTCTGTCGACTCGAGAAGCCCATTTCGCTGATATAGAAAGGTGTAGTCTGTTCCGGCCCCCAAGTCTTCTAGGGCCAGGAAAAAACTATTGGGATCAAAGCCCAATAACTGGGGACTTAAGGATTGCAAGGGAAGGGTTTCATTTACGATACCTAGGAAGGTAGCTTCTACTCCTGCCCGATTTACTGGAGCAGGGATTTGGGGGTACTTTTCCACCCAAGGTCTAGCCTGTTTTACGATGAAGCTGCCTTTTGTGGTTTTTACCCGGTATACACAATTCATATTTCCTTCACCGGGCTTTTCAAGTTTTTGGATAGAATCTTCTGGCCGTATCCAATTCAAGGCTCGAAGGTATCCCTCAAGCTCGTTTGGACGACTCACATCTAGGAAAAAGGATTGAGGGTACCTTTCAGAAAAGCGCTTGTGTAAATCTTCCATGATCACCTAATATATATCTATCTAGTGAATAGAGACTGTCTCCAATCCGTCATTAGGTAGCAATCCGTATAGTAACCATAGGCAGAAAAGCCCTTTTGCTGTCCATAGCAGCGTTCGAATCCAGTTGGTAGAAACCAGACGCTGTATTACCTCAGGATTTCCCCCTTCTATTAATTTTCCGTGTAAGGGAACCTGGAGAAAAAAGGTAGATGCCCAAACTCCCAAGGTACATACTACCAAAAAAGTAACTGCCGAAAGAGAGAGAGAAGCCGGTCGCTCAATAAGTAGCAAGCATGTACTACCTAGTTCCAGCAGCATGACAGGAGCGACAACCCATCCCGTACGCATGGTATGTAGGGATTCATAGGTAGTAAAAACGTCTGCTCCTACTCGAGCAAAAAGTGGATAATGAACGACTTGAACAAACCAAATAACCCCCGTCATAAACCAAGTGGAGCCCAAAACGAGTATAAATAGTATATTTCCCATGATAAAAAGCAAACAGAAAGATCCTGTAAGTTGTTTAACGTTAGGGTCTGTGGTTGTATACCCGGTAGTCCTAAGTAACCCTTTATTACATATAGAAGTAAACCTTAACCACCGACCACCGACCACCGACCACCGACCACCGACCACCGACCAACTAACACTTAACCTAATGGCAACAAAACTCACCCAAGATCAGATTCTTCAGGAAGTACATGTACTAGATGGCTGGCAGCTTAAAGAAGAAAAACTGTATAAAAGATTTCAGTTTAAGGACTTCGTAAATGCCTGGGGCTTTATGAGTAAAGCCGCCATTCTAGTCGAGAAGATGGACCACCATCCTGAATGGTTCAATGTATACAATATGGTTGAGGTGTACCTCACGACTCACGATGCTGGAGGTATAACAGAACTGGATGTAGCCTTGGCAAAGAAAATGAATGAAATAGTTTGAAAGTAATACAGCATGAAGGATAAGGAAACTCCCTACGTACCTATAGACTGCAATTTTTACGATAAGCTTGAGGAAGTGGCTACTTTAAAAAAGGTCTCTAGCATTCGATATATCGATTCCAATGGAAAGGAAGCCCAAGTAGCAGGAAAGATTGTAGATCTATACGCCATAAATAGCATAGAATACCTCAAACTAGGCAGCGGTTTGGAGATTCGTTTAGATCAGGTTATGGAAGTAAATGGAGAAATACTTCCTGGCCAGTGTTGAAGAAGCTTTCCGCTGACCTTTCTGATTTTTGTTCCAATCCTCTTGGATAAAATTGATTACACTGTCGGATTCGTGGTGTCCAATCACATGGGTTGCAAAGGCTTTGACCTGAGATCGGGCATTCTCCACCGCGACAGACCTGGGAGCCATTTGGAACATGCTTAGGTCATTGGTATTGTCTCCAAATACAGTGAGTTCCATAGGAGAGAATCCATAGTCTTCCATAATTGTGGATATACCGTTTGCTTTCGTAGCTCTTTTATCGTGAATACTCATCCAGTGCCAGCCCTCGGGCTTTGCATCTTCATAGATATGGATTTCCAGTTGGTCGGGTAAAATAGCTTCCAACCTATTCTTGATGGAGAGACAAACCTCTGGACGCTCAGGCACAGAGATTGTGATAATTTTGCCCAAGTCCTTAACACCCATGTTGGCACAATAGCGTAGCCTAGGATCTCCTATGCGGAATCTTTCACGCAAGAAGAGACTACCAGCTTCATTAGAAATACGATCAAAGAATAAGCGGTCCTCTCCGTTGGTAACCGCCGAGACGAAATAGGGAAAATCGTTGTGATCCAGGTATTGAAAGATTTCTTGGGAAAGGGTAGAGGATATGTCTCGGAAAAGAATGTGTTCCCCTGTCTTAAAATCAGATAGATAAGCTCCGTTTCCTCCAACCACAGGAAGGGAAATAGGAATACCTTCAAGAATTTCCCGTATGGAAACAATGCTTCTCGCAGTAGCAATGGTAAATAATAATCCTTGTTCTAGTAGTTCGCGGAGTTGTCGTCGGGTCCTTTCTGAGACGGAAACATTTCTGTGCAACAGTGTGCCGTCTAAATCAGAAACATATAAATGGCCCATTGCAGAATTTATTTGACTGCAAATAAACACTTTATTTTTATCCAAAATAGGATTTGTAAGTTTCTAAGCCCAAATATAAATTTGAAGCTATTTGAGGTGTTTCAAATAGGTTCATTTGCAGGATTCTATCTATTTTGCATATCAATAATGGATTATTTCCAGTGTAAGAATTTATTTATATTCTTTCATTTCTAGATTTCTCGATACTTGTATACCCTTATTTTCGTATCATCCTTAACTACAAACCCTTATGGATAAAACTACTGAGTTGCTGAAAAAAGTAAGGAAGATTGAGATTAAGACTCGAGGTCTTTCTAATCAGCTTTTTTCTGGAGGGTATCAAAGTGCCTTTAAAGGCCGAGGGATGTCGTTCAGTGAGGTTCGAACCTATCAATACGGAGATGATGTGCGGAATATTGACTGGAATGTTACGGCCAGGACCAATGAAACCCACGTAAAGGTCTTTGAAGAAGAGCGAGAGCTTACGGTAATGTTGTTGATCGATGTGAGTTCTTCCACACTCTTTGGTACACAAAAAAATAGAGATAATGTGGGGGTTCTGAAGCAAGAGATTATGACAGAGATAGCAGCGGTTTTGTCTTTCTCAGCGATCAATAATAATGATAAAGTAGGCGTAATCTTCTTCACAGATCGGGTTGAAAAGTTTATCCCTCCCAAAAAAGGAAGAAACCATATTTTAAGGATCATACGGGAATTGATAGACATGAAGCCTGAAGGAAAAGGAACAGATTTGGCAGATGTACTTCGGCACCTCACCAATTTTCTCAAAAAGCGGAGCATCGTATTCATTCTATCTGACTATATGAATACAGGACCTGGGTATAAGGACGCGCTCAGCATAGCCAGGCGCAGGCATGATGTAGTAGGCATACACCTGTATGATGATAGAGAGAAAGAACTTCCCAAAATGGGATTGGTTCGGGTGATCGATGCAGAATCTCAGGAAGTTGCTTGGATTGATACAGCCAGAAAAGGTACCCGGGAAGCGTATGAGAAATGGTATCGAAGTAATTTGGTCCAAACAAGGAATATATTTTTGAGGAGTGGGGCAGATTTTGTGAGTATCAATACCAAAGAATCCTACATCTCTGCCTTACTCAACCTTTTCACCCTTAGAGAAAAAAGACAATAGGCTAAAAACGATTTAGCTTTTCTTTCGTAAAAAATGTGTCATTGTGCTAACTTTGCGTTCTTTACGGAACCTCTAGTGTGGCGAATGATCCAATGTAACTGTACACCTATGCAATCGTGGTGCCGATGCACGTTCTTGCGAATCCTCCAAGGAAATACCTCCTGCTTGAGGCTCAAAGCTGGTGTAGCTATAGGTCTATTTTTTTTAGGCTGTTTCCTTCCCTTAGCTTCGTATGGTCAAGCCCCCGAAGTCGTTGCATCCATCGATACGACAGAGATGCTGATTGGGGACCAACTGGACTTCAATATTTTAGTAGCTCATAGAGCGGACCAGCATATCTTATGGCCGTTTTGGCTGGACTCTTTAGGAGGGTTCGAACTAATTGGGAAGCCTGTACTAGATACACTTGAGAAAGGAGAACTGCTTGAGGAAATTCAGCAGTTAACCCTTACAGCATTTGATTCAGGTGAGTACCAGATTCCCGCGATTCCTATTCGCTATGTCGCCAATGGAGGAAGGGATACCTTTTCGGTTCTGACAGACCCCAAGAGTATTCTTGTGCATACGGTACCTGTGGATACCACCCAGGCTATAAAACCCATAAAAGAGTTATTGAATGCCCCGCTTACCTTCAGAGAGTTGCTGCCTTGGCTGCTTGTCGGCCTTATTGCCTTTCTCATAATTGGAGGACTTGTTTACTGGTTTTTCATTCGAAAGAAAGCAGAACCTGTTTTTACCGGTCCCCCGCCGCCCAAAATTCCCCCTCACGAGATTGCTATGCGAAAACTTGCCAACCTGGAGCAGAAGAAGCTATGGCAAGAAGGGGATATCAAAACATATTATGTTGAGCTAACGGAGATCGTAAGAGAATACTTGGAAGGTAGATATAAGGTGCAAGCACTTGAGCTTACTACCGATGAGATTGTCTACCAACTATCTGCAAAAGAAATTCCCGTACGTCAATTCGATCAATTAAAGGAATTGCTGACCCGTGCAGACTTTGCTAAATTCGCAAAGTTGCGTCCCGGACCAACAGAAAACTTGATGGGAATGGAGGTCGCTCGCAACTTTGTAAAAGAAACAAGAAATTTCGCCATTGAGTCAGATGATGCGGTTAATACAGACCAGGAGGTTTCTGCAGATCTGTCCTAGTAGATGTAAGCTATGCTGAATTATTTTAAACATATTGAGTTCGCTTCGCCTAATGCGTTTTTCCTGTTTATCTTCCCTGGCATTTTCTTGATATGGCATATTTGGAGAGCTAAACGGCTATACCCTACTCTGACCCTCCCTATTCTTGCAGGCTTAAAGGGTTATAGAAATCCTGTGAGGGGATTCATCAAGAAAAACTTATTTATTTTACGGGCCATTGCTCTGGGTTTTTTGATTCTGGCACTCGCTCGCCCTCAAACCTCCTTTAATGAAGAAGAGGTTAGTACCGAGGGAATCGATATCGTTATCGCCCTGGATGTCTCGGGGAGTATGCTGGCAAGAGACTTTCAACCGGATCGTTTGGAGGCTGCAAAGAAGAAAGCCGAGGACTTCTTGGATAGTAGGAAAAATGATCGGATTGGGTTAGTGGTTTTTGCTGGGGAGAGCTTTACCCAGTGCCCCCTTACCATCGATCATCAGGTAGTGAAAAAGTTATTGTCAGAGATTAAGAATGGATTAATTGAAGATGGAACCGCCATCGGTATGGGATTGGCTACTTCTATATCCCGATTGAAAGAAAGTGAAACTCAAAGCAAAGTCGTAATTCTGCTGACGGATGGAGTGAATAATGCAGGCTTTATTGATCCATTGACAGCAGTAGAGGCTGCCTTAGAATATGGAATACGCGTTTATACGATAGCTGTAGGTCGTAGAGGCACGGCTCCTTATCCCGTTCAAACGCCATTTGGTACCACGTATCAGAACATGGAAGTAGAAATAGATGAAGAGTTATTACAACAAATTGCTTCTGAGACGGGAGGAAAGTATTTTCGCGCAACAAATAACCAGGCACTGGAAAATGTTTATAAGGAAATTGACGACTTGGAGAAATCTAAAATTCAAGTTACCCGTATATCTCGTAAGACGGAAGAATTCCATTGGTTCTTATTAATGGGAGGCCTATTTCTATTGGTAGAAATTTTGTTGAGATATCTGGTTGTAAGGCATATACCGTAAGTCCTGTTCATGTTCCAGACTAGTAGGAGTTAGAGGTGAAAAATCAGAAAAGAGAACTAGGATAGATTTCCTATCAGGAAGATTCTTTTCAAGCAGGCAAGCAACTTCTCCTCTGTCTCCTCTGAAGAAATTGAGCTATGCGATTTGAAAACCAAGAGGCATTGTATCTATTATTGCTGCTAATTCCCATAGTAGCTGTATTCCTCTTTTTTCTATGGGGACGAAGGAAGTCTTTGCGCAGACTTGGAGAAAAGACTCTTTGGGAGTCCCTTATGCCCTATCGACCTAAAACCAAACATCAAATAAAGTTCATTCTTTGGTCCCTTGCCTTTGCTTTCTTAGTGGTAGCACTCGCCAATCCACAGAGAGGATTGAAGGCAGAAAAAGTTAAGCGCCAAGGAGTAGATCTCATGGTTGCGCTGGATATTTCCCGATCCATGTTAGCAGAAGATGATAAGCCCAATCGATTGGAGCGGGCTAAGCAGTATGTATCTCGATTGATAGATAAGCTGGATGGAGACAGAATTGGATTGATCATATTTGCAGGAAACGCCTATCTACAAGTTCCACTTACCTCAGATTATACCGCAACCAAGACTTTTTTAAAGACGATTACTACAGAGCTAGCTCCTACACAAGGAACAGCTATAGGAGAAGCCATTCGGATGGCTATGGACGCATTTGAAAATGGAGATCCTAAATACAAAGCTATTTTGATTATTTCCGATGGAGAAAACCATGAAGGAGATGCACTGGAGGCGTCAAAGGAAGCAGCGGAGAAGGGGATCGTATTGCATGCAATGGGAGTAGGGACATCTGATGGTGCACCGATCCCAGTCTATGTCAATCAACGGCAGACCGATTACAAGCGAGATAAGGAAGGAAGTATTGTTTTTTCTAAGTTAAATGAAACTATGCTCCAGAAAGTAGCTGTTCAAGGGAATGGGCGGTACTTACGGTTGAATCAAGGTAACGCAGAAGTTCTTGCAATTATGGGAGAACTGGCAGGTATGGAACAAAAAGAATTTGAAGAGCAAGTATTCACCGATTATGAGGATCAATTTCAAGGATTTTTATTGATTGGAATCTTGCTGCTCATCCTAGAATTTTTTATAACAGAAAAGCGGAACCGCATTTTTTCCGATTGGGCCCTTTTTAATTCAGAGTCATGATGAAAAGAATTTCTATTATACTAATATTGATAACTTGCTACACGATCACTCCTGCACAGGATTGGTTCAAGCGCGGCGAAAATTCGTACATTCGTTCGGGTAATAAAGCCTTTAAAGCTGGGGATTTTGCAAGATCCGAGACCAACTATAAAAAGGCACTGGAAGTCAATGGAGCAAGTGATAAAGGAAAGTATAACCTAGGAAACGCCTATTACAGTCAGGAAAAATATGATAAGGCCGCAGGTGAATATGAAATTGCTGCGAACTTCTCTGACAATGATGAAAATAAGGCGCGCTCTTTGCACAATTTAGGTAACGCCTTATTAGAACAGAAGCAATATAAACAAAGCATAGAGGCCTATAAGAAGGCGCTGCGCATTAATCCCAATGATCCTGAAACCAAATATAACTTGGCCTATGCCCAGAATATGCTGGAACAGCAGCCCGAAGACCAGCAGCAGAACCAAGACCAGAATCAAGAGAATCAAGAGAATCAAGACCAGAATCAACAGAATCAGGATCAAAACCAAGAGAATCAAGACCAGCAGGATCAACAGCAGCAAAATCAAGATCAGCAGGATCAACAGCAGCAAGATCAACAACAGCAGCAGCAACAACGCCAACCCAATATGTCTCAGGAGCAAATTGAACAGATGCTAGAAGCTTTACAATACCAAGAGGAAAAACTCCAACAGAAATTGCAAAAGAGTAAGGCCCGTGTAAAACGCGTTAAAGTAGAAAAAGATTGGTAAGCAGCTATGAAGCAATACATTTTATATACCTTTTTTCTTATCTGGGGGATTTCTGGAGTTAAAGCCCAGAAATTTGTCGCTTTCGCCAATAAAAATAAGGTGAGTAATGGGGAAGTCTTCCAGGTTTCCTTTCGCTTGGAAAATGCAAAGGCTTCAACCATAAAGTATCCTTCATTTGAAGGCTTTGATGTAAGAGGGGGACCCAATACCTCTCAAAGTATGCAGATCGTCAGTGGCCAAGTGAGTCAATCGGTGACTTATTCCTTTTATTTAAGGCCGAAGAAACTGGGGAAAATAAAAGTTGGCCCTGCATCAACTACCATAAATGGCGAAACGCTAACCACAAACTCGGTTACCATTGAAGTTGTAGCAGGAAATTCCTCTGGGGGTCAGGCCTCCCCAGGTGGCACGTCAGGTGTTGCACAAAATCCTAACCAGGGAAAGCCCAGTGCGGATTTGATGAAGCAAATAAAGGAGAGTGTTTTTATTAGAGTCATACCGAGTAAGACTTCTGTATACCAAGGAGAACAGTTCAGTGTGACCTACAAGTTATACACTCGCTATCCCCTAGCTGATTTGAGTCTTTCCAGTTCACCTGCCTACAAAGATTTTTGGGTGGAAAATCTAGATGTCGGTCAGACTCAATACAAGCAAGAAGTTTACAATGGTGTCAATCACAATACAGCCGTTATTAAGAAAGTTATTCTTTTTCCTCAGCGTCCTGGTAAACTAGCTGTAGATCCCATTGAACTAGAGGCTCAAGTGCGTGTAAAAGTCCAAAGCCAAAAGAGAAGAAGGAGCATTTTTGATGACTTTTTTGATGATCCTTTTTTTGGTAGCTTCCGAGACGTTCCATTTACTTTTTCTAGTCGGACCTTGAATATTACAGTAAAACCTCTACCTACAAATGGGAAACCTACCTCCTTTTCGGGAATTGTAGGTAAATATGCATTAGATGTCTCTTTGGATCAAAATGAAACGGAGACAGGGGAACCTGTTACTATGAAAGTATTATATCAAGGAACCGGAAATATTAAAACCCTCCCCGAACCTCAATTAGATTTTCCCCCTGATTTTGAAGTTTGGGATGCTAAGGTGAGCGACAATACCTCTACAAGAAATGGATTTGTAAGCGGGAAGAAGTCATTTGATTACCTGATAATCCCCAGAAACCCAGGAGAATATAAGCTCCCCGTAATTGACTTTGTTTCTTTTGATCCTGAAAGGGGGAGCTATGTTACGCGTTCTTCTAAGCCTTACACCTTGAAAGTTACAGGAGAGCCCCAACAAGTTAGTCAGAATATAGCTGGAATGGGGAAAGAAGATATAGAATTAATTGGAGAAGATATTCGTTTTATCCAAACGATTCCGGGTACCTGGGAGAAGCGGGGAGATTCGTTTTGGGGATCTGGAATATTTTGGTCCCTTATTGCAGCGCCATTCCTACTTTTTGCGTTATTACTTTATGGGAAACAACGACAGGAGCAACTCGCTAGTGATGTAGCAGGGACGAGAAGTCGAAAGGCTACAAAAGTAGCTAAGAAGCGGCTTTCAAAGGCTAAAGGTTTTCTGAATAATAAAGACGAACGAGCCTTTTACAATGAAATATCACAAGTGATATGGGGCTACCTAGGAGATAAATTCAACCTTGAAACCGCCGATATGTCTAGAGAGGTTATCCAAGAAAAACTACAAGAGCAAGCGGTCTCAGAGGAATTAATTTCCCAGGCAAAGGATGTGTTAGATACCAGTGAAATGGCCTTATTTGCTCCCTCCTCTAATGGAACGCATATGGCAGACGCTTATCAAGCAGCAGAAAAATTGATTACAGACCTGGAAAAAAGCATGAATCCATGAAAAAAGGGATATTCGCTATACTCTTGCTTGTTACGAACCTGTTTCTTCTGCATGCTGCAGACCGAAAGGGAGGGGAGACTGTTACCCCACTTTTCAACCAAGCCAATTCTGCTTACCAGACTGGAGATTTCACCTCAGCTGTTGTCCTTTATGATTCGATTCTTACCAAAGGGTATGAATCTGCGGGGCTATATTTCAACCTGGCAAATTCCCACTACAAGTTGGGTAACGTGGGGCCTTCTATTCTCAACTATGAAAGGACCCTGAAACTGATGCCAGATCATGAGGATGCCTTGTTTAATTTGAGAATGGCCAACCTCCAGGTAATCGATAAGATTGAGCCCGGACAGCAATTGTTGTTCAATAGATGGGGAGGGCAATTGCTCAATAGCCGAAATGCTAGCCAATGGGCTATTTTAGGAATCGCCAGTATATGGCTCACCCTGTTTGCCCTAGGGCTTCTCATTTACAGTAATAAATCTGTAGTAAAAAGAGGAGCTTTTATTGCAGGAATTCTTTTCGTTTCAGCTGCATTATTTTCATTTTTCATGGGTTTCCAGAAAAGATCCTTTGAAATGAATAGCCGCCAAGGAATTGTGTTTGTACCCAATGCCTATGTTAAGAGTGCCCCCGATGGGCAAAGTACAGACCTATTCATCCTTCATGAAGGAGCTAAAGTTAATATTTCCGATGAAATCCAGAACTGGATAAGAGTTGAATTACCTGATGGCAAAGAGGGCTGGATACCCCAAAACTCTATCGAAAAAATATAATTTTTTCAATTTAGTTTCCAGGCAGCTATCTCCCTTGTCGGATAGAAGGGCCTCCAATTCCCAAAATAGCAATATCGATGGACCAATTGAGATGGCTCTGAGGGGTGATAACCTCTAGGGTAAGCCGATCTTCGTTGCTTTCTAATGTAGGAAATCCCAACAGTCTGTATTCGTGTAACTGGGTGTGGGCATTGAATCGATGTTCAATCTTTCTGGAACCATAACTTTGTTGGTAAGTCTTGCTGCCTTTCAGTTTTACATAGGAGTGGATATCTTCGTGGAAGGCTCCGATTGCCTGGTTAGCAAGTAGCTTAATCTCCGTCTCGTCATTCGTCAGATTTGCTGCTACTCGTGCATATAAAATTCCCTGGTTTCGGCGAATTACCCGAGTTCTGTAAGACATGACGGGTCTGGCAGTATGCGACTTCTCCACAATGCTCCCTTTTACTTCCGTCAATTGCTGCTCCCAAATATCCTCCTGCTGTACGAGTCGATAAGATGGGGGAGTACTCATCTCATCCATTGCTGCCAATAGGGTCTTGGCTTCTGAGAAATCTGGGGCTAACAAAAGACACTCTAGGTAGTCAGCTCTTGCATGTCCAGGTTGTCCCATGTATTCAAAAATTCTCCCTCTTTTTACAAATAATTGAGGGTCTTTTGCATCTAGCTTAATAGCGGCAGTGAAGTCTTCCAACGCTTTCGGATAGGACTTTAGCCTTACATACGCCTCCCCACGGAATTGGTAGGCGAGCTTGTGGTCAGGATGTATAGCTATGGCTTTAGACAGCGACTCAACCGCTTTGAGGTAATTGCGATTGGTTATTGCTCTAGCCCCTTCTAAAGTATATGTGTCAGATGAATGGTGGTCTTGGTTCTTTTCCGCCTGAGGAAAGCATACTTGTGATATAGCAAGTAGTGTAAATAAACAAATGTATTTTCCCAAGTTTTATGGCTTAAATAAGTTCTTTGTACCAAAAGTAACGTAAAGAGCGGCTAGAATATTGGAGAAAGGGATGAGCGGTCAAATATTTTACGCTAGGTTGAATAATCAAAGGTCGAATGATACGAATCATTCGACCTTTTACGTGGATGAATCTCAGAAGAGGTCCACTATATTTGTGTGTTTGGGATGAATTTAGAGGTTCTACTTGGGATACAAGCGATAGGCAAAGTCCCATTTTTCAATCGAGCGCTCGCCTCTTGAAATCACCCTAATATAATCCGTTTTTTCAGGGATAGGCTCAAAGCGCAAGGTAACATTAACGGGATTACCTGCTTGCAAGGGATATTCCATTGCTGCTTGTTTGTAAGATCCATGGAGGTAATACGAACGTCCGTTTACAATAAGGCGAATTTTATCTGGAGGTAAGGTGATAGAACGGCTATTTCCCTCTATCCGAAATTTAACCTCAGTGAATTCATTCTTTTTTATGATTTCATCTATGAATACGCGTTTGTTAGGAGAAGCTACTCGAGCCTCAAAACGCTCTCCATTGAGAGAATTACGCTTGGAAATCCCTTGTCCTCTTCCTCCGCGAACAGCTACGCGATTAATATCTTCCCGATCACCAAAGCTTTTGTCATCATTCTCATAGGGGTCATAAGTCGCAGAGGAGAAAGGGGTCGCACGCGCACTTTGGATTTCCAAGGATTCTACAGGTGTAGAAGCCATTGTAGGGGCCTCTCTTTCCTCGGGGCTTAAATAGGTGGTTCTAGTCCTATAGTAATCCCGGTTCTGAATTTGAATGCGGTCAGAATTGTATCGATAGGGATCTGGAGAAAAGTGATTGGGTGCATAGGAGACAGCTCCTCGTACAGTGCTTTCTTCCGGCTCCCCAACATCTTCTGTAAAAGAATCCATGATCCCAGCCAATCGAGCCTCAACCTCCTCATAGGCGCCGCCATTAAAGCGGATGGCGCTCCGATAGTCACTTTCAGCCTCGTCATACAGCTTCAACAATTCATTCAGAATCCCTCGTTTGTAGTACAATTCTGAATTGGTCACACTTAATTGGATGGCTTTGTCCAAGTCCTTGATGGCGGAAGTCTTGTCATCCATGTGAAAATATGCTTGGGCGCGAAACTCGTAGGCAACCCAGTTATTAGGGTTGAGCTGTATTGACTTGTTTAGCGCAATAATGGCTTCCTGATAGGATTTATTCATGAGCCGTTGGGCACCTATCAAAGCATATTGATCCGCTTGTGGGTTTTGACCAAAAAGAGTCAGGGGGAGGATCAGCCAAGTACAGAGCAAGATTCTCATCATGGGTTGTAGATTAAATTTCTTGAAAATACCAATAATAATTGGGCAAATACAAGCAAAAGATAGGTTTTTAGGCTTTTATTAGTATATTTTCCCAAAAATAAGCTGACGTTAAGAGTATACTCCATATTTCTTGGGAAGTTTCATTTCGAGTTGGGTAATTTTTTTAACCTAATTTCTCAAAAATTAAAAGAATGATTGAAAAGTGGGCTGTACGCGAATTTTGGGGAAGTACTCAGCAAAATCCTGAACAATCGAAATGAGTAGTGCGCTTGTAGGAATAATCATGGGAAGCCAGTCAGATCTCAATGTAATGAGCGAGGCTGCGGATTTCCTCGATTCTATGGGAATACCCTATGAAATAACAGTAGTTTCTGCGCATAGGACTCCACAGCGTTTAATGGATTACGGCCTGGGAGCAGCTGATAGAGGAATAAAAGTTGTTATTGCAGGTGCAGGAGGTGCCGCCCACCTCCCAGGAATGGTCGCTTCTCTTACCATATTGCCCGTCATTGGGGTACCTATCAAATCCTCTAACTCAATAGATGGATGGGATTCCGTTCTTTCTATTCTACAAATGCCTAAAGGCGTACCGGTAGCTACGGTTGCACTAGACGGAGCGAGAAATGCCGGTATTCTTGCCAGCCAGATTTTAGCAATAGAAGATGTAGCATTAAGAGAACAGATGCGTCGCTACAAGGCAGGACTTAAGGATCGGGTATTAGAAATGGCAAAACATGTCGAGAATAGAAAAAAAGCATGATTTTTTTCAAAATCGGGAAATAAATGTAAATTTGCCGCACTTGTTTTTGGCCTTAATACAACAAATAAATGGACATTTTTGATAAAATTACCCGGAATATGTCAACCGACCTAGGGCAGTTCTCAGCCATTGGTCACGGGTATCTAGCCTATCCTAAATTAGAAGGCGAGATTGGCCCCTGGATGACGTTTAGGGGTAAGAAGGTATTGAATTGGTCTATTAATAGCTACCTGGGCTTGGCGAACCATCCTGAGATCCGCAAAGCGGATACCGAGGCCGCAGCAGCCTATGGCTTAGCTGCTCCTATGGGGTCTCGCTTGATGTCAGGTCATACGAGCAAACACGAGGAGTTCGAACAGAAAGCAGCAGCCTTTATGCAAAAGGAGGATGCTTTCCTGCTTAATTTTGGATATCAAGGGTGTGCATCTATTGTACACTCCCTCACGGATCGAAAGGACGTAATTGTTTATGATCAGCTTTCCCATGCCTGCATAATGGATGGGATGGGCCTATCCATGGCTAAGCGCTTTGTGTTTGCCCATAATGACATGAAGCAACTGGAAGATCGGTTAGAAAAGGCAAAGCGGATTACTAAGGAGACAGGGGGAGGTATCCTCATTATCACTGAAGGAGTATTTGGAATGCGTGGAGACTTAGGGCAGTTGGATGCTATAGTAGAACTAAAGAAAAAATACGGTGCCAGACTGTTTGTCGATGATGCACATGGTTTCGGGGTTATGGGAGATACGGGGATTGGGACCGGTGAATACTTTGGGGTTCAAGACCAGATTGACGTGCTGTTCAATACCTTTGCGAAGTCTATGGCGGGTTTTGGTGCCTTTGTATGTGGAGATCACTATGTGATTCAGTATCTGCGCTATAATATGCGGAGTCAAATCTACGCGAAATCCCTCTGCTACCCGATGACAGTTGGGGCTATTAAGCGATTGGATATGCTTCAAACTCGTCCTGAATTGCGTCAAAAGCTCTGGAATATTGTAAATAAGCTACAAAATGGGCTAAAAAGCCGCGGATTTAGCATTGGAAATACGAAATCTCCTGTTACACCCGTTTATTTGAAAGGATCGGCTATAACTGCCGTAAATATGGTAAAAGATCTTAGAGAGAATTTCGACCTTTTTGTATCGGGTGTAGTGTATCCTGTGGTCGAGCGCGGAGTAATTATTTTACGAATTATTCCTACCGCTGCCCACTCGGAATCCGATGTAGAGTTGACCCTGGATATCTTTGAAAAGGTACGGGAAAAACTAAATAAAGGAGTATATCAATCTGAAGGATTACCTACTATCGCTTTGTAATTATTTTTTTCACTTTGCTATAAAAGCATCTTAACAACTAAGTAAATAAGATGAACAGATTTGAACAACTTAAAAGCATTCTAGATGAATGTGCGGACGACTTTGACAAGTTTTTCGTAAAGAACAACAAGGCTGCTGGAACCAGGGTCCGGAAAGCTATGCAAGAACTAAAGAACCTCGCACAGGATATCCGTAAGGAGGTTCAGGATATGAAAAATGCAGAGTAAGTCTATCACGTAAGCGATAGATGCTTATTGTACTGATGAATTCGAAGAGCTAGTAGGGGCAACATACCTTGCTAGCTCTTCTTGTATTCTATGGCTCAAAGCAGTGCTAGCCTTTACCAAAGGGAGCCTTACATTTGCTGAGCAAAGCCCGAGTTCCTGGCAAACCGCCTTAATTCCTGCGGGATTTCCCTCTTCAAAACATACCTTCATTAAGTCAGCAAGCCTGTAGAAAGTGGATTGAGCCTCTTTTTGCCTTCCTGCAAGCGAAGCCCTTACCATATCGGATACAGGCTTAGGAAATGCATTGGCCAAAACAGAAATCAATCCTTCTGCCCCTAGTGCTCCCAATGGTAAAGCCAGCGAATCGTCCCCACTGAGGACTTGGAAGTCAGCAGGCTTATGAGAAAGAATTTCTCCACATTGTCCCATATCTCCAGAGGACTCTTTTATGGCGCAAATATTATTGAATTCCTCTGCTAACCTTAGCGTCGTTTCCGCTTTCATATTGATCCGCGTGCGACTGGGAACATTGTATAGGATAATGGGTAGGTCTGTATGAAAAGACAGTTCACGGAAGTGCCTGTATAAGCCCTCCTGAGAAGGGTTATTGTAATAGGGGCAAACAGATAAGAACCCGGAGGGTTGATAGCGATGGGTCCAGTCTTGAATCGTCTTACCGACCTGTGCGGTATTATTTCCACCTGCTCCAATTACGACGGGAATCCGATCTCCCACAGTGGAAAAGAATACATCCAGAACCTCTAATTGCTCCTTGGCGGATAAGGTAGGCGTTTCTGCAGTAGTACCTAAGGCAACTAAATACTCAACTCCCCCAGCAAGGATATGCTCTAGCAGTCGTACTAGTTCCTGGGAATTGACATGATAGTCTTCATCAAAAGGAGTAAGAACGGCTACTCCTGTTCCACTAAAATTTGCCATGGGTTGGGTTGGATTATTTTCGTACCATGCTCAGATATCCATCAAACATCTCGATGAGATGCTTCAACTCGTCGACAGATTGCGGTTCTACCATAAGCTCATAGCAATCTTCAAAACCAGCTTCGTGCACCCCAATTCTCGTTTTAGCATTTACGATTCTACATAAATATTTTGAGGTAATCTGATTGGACTGATCGAAATTAAGCATGACGTCTAAATTCAATTGCTGCACAAAATCAATTACCTCTTCTTGAGGATATCTAAGCCAATCGAGCTGTTCGAGCCCTACAAAAATATGCGAATATTCTCCCTCAAGCAAGGGAAGGGATTTCTTTAAGAAGTTTAGTTCGATGATTACCAGCTTCTTACCTTTGTCTTCCAAATGTTTGATAAAGGTCCTGATTTGATCGAAGTCCCGATCTGGAAGGCGGGTCAAATTGAAGATAAGCCCCACCTGTTGAGCAGCGTCTAGTGTGAGAAAATCCCTTCTATATTCCCCGTTAAGTGGTTGGATTTGTTGGTATTTCTTTTTAGAAAGATTAGACCGTATTTTATCTAAAAACTTCATTCTAGTAATTTCAAGAAGGCTTCTTCACTAAGGATAGGAATCTCTAATTGAGAGGCTTTCTCCATTTTGGAAGGTCCTGCATTTTCTCCAGCAACCAGATAGCTCGTTTTCTTTGACAGTGAGCTTGATACCTTACCCCCCATTTTTTTAATAAGGACCTTGAGCTCATCCCGGCTTTGGGAGGCAAATATACCGGAAATTACAAATATTTTTCCTGATAAAAGATCTGACTCAGGCTGAGACGCATCCTCTTCTCCCAATTCCAGGCGTAAGCCAGCCTTTAAGAGCTGATTGATAAGGATTTGGTTTTCCTCTCCACTTGAAAATTCCTGTATACTTTCTGCAATTCTCCCCCCAATATCAGGAATAGCAACCAATTCTTCATGAGACATAGCCAGTAAGGTCTGAATGTTTTGGGAAGCAGCAGCTAATTTCTGGGCGACGGTAGCTCCTACATAGCGAATTCCCAATCCAAATAGTACCCGGGCAAAGGGTTGGCTTTTACTTTTCTCTATCCCTTCCAAGAGGTTTTTTACGGACTGATCTGCGAAACGTTCTAGGGGAATCAACTGTTCATAGGTCAGTTCGTAGAGATCTGCATAATTTTGGATTAAGCCTTGATCCACTAAGGTATTTACGATTTCTGTTCCAAGGCCTTCAATATCCATTGCCTTCCTTCCTGCAAAATGGCTGATACGACCTTTGATTTGAGGGGGGCAACCCGAGACATTTGGGCAAAAATGATTCACTTCTCCCTCAGGTTGGATCAACTTTGTGGAACAGGCGGGACAATGAATGGGGAATTGAACTGCCATTGCACCTGTTCGGCGTTTTTCTAATACAACTCCCGTAATTTTTGGAATGATATCTCCTCCCTTTTCTATACTGACTGTGTCTTCCAAGTGTAAATCAAGACGTCCGATTTCATCCGCGTTGTGTATAGAGGCGCGCTTGACGGTAGTGCCTGCTAACAGGACAGGGATGAGATTCGCAACGGGCGTAATCTTTCCCGTACGTCCCACCTGATAATCCACCGATTCTACTTGGGTATAGGATTCAACAGCTTTATACTTAAATGCAATAGCCCATCGGGGAGCTTTTGCCGTATTACCCATAATTTCCCTCAAATCAAGCTCATTGACCTTGATTACGATTCCATCAATGTCGTAGTCCAAATCTTTTCGTCGTTCCTCCCATGCTTGTATGTAATGGTGTACTGCTTGGATGGTGGGACAGTGGGAATGAAATTTCCCTAGCTTAAAACCCCAGTTCTCCAATAAATCCATCTGTTCATAGTCTGAAGGTACTGTTAAAGGATTGGTAATCAGGTGATAGGCAAAAAACTGTAGAGGCCTAGCAGCCACTTGGCCAGAATCTTGCATTTTCAAGGTGCCAGCGGTGGTATTTCTAGGGTTCATAAGGGGTGCTAATCCTTCGGCCTCCCTTGCTTGATTTAATGCCCCGAAATCTGATTGGAACATCATAACTTCCCCTCTTACCTCCAATTGATCTGGGAAATGGTTACCTCGAAGTCGCAAAGGCACAGAACCGATGGTTTTGGCATTTGCAGTGATTTCATCTCCCTGTTGTCCATCCCCCCGTGTGACGCCTCTCATGAGCAAGCCGTTTTCGTAGTGGAGGCTTAGGGAGACGCCATCGAATTTGTGCTCCACTAGATAAGAGTAGGGCCTGCCCTCGGCAAGCTTTTGGATTTGCTTGTCAAACTCGTCTAAATCGGCCTCGGAGTAGCTATTTCCTAAGCTGAGCATGGGATGCAAGTGCCGGAAACTGGGGAAATCCTTCGTTATTGTTCCCCCTACCCGTTCTGTAGGTGAATCGGGGAGTTTCCATTCCGGATACTGCGTTTCGAGTTTTTGTAGCTTCGTGAGAAGTTGGTCGAATTCGTAGTCCGAAATAGTTGGGGAAGCTAGCACATAGTAACTATAGTTATGCCGCTTGATTTCCTCGGTTAAGTGATGAATTTCTTCTTTGGGATTCATAGGGATTACCCACCTTTTCTGATTAAATCCGAAACGAAAATGAAATTCTGAAGCGCTTCATTTTTAGCTTCCATTATTTCATGCTTGGTCCCTTCCCATTCTTTTTTCCCTTTGTGGAGGAACATGATTTTTTCACCTATAGTAAACATACTGTTGAGGTCATGACTCACGATCATCGTCGTCATCTCATACTCATGGGTAAGCTCTACAATCAGCTGATCAATAACCGAGGCTGTCGGAGGATCCAGCCCAGAGTTGGGCTCATCTACAAATAGGTATTTGGGATTCATTGAAATCGACCGGGCGATACCCACGCGCTTTTGCATACCTCCCGATAACTCAGCGGGAAAAAGCTGATTTACACCAGGTAAATTCACCCGCTCAAGACAAAAATTAACCCGGTCTCGTATTTCACTGGATTTCATTCGGGTGAACATCTTGAGGGGGAAGGCGATATTCTCCTCAGCCGTCATGGAATCAAACAAGGCAGAACCTTGAAACAGCATCCCAATCTCTTGCCGAATTTGCTTTTTATCCTTTCTATGTAGTTCGTGAAAATTGATGTTATCATATAGGACTACTCCCTCATCTGGACGAATGAGTCCCACAATACATTTGAGCATTACACTTTTGCCACTTCCACTTGCCCCAATGATCATGTTGATTTTTCCTGGTTCAATAAGGAAGTTGATTCCTTTCAGCACGTGGTTGTCGCCAAAAGACTTGTTTAGATTCTTTATTTCAATGCCCATCCTCCCAGCAAATTATTAATGTGGAGGGGAATTTACAAAATTATTGTGCCAGGGGTGCAACGAGAAGCTTGGGCACCTTGAGTGCAGGCTGATGCTTGGCTAAATACAATAGGTTTTGGTTTCTATTCTTTAAAATAGTTCCGTAAAAATGACTATATAGTACCCCCTCTTTACTTAAAATCTTCCCTGTTTCTTCATGTTGCTGGAAATATCCTAAAAATACGTTGGGAGGATGTACACAGAGTTGTCCTATTTCCCCCATGGATAAGGGAGATCCACATTTTCCTCCTGGATGCATAGGCTCTCTGATACTCAGCAGCATGTGTTCATTCCTGATTTCAAAAGGAACCTGTGAAGGATTAGGGCTTAACCCTATCATGACATCAGAGCTAAAGCTTATAAATCCTCCTGCTTCTGGGAGGAAAAGTCCCGTACCAAAGTTTTGAGCGAACATTCCCATTTTTTGATAAAAGTCTTCATCAGGAATAAAGGCCCGGTTTCCATCGGTAGGGTAAAGTGCGTATTGTAAAAAGGGATGTTGTCCTACTTGTGGGGGAAGCTCTTCCCAGATTTGTTGGTATTGCTCGGGTTGTTGGATCAAATAGGAAATACAATAGTTCTCCATCAGCCCCAAGGTGTGAAGAGGCCCTTTGCATTCTGAAAGTACCGCAGTAGCCCCAAGGGTCAGGGTACTACACACGCCATGCAATAGGCTGAGAATAGATCCTGCAGATTGATTGACCAATACCTTCATCTCTCTATGCAATTGGGTATGGTAGTGCAGGTTGGCAGTTTGAGACAAAATATTCTCATGGCACAACAAAACCCCCTTATCTGTTCCAGGTAAAAAGTAAAGGAGCAAGGGGCTCCAGGCATGTATTTCCTTCTGGGCCTTAGTGCTCGAACCATTCAAAAACCTAGAAAGCTTGAGTTGGGTCATGGTGGGGCTTTTACAAAAATGCTCCCAGCTTAATGCCGAATCTAGCTCTAGCTTGCTCTCTGTATAATATTGGATAAGGAAAATATCTGGAGAAGACAGATAGGAGAGAACCCTTGCAATGTCTTTGTAAGATTCTCCTTTGTGGGAACTAGGAAAGAATACCACCTTTGGATCAATGGTGCGAAACCGATTGGCAAACAGCTCTCGATCCGTGGGATGATCTAAGGGAACGAAGATGGCCCCAATTTTTGCACATGCGTAAAGGAGGATGACCTGGTCGATTTGGAGAGGCAGGAGAGAGAGAACACGATCTCCCGGCCGTACACCCAAATGCAACAGCCGCATGGCTTTCTCATCAATTTCGCGCACCAGTTGCCGGTACATAAGCTGCCTCCCCGATTCAGGCTCTATCAAAGCCAAACGACCAGGAGACTCTTTGCCCCAAATAGGAGGATGCTTGTGTATACAGGAAGAGATCTTCAACATAAGTGATTCCCCGTTTTCGTGTGTTGAAATCCTAACGCTTGCAAATGCAAAATATTTCCCGTTTCAATTAGTTGCAATTTGCTTTCTTTAGACAGTTAATATCTTCTAGTAAACGGGTAGTATTGTCTACGGAATTGTGACTCGGGGAGAAAAAATCGTCTTATTTTTATGAAATTCAGCTCGTTGATTCTAAAATCTGGTGGCAAATTTGAGCCAAAAATCTGAATCTTAAAGGGATTTTCGAGAATTGTCCTAAAGACTGACTAACTTTAGCTAATGCCCCTGCGCTTAATAGGAATCTAGGGGTAGATAACACAAACAACAAACCGCATTTTCATTCCATTACCATGAGAAGATTTTTTACACTTTTTGTCCTCTTTTTGCTCATTGGTGGAGCCTATTTCTTTTTCTCTGCCAAGGGCAAGCAAAATAAAATGGTCCAACTGAAAGAAGGAGTTGAAGCACAGTGGGGGCAGGTTATGAATGTCTACCAACGCAGGGCCGATTTGATCCCTAATCTGGTAAATACCGTGAAAGGATATAAAGATTTTGAACAGGAAACACTGGTTCAGGTCACAGAAGCCCGTGCCAAAGTAGGTCAGATGACTGTCGATGAAAATATCTTGGAAAATCCTGACCTGATGGAAAAGTTCAATTCAGCTCAAGGAGAATTGGGACAAACATTAAATCGCTTAATGGTTGTTTCGGAGCGCTATCCCGACCTGAAAGCCAATGAACAATTCAATAATTTGATGATCCAGTTGGAAGGCTCTGAGAATCGCATTACCCAGGAACGTAGAAAATTTAATGAGGCTGCACGCGGATATAATACCTACATCAAGCAATTTCCAACCAATATTTACGCAGGAATTTTCGGATTTGATGAAACCGCTTACTTCGAAGCTAGTCCTGGTGCTGAGGATGCTCCAACGGTTGAGTTTTGAGTGGGTCCGTAGCTAATTAGTCGGTAGTCCGTAGTAACCTTTGATAGCAAATCAAAGTACATTCACCGACCACCGACCACCGACCACCGACCATTAAACTAAATTCCCATGTCCATATTCGACAAACCTGCAGAACGTTTCTTTACAACTGGTGAGGAAAAGGAAATTGTAGCGGTAATCAAGCAGGCAGAGAGCCTTACCTCAGGAGAGATCCGTGTTCACTTGGAAAACCATTGTACGGCAAACGAAGTAATGGAAAGGGCGTGGGAACTCTTCCACGAGTTGGAAATGGGGGAGACCGCTTTGCGGAATGGGGTGCTTATCTATCTAGCAGTGAGGGACCATTCATTCGCTGTAATTGCTGACAAAGGGATTCATGAAAAGGTGGAACCCAATTTTTGGGAAAGTGAAGTAGGAACCATGTCGGCACATTTCAAAAAGGGAGAATTCAAATTGGGAATTATTAAAGCCATTCAGGATATTGGCCAGAAACTGGCAAATTATTTTCCTCCCAGTACGGAGAATCCGAATGAGTTGTCCGACGATATCTCATTTGGAGAATTGACGGATGAGGTGTAAAGCATAATAGATCCAATGCGAGAAGTATATTTAGGAAAATTTCTTGGAGTAACTTTTCAGTTCCGTATGAGGGTATGGATCCTGGGACTACTTTTCCTTCCTTTGCTCACCACTCAG
Organism: Bacteroidota bacterium; assembly: GCA_039197765.1. Taxonomy (GTDB): domain Bacteria; phylum Bacteroidota; class Bacteroidia; order J057; family J057; genus JBCCTX01. Next base: position 48,407 of record JBCCTX010000005.1, read on the forward strand.
GCACAGAATTTTCCAGAATCCCAAGGCTTTGTAAGCGACTATTTGGGGATTTTGAGCCCACAACAAAAGCAAAACTTGGAAACATTTCTCACCCAGCAAGCAGAGGAGAGTTCCAATGAGATTGCGGTTGTGATCATGGATTTACCTGCTGGTGAATTTATGAGGGACTATGCCGTTCGTTTGGCAGAGCATTGGGGGGTTGGCGGAAAAGAAAATGACAATGGGGTTCTTGTAGCCTTGTTTATTAATGAACGCCAGGTAACCATTGAGGTAGGATATGGACTGGAGGGAGCCATCCCTGACTTAGCAGCATCTAATGTGATTCAGAAAGATATGATCCCCTCATTTAGGGATGGAGGGTATTATGAGGGCCTTTCCCGTGGCGTAAAGGCCTTAACGATTCTTGCCAATGGAGAATATCCTGATGCAGTACGTAAAAAATACTACACTCGTCCTCGCGCCAGTACTTCTGGTGGAAATGATTCTTTTGTGTTTTTCCTGATTCTCTTCATTTTTCTATTTTTCTTATTCTCTTCCCGGGGTAATCGTGGAGGAGGCGGAGGCCCCGGCGGAGGTAATTTTGGGGGTCCCCGGAGAAGGCGTGGAAGGGGGTACTACGATGGAGGCCCCTATTGGTGGGGAGGCTCTGGAGGAAGTAGTAGTTGGGGCGGCGGAGGCTGGAGTGGGGGAGGTTTCAGCGGCGGAGGAAGCTTTGGCGGCTTTGGGGGGGGATCTTTTGGGGGTGGTGGGGCCAGTGGGGGATGGTAGGAAGGAGAGTTTAATAGTTGGATGGTCGACGGTCCAATTGATTAGGTAAACTCAATTTTCAACTCCTTGCCCATTACTTTCCCAATGTTCAATAAGGTTGTCAATTTGATGTCTGAATGGCCAGATTCGGGGTTCAATAGCTTATCCAATTGTGAACGGCTCGTAGCTAACTCCCTTGCTAAGGCAGTCTTGGTTTTTTGAGTATCGGTAAGATGCTTGTGAAGCATCCAGGCTACAGTCTCTGCTATCGCTTGAGCCGTTATTTCCTCATACATTCCTTCATCTGGGAGGCAGTCCTGAAGCGTTACGACTTTCTTTTTCTGGGTCATGCTGGTGTCTAAATTGTCTGTCAAAAAATTACTTGCTATTCACAAAGCCTCGCTTGCCATTTTTATGCTCCACATGATAACCTCCTTTTAGGGGTTCTATCTTGTCATACTGCTCCTGCCAATTTTCTGAAACTTTAGATTTTTCTTTATTCAGAGAAGTATCCTTCTTTGAAGAGGAAGTCCCCCAAATTCTGCGTCCTCTCTGCGTCAAAACGATCCCTACAAAAAAGACGGCGTCTACCCAAATTCCACCTGCATCAACGGTAGGGTCCTTCCCACCGGCGTGCTAGGAACTTCCGCTAGATACTCGGCTCCCATCTTTTCGTAAAAAGATCTGGCGTGGGGATCTGACAGAATATACAATTTTTGTACGCCTATTTGCATGGCTCTTTTACAAATTGCCTGATACAACCTTTTACCCACTCCCTGACCCATAGCTTCAGGCAATACCCAAAGGTGATCAATTTCCCACCGTTCTTGTTCCGGGTCAAAATGTAAAGCTCCCCATCCTACTATTTCCCCCTTTTTTTCCGCCTTCAGCACTACATTTTCCTTGATATAGGAAGTATCAGGGCTTAAAACTATGCGCCAATTTTCCATCCATTCCTTCGGATAGCCCCAATGGCCTTTGGCCCGCCAGGCGATAACTGCGAGGGCTTGTATATCATCTAATTCTACTGGTAATAGCTTCATGAATGGTTCATGGTTGAATAGTACACCCTTCAAACCTCGTAATAAACACTTAACAATAACTTAAACTAAAAACAACCTTAAATTAAAGCTTCATCTGGAATTTGAAACTATTTAAAATCATTCCAAAACATCTCCAGATGAAAAAACTATTTCCTCTATTATTAGCTGTATTTTTCACCTCTTATCTCCCAGCTCAGGATGTCTTCGACCTGAATGTGCTGGGGTCTTACCAATCGGGGCTCTTCGATGAAGCAGCAGCCGAAATTGTTGCGTATGATGCTGCCACAGAAAGGTTATTCACTACTAATGCCAACGCTAACAATGTAACCATTATTTCTATCGCCGATCCTGCCAATCCCGATTCTGTGGGCGAGATTGATATGTCTCCTTACGGTGGAGGTCTTACCAGCCTTAAGGTGGTGAACGGAATCGTTGCAGTAGCTTCTGTAGCAGACTCTGTTGCGGATAATGGTTCCCTCACCTTTTTCAATGCCGCTGATGGTTCCTTTATTAGTACGGTAATAGTAGGCGTATTGCCTGATATGGTTCAGGTAAATGCGGCAGGAACCAAAGTACTTACTGCCAATGAAGGCCAGCCCTCAGACGATTATACGGTAGATCCAGAAGGATCTGTTTCTATCGTAGATATCTCTGCTGGTGCAGAAAATGCTACCGTAACAACGGTAACGTTTGATTCTTTTAATGACAAGAAAGCTGCCCTGGAAAATCGCGGGATTAGGATTTTTGGTCCCAATGCCACAGTAGCTCAGGACTTAGAGCCGGAGTATATAACCGTTGCGCCCAATGATAGTATTGCCTATGTAGCATGTCAGGAAAATAATGCCCTGGCGGTGATTAACATAGAGACCGGAACGCTATTGGACATACTAGCCTTAGGGTACAAGGATCACTTAGCTGGTCAGCCAGTTTTAGAAGAGTTTTTCTTAAATGAGTTGATCGACCTCCCAAGTTTGGGAGTGCCTGTAGGGCAAACAGATGATGTAAAGGTTAGTGGCTTCTCAGGCCTTTTCTTTGATGCGGCGAATTCATCCTCAAGCGAATACGTATTTTATGTAATTCCCGATAGAGGACCCAACGAAGGGACTGTCTCTGGAAGTCTCGCCGGTACCAGCCAGAATTTGCGCCCTTTTAAAATTCCCGATTACCAGGCGCGTATAGTTAAGTTCACCATGGATCCTGTTTCCAAGGTGATCTCTTTTGACGTAGAAGACCAGATTTTCTTGACCCAGCCAGACAGTACCCCCATCTCAGGAAGAGGAAACATTTCTGGCTTTGATGAAGTGCCAGTGGCACTTGAGCTAGACACGACCATGGCAGATGTAGTGGTAGAAGGTCGTGGCTTCAACTTCCTTGAATATGATCCCTTTGGAGGAGACTTTGAAGGCATTCTTCGTGATGCGAATGGGGATTTCTGGATGTGTGATGAGTATCGCCCTGCCATTTATCACTTCGATCCTTCTGGCATCCTAGTAGATAGGCTCGTCCCACAGGGTACTTCCCTCTTAGGAGATTCTGCTCAAGAAGTAGGATTCTATGGTACAGAAACGCTACCTGCTGCATATGCAAAGCGCAGAGCAAATAGAGGATTTGAAGCCCTTGCTTTGGATACAGATGAGGGAATCTTATATGCTTTTATACAGTCTCCGATAGAAACACCAGACCAAGCTTCGGTAAGGAATATGTCGGACGTGATTCGCATTCTTGGAGTAGATCCTGCTACGGGAGAGCCTGTCAGTGAGTATGTGTACCTGCTAGAGAGAAACCGAGACGCAGGTTTAGGAAATCGGGTAGACAAAATAGGAGACGCGGTCTACACAGGTAATGGAAGGTTTATGGTATTAGAACGCGACTCTGGACTTCCTGGAAACATTACTTCTCAGAAATATGTATTTGAAATCGACCTGAAGTACGCGACCAATATTTTAGGAACAGATTTGGCCAATAAGACAGAATCTACAGGTCCTGAGGACAAGACCCTGGAAATGATGACGGCTGAAGACCTGGCAGCTGCTGAAATTGTTCCTGTGTATAAGCACAAGGTATTGAACCTTCCTTCTATTGGCTACCTACCTAGTGATAAGCCCGAAGGATTGGCCCTTCTGCCCGATGGTTCTTTAGCCGTTATCAATGACAACGATTTTGGACTTGCTGGTGCAGGCGTTACAGATGATATTTCTTTGGGAATTATTTCTTTCGATGGTATGAACGGCTTTGATGCCAGTAACCGAAGTGCAGGGATTGACATTAGCCCACGCCCCACTTTGGGAATGTATCAACCAGATGCCATTGCTTCTTATGAGGTAGATGGAATCACTTACATCGTAACCGCAAATGAAGGGGATGCTCGGGAATACGAAGGAGATCCTGGCTTTATCGAAGATACCCGTGTTGAAGATCTCACATTAGATACCTTGGAGTTTCCCGATGCTACGGCCTTACAAGCTGAAGAAAACCTAGGTCGTTTGAAGACCACCAACGCTACAGGCGACTTGGATGGCGATGGTGATTTTGATCGGATTTATTCTTATGGAGCTCGCTCCTTCTCCATCTTCGACCAGTTTGGAAACCAAGTGTTTGACTCAGGAGATGATTTTGAGCAAATCACAGCTGCCTTAGAGCCCTTGAACTTCAACAGCACAAACGATGAGAATGATTCTCGTAAGAACCGAAGCGATGACAAAGGGGTAGAGCCTGAGGCTGTAAAATTAGTAGAAAGAGATGGAGAGGTTTACGCCCTAATTGGGTTTGAAAGACTTGGGGGAATTATCGTGTATAACATTAGCGATCCTAGCAGCCCTGAGTATCTGAGCTATATTAATAACAGAGACTTCTCAGCTGATGCAGAAACTCCTGCCGTTGGGGATTTAGGGGTTGAGGACATCATCTACATTGAGGCAGAAGATAGCCCCAATGGTTCTCCACTGGTGGTTACGGCGAACGAAGTGAGTGGTTCTGTTACGGTATTCGGAACAGACTTCGAAAAGCAGGACTTTACGTTGCGCGTAATCCACAACAATGATGGAGAGTCCAAACTCCTACCAGATGACAATGGAATCGGGGGTGCTGCACCCTTCAAGACGATTGCAGATAGTTTGAAAGCAGAAGGTACTCCTTCCGTGATGCTATCTTCTGGAGACAACTTCTTGGCAGGAAAGGCTTTTGAAGCAGGAATAAACCGTGCAGAAGGTCTTCCCCTTTATGATGCAGTTGTGCTGGATTCTATTGGCTATGATGCCATTTGTATTGGTAACCATGACTTTGATTTTGGCCCCGACCTCCTTGCCCGACTCATCAACGATTTTGTTACGACAATGCCTCCCTACTTAAGTGCAAACCTGGATGTCTCAGGAGAGCCTTCGCTTCAAGAATTAGCAGATGATGGGAGAATAGCTGCCTCCACTATTATAGATGTGGACGGTGAAAAAGTGGGAGTTGTCGGATTGATCACAGAGCTACTGGCCAATATCTCTAGCCCAGGGAATGTTACAGTAAATGACATGATCTTGGAGATTGCCCAGCAAGAAGTCAATGCAATGACAGCTATTGGAATCAATAAGATTATCGTTATTAGCCACCTACAGTCTATCCAAAACGAAATTGACCTGGCGGGCCAACTTTCAGACGTCGATGTGATTATCGCAGGAGGAGGAGATGAACTCCTTACCAATGATTCCACTGATGTAATTGAAGGTCTGGAGATCTTTGGATCTTATCCACTTGAGGTAGCAAATGCCAATGGAGATACAACTTATATCGTAACTACTCCAGGGGAGTATCGGTTTGTAGGTAACCTGATTGTAAACTTCGATGCAGAGGGTAAGGTAACTTCCATTGGAGCGGAAAGTGATCCCATCCTGGTTACCGGCGTAGCTGCTGACGAAGGTCTTCAATCCACTGTAATTGATTCTGTAATTGCTTATAACGAGTTCCTTGATGCCAATATTATCGCCCTTACAGAAGTCGATTTGGATGGTACCCGGGCAAGTGTGAGAACCATAGAGACAAATGAAGGAAACCTCATAGCTGATTCCTATATCTGGCTTGTAGAGCGCGAGGCTGAGGCTTTAGGATTAGATCCTTCTATTCCGATTGTAGCTATGACTAATGGGGGAGGAATTCGCAACAACAATATCATTGAAGCAGGTAGCGACATCTCTGAAGGGACTACGTTTGATATGTTGCCTTTTGATAATATTGTATCAGTTGTGAATCCATTGAGTCCTGCTAAGTTAAAGTCTGCTTTGGAAAATAGCGTTTCCAGTGTTGAGACCGTATCTGGGAGATTTTCACAAATAGGAGGCTTCTCCTTCGTTTGGGATACTACCCAGGCAGCAAGAGAGGCTGGGAACCGAGTTATTAGTGCTACGCTGGATGATGGAACTAAAATCATCGAGGACTATATACCCATTCAAGGAGCGCCAAGTGTGTATGTAATTACCAATAGTTTTGTGGCAAGAGGAGGAGATAGCTACGACGAATTCCCCGAAGCAGGATTCCAGAATATTGGTTTTTCGTACAGACAAGCATTATTTGAGTACTTAATCGCTGACGATGGGGTAAATGGCTTAATCACCGCGGAAGCTTACCCTGCAGGTGGAGAAGGCCGTATCCAGCGCAGCAACGCTGTTGACGCTGGAAACTTTGTGCTTCGCGTGATTCACAACAATGACGGAGAATCCAAGCTCACCCCAGATGATGGGTTTGGTGGGGCAGCAAACTTCCTAGCCCTTACCGATAGCTTGAAGGCAACCAGCACTTCCGCCATCACATTGTCCTCAGGGGACAACTTCCTGGCGGGTACCGCATTCGCTGCTTCGTTGGCAAGAGATACAACGCTACCCTTCTACGATGCAGTCGTACTGGATTCTATTGGATATGATGCTATCTGTATCGGAAACCACGATTTCGATTTTGGACCAGAATTATTAGCAGAGTTTATTAATGACTTTGTTACCACTCAGCCTCCTTACTTGGGTGCAAACCTTGACTTCTCAGGTGAGCCCAGCCTTCAAGCCTTGGTCGATGCCGAAAGAATCGCTCCAAGTACAATTGTGGAGATTGATGGAGAACAAGTGGGAGTTATAGGTTTAATTACAGAATCACTGCCGACCGTAACTAGCCCAGGAAATGTTACAGTGGACTCTGCATTGGCAGAAGTTGCTCAAGCTCAAATTGACGCTCTGCTTGCTGAAGGGGTAAATAAAATTATCCTAATCAGCCACCTGCAAAGTATTCAAAACGAATTGGATCTGGCTACAGAGTTATCTGGCGTAGATCTTATCATTGCTGGAGGAGGCGACGAGTTGTTGACCAATGACTCAACTGAGATCGTATCCGACCAAGAGGTCTTTGGGGAATATCCATTGACAGCTATTGATGCGGACAGCAACACAGTGTATATCATAACTACGCCTGGAGAATACCAGTATGTAGGAAACCTGATTGTGAATTTTGATTCGACTGGAGCTATTTCATTCATTGGAGATGGTAGTAATCCGATCCTCGTACGGGATGGATCACCAGACTCAGCTCTGGTTGCAACTGTCATTGATTCCATTTCTGCTTTCGAAGTTATTTTGGATCAAAATGTCATTGCAGTTACCGAAGTAGATCTAGATGGTAGGCGAGGAAGCGTGAGAACCATCGAAACGAATCAGGGTAACCTGATTACTGACGCCTTCCTTTGGGTGGCTGAAAATGAAGGAGAAGCTGCTGGGCTTGATCCCACTATTCCTGTCGTGGCCATACAAAATGGCGGAGGAATCCGAAACAACAATATCATTGATGCTGGAAGTGACATTTCTGAAGGTACGACCTTTGACATGTTGCCTTTTGCAAACTTTGTCTCGGTTGTTAATCCAATTACACCTGAGGAATTCAAGTCTGCTTTAGAAAATGCGGTATCATTGGTGGAAAATGTAAATGGTCGATTCCCTCAAATCGCGGGTTTCAAATTAGTGTATAATCCATCTGGAGAATCAGGCGTTTCGCGTGTCTTATCTGTAATGCTAGATGATAGTACCATGATTGTGGAAGATGGGGCCGCTGTAGAAGGAGCACCTAGTGTGTATGTAGTAACCAATAGTTTCACTTCTGGAGGAGGAGATGACTTCGACGAATTTGAGGCTGCTGGCGCTATATTTTTATATCCTTCCTACCAACGTGCTTTGTTTGATTATTTAATCGCAGAAGATGGGGTCAACGGTGTAATTACCGCTGAGCAGTACCCTGAAGGCGGGGAAGGACGTATCACCACAATGGATATACCTACCTCTAACCCAGGTAACTTGAGCCTGAGCAACTTAAATCTGCGTGTATACCCCAATCCCTTCCAAACTGAACTTACAGTGAGTTACGAACTGAAGCAAAACCAGCTCGTGGCAATCCGTGTGGTCGATATGATGGGAAGAACCCTTCACACAATGGTGAATAGTCAGCAGCTTCCTGGATCTTATGAAATCAAGCTGAATATGAATCAGTTAGCTGCAGGTATGTATCTTCTTCATATACAGGTTGATGACAAAGTGAATTCTTTGAGCCTGTTGAAGCGATAGTGCGTATAGTTAAGTTAGGAAGAGGCTACCTCAAAGATGGGGTAGCCTTTTTCTATTATAAATTTTGAAAGACGCTTAAATTAATTTATTATGTTGGAATTAATATATTAAATTTGCAATATAAAATAATGGAATTACCCCCTTCTGTTTAATTTAGACATTCAACGAAAATATTTGTGAAGGAAGCAATAGAAACTAAACAGAACTCAAAAAGCGTCGAGAAAGTTTCCGAGAATGAACTTGCAAAGTTGAGAGAGGAAGTTGAAAAGGTCAAGATGCGCGAAGAAGAAGTGATTTACAAGATATCTCACGACCTTCAACAACCGATTACAACTATGATTGGATACTTGGGATTGATTGAAAGGAGATATATAGACTCATTTGATGATAAGGGAAAGGTTTTTCTGGAAAATATAAAGCTCTCATCTGAAAAACTATCCATCATCCTCAAGGGGCTGCTCGAATACTCGAGGGTAGGGAAGGCAGCTCAGCAAGAAAGTGTAGATTGTGAAAAATTGGTATTCGAAATATGGGAAGACCTGACTAAAGCCTCTAGCTTCTCTAATGCCGAACTGGTAACAAAGGGTCTCCCTGTTATTTCTGCAAATCCCTTTGATCTTCATAGATTGTTTTTTCATGTCATTCAGAATGCGTTAATTTATCAAAATCCAGGATCTAAGGCCAAGGTCGAGATTTCTTCTGAGAGCTTGGAAGGAGGCTGGAAATTTGAAGTGAAAGACAATGGAATCGGAATTGCTTCGCAATATGGTGAAGAAATCTTTGAACTTCTTACTCGACTCAACAATGCAGATTTCCCAGGAGCAGGTCTAGGCCTATCTATTTGTAAGAGAATTATAGAGAGTTGTCAAGGAGAAATTTGGGTAGAATCTGAGGAAGGTAAAGGTTCAAGCTTTTATTTTACCATTTTTTCATAAATTACATTTTACGCTAGTTGGATTTCGAATAATGGGGGAAATTAAGCACATACTGCTTGTAGATGACGATGAACCAACCAATATTCTCCACAAGATAATTATCGATGAGGTGGATTGGGGGTGTACAGTCCATTTAGCCCAAACAGGGAAAGCGGCTATAGAATTTCTACAAACTTGGGAAGGTAGTTCTGAAGATTCATCGGCCAGTACAATAGACTTAATATTCCTGGATTTAAATATGCCCACAATGAATGGGTATGAATTTCTCAGAGCCCACCAAAGCCTTCCTCCTTCCAAGCGAGCTAAAGTAATAATTGTAATGCTCACAACGATGCTGGATCAGGCCAAAACGGACCTTTTATGGAGTTTGGGAATCCAGGGATTTCAAAAAAAACCACTTACAGAAGATGCCCTTGGCAAAATTCGGGAAGAATTTTTTTAATATTGGGTTTTAACTTTAAACCCGCTGTAAGATAGCATGTCCATTGCCTCGCATGTAATGATGATAAGACCCAATTTTGTGGGTCAAGAAGATGAGCTAGAACTTGATATAGGCAATGCTAATACGCCTACTTTACCCATTTCCCTTTGGCAAGAAGCTTTATCGGAGTTGGATCTCTTACAGAATCAATTGCGCGATTCAGGCATACAAGTGAGTGTATTCCAACCTAGTGAGGGCCCTATTCCTCTAGCTTCGGCGTTTTCCATAAATTGGGTATCCTTTCATCCTCAGGGAGATATTATCCGCTATCCTATTCGAACACATAGTTCCAAGCTTAAGAACCAGGCGGAAATCATCCAGGAGTTTTTGGATAGAAACGCTGCCTGGGAGTTTACAGATTTGCGGGAGTACAGAAGCGTGGGGGTGTACCTAGAAGGAATGGGCAGCGTTGTCCTAGACCGAAAGGGAAGGATAGCCTATGCGTGTGAGTCGCCCAATACCCATCCCGGTTTTTTTGAGCGATACTGTCAATATTTCGAATGGAAGCCTATCATTTTCAGGGCAAATCCACTTTATAAAGATTCTTTTGCCTACACAAGTAGTTTACTTTCTGTTGGAGAAGGTTTTTGCATATTGTGCAAAGAAGCTATTGCAGAGGAAAATCGGAAAGAAGTCCTAGATACGCTAGCAGTAGCAGATAAAGAACTTATTGAATGCAATTTTGATCAAATGCAGCAATCTGCCTGTAACCTAATCCAACTGCAAAACACAAAGGGGGATAGGTATATTGTGCTTTCTGAGAAGGCCTTTCAGGCCTTATATCCCTCCCAGGTCAGTCGTTTAGAAAGCTTTGGTACCTTACTACCCATTTCCTTAGAAGTAATAGGAAATTTAGGAGTAGGAGGTCTTTGTTGTATACTTACAGAAGTTTTCGAACCCCATTCATAGAACATTTTCATGAAACCAAGGATTACTAGCGAATTTGGGACCTTGTATAAGGTTATGATCCACACACCTGGTGCAGAGCACCAGCAACTCATTCCCTGGGAAGGAGACCATCCCCTAATGGGGCCTGATCCGCATACCTATGCTGAATTGCGTAGGGACCATGGGTGGATGAAGCAATACATAAGTCAGGAAATCGGTCCAGAAAATGTGTTGGAATTAACCCAGCTTCTGGAGGAAGTTTTTACGCCAGAGGATTACCATCACCGATACAAAATACTTCAAGATACCCTTCATAAAATTGCGGATACATACGTAGATCATTTACAGGCCAGAGGTATTCGGCTTTCCTCCTATGATCCTGCCAAGTTGGTAAAGGATCTGGTCCAGGGCTACCCTCGGACGCTGACGCTTAACAATGGGAGATTACCCAAATTAATTATTCCGCCGCAACGAGAGGCTATGTGGATTCGGGATCCAGCCGCAATTACCCCTTTGGGGGTAGTAATAGGATCGATGGTTTCTAACAGGAGGGCTATGGAGCCTTCCCTACTTCGTACCGTATTCAAATACCATCCCATGTTTGATCCTGATAGCATATTCCTGGATATGGTGGAATTCCAACGGAATATGGAGGATGATGACACCTATTGTGGCTTTATCGAGAAGCATTTCTTTGAAGGAAGTAATGTAATGGTCATCAGCGAAAATACCTTGGCTGTAGGGGTAGGACACGCAGATTTTATCTACAATAGTCGGACAACGAGACAGGGCTTTCAGCTTTTTGTAAAAAAGTTATTTGAAGCAGATAAAGAGAAAAAAATTGAAAGAATTTACATGGTGAATTTCCCTGACCTAAAGGGGTTTATGCACCTAGATACTGTCTTCAACATGATAGGCCCAAAGAGCGCCTTGGTAATGCCTTATATCTTTGGATACCCTTCCCCTACCTTACATGTTTCCGCAAAGGAAGTGTTGCAGCATTTTATCAGATGGCTGCGCGATACCATTGGGGTTAACCGAACGGATTTAAGTAGGATACCCACTGCAGAAGACTTTGAGCACGCAGGAAAGGTGGAAGTATATGACAGATCTCATATACGTAAGGTGGGAAAAGTGGAGCGACTACCCCAGACCTCTAGGTACTTTTTGGATCAATTGGTGGAAGATGGTTGGATAGATCTCGATCAGGTCATATGGGTTGGAGGGGATCCGGATGATTATCCGAGTCCCTATGAACACCTAAAAGTGGCTCTGTTTGACCAACAGAATATGGCAGCAAATGTATTCAACACGCAGCCCTTCCATTCCATAGCCTATCATAGGAACCCTGTGACGTTGACGAGTCTAAAAAATAAAATAAAACAACTATCCTCAGATCCTCACCTGGAATTGATGTCTTCAAATGAGATACGTACCGATTCGGGGGGACCGAGAGGCTTAGTGCTCCCTCTACTCAGAGAATAGGGGAGAGGGAAAGGGGCGAGAAGAGAGGTGAGAGATATTTTGTTTAGATGGAATCGTTTTATTCTCTCCCCTCGCACCTACGAGGTAATTTTTTCTTTTTTATTTTTAAACTATGCTGCCTCCGCAAAGGTAGTAGTGAGCTTCTGCTGTACATCTCCGGGGACAATGGAAAATTCTAGGAATCTCCTACTGTAGGTTGCCCTACCTTGTGTGATAGAATTGAGTTTGGTATTATACCTAAACATCTCTGCAAGGGGTACTTTCGCCTTAATCCGTTGGTAAGCCCCTTCATTTTCTATTCCTAATACAATGGCACGACGAGACTGTAGATCGGTCATTACTTCCCCTGTAAAATCGCCTGGAACTAGCACTTCCAGTTCATAAATAGGCTCGAGAAGCTTGGGACTTGCGTCTAGGAAGGCTTGCTTAAAGGCTTGCGCACCCGCAATTTTAAAAGAAATTTCATTGGAGTCTACTGCGTGCATCTTACCATCGTATACGTAAACGACCAAGTCCCTGGCATATGATCCTGTAAGGGGGGAATTTTCCATTACCTCGTTGATGCCTTTGAGGATAGCTGGCATAAAACGTTGATCAATTACTCCCCCTACAATACAATTACAAAAAATGAGTTTTCCTCCCCATTCTAGTTCAATCTCATCCCGGTCGCGGACTTTTAACTCGGGAGGATCAGTATATCCCGATTTATAGGGTTGGATCTTAAGATAGACTTCTGCGTATTGCCCAGCACCCCCACTCTGCTTTTTGTGTTTATAATATCCCTCTGCAGGTTTTTGGATAGTCTCCCGATAAGATATACGAGGTTTATCATAAGCGATCTTCAAGCCGTGTAAATTCTCTAGGGCCCAGTTTACGGTTTCAAGATGTAATTCTCCTTGTCCATGTAAAATGGTTTGTTTGAGTTCACGGGCATATTCGACTCTAAGCGTAGGATCACTCTGGGTCATTTTTTGCAATACCTGAGCAAGTTTTTCTTCCTCTTTTTGGTTATGAGCCAAAATTGCCTTCCGTATCCGGGCTTCAGGGAATGCAATGGGAGCAATTTCAGAAGAGTCGCTTTTCTCCCGTAAAGTCTGGTTGTTGAAAGTATTTTTAAACTTTACCGTAGCCCCTATGTCTCCAGCACTTAAGCGATCTACCGCTGTTCGGTTTCTCCCATCAATTACATAGAGTTGATTGATTTTACCACTTATGGCATTGGACACATTGGTCAACTCCATCCCCACCTTCACTTCCCCAGAACATACTTTGAAGTAGCTCATTGCTCCGGTGTGTTTTTCGTGAGAAGCTTTGAAAACAAAAAGAGAAGTTTCTTTGTCTCCCACATTAATACTCGTGCCATCTTTGCAGGTTTCTGAACCCATATCTCCGGCTGTAGGAGCAACATTCCCCAAAAAACCCATCAGCCTTCCACTCCCCATATTTTTTTTGGCAGCTAGGCAAAAAAGAGGAAAAAGATCTCGCTTTAGCATACCTATTCGTAGCCCCTTTCGCATTTCATCTTCATCTAATTCCCCCTTTTCAAAGTATAGTTCCATTAAACTTTCATCGTTTTCGGCTGCTGCTTCAACTAGGGCATTGTGCCATTCCTGCGCCTTTGCCTTTTCTTCATCAGGTATGGGAAGCTTTTCAGGTTTCCCGCCAGATGCTGGGAACTTATACATAACCATTTTCAGTAAATCGATAATGGCATCGAAACCCTCTCCTGGATTATAAGGGTACTGTACAGGTATGACTTTATTCCCAAAATGATGCTGAGCTTCTTCTAAACACTTTTCAAAATCGGCCTTTGGATGATCTACTTGATTGACAATAAATAAGGTGGGTTTGTTATAGGTATTGAGGTAACGCCAAAGAATTTCTGTACCTACCTCTATTCCTTGCTGAGCGTTTAAGGTCATAAGGGCTGTGTCTGCAACTCGAAGGGAACTGATTACTTCGCCTATAAAATCATCCAAGCCTGGTGTATCAATGATATTGATCTTATTGCCTCTCCACTCTGTGTGCAATATGGACGAAAAAACAGAGTTCTTTCGCATTTGCTCCACTTCATTGAAATCGGATGTAGTATTTCCTTCTTCAACTGAACCCATTCGTTTAAGTACCCCGCCCTCGTACATCATGCATTCGGCTAGTGTGGTTTTGCCTGATTTGGAACTTCCGACGAGGGCTACGTTTTTGATGTGGTGTGGTGAGTAGTGTTTCATAGTAGCCTGTATTAAGGGAGTATTACATAAAAATAAAGTAATAATTATCCTTCATTTTTAAAAGTGTAATTCCCTTCTTTTCAATGGAATTTGGAAAATGGATCTCCTGCCTACAAATTTGGTCCATGAAGTACAAAATCCTTATGCTGTGCATCCGATTTCCCTATCCCCCCAAGGATGGTGGTGCGGTTGCTATGTATAATATGATTGAAGCGTTTCATGAAGAAGGGCATGAAGTCACCGTCTTTGCAATGAATACTTCCAAGCATTACGTTCACATTCGTGATCTACCCGCAGAGGTGCTGGAAAAGGCAGAATATCATGCAGTAGACATTAATACCTCTGTAAAGAAGCTGGATCTTGTGGCCAACTTACTTTTTAGCAAGAAAGCCTACCACGTTCAACGCTTTGAATCCAAAGGATTTTCCACTGCACTGGAAAACTTTCTGAAAGAGAAAGTATCTCAGAAAGATTTATTTGACTATGTGCAGTTGGAAACGGTATATATGGCTTCATATCTTTCTCTGTTGCGCAAGTACCTTCCCGACGCCAAAATCATTTTACGTGCACATAATGTAGAGCAGGATATATGGAAAGGTGCAGCAGAAAATGAAAACAATCCGTTTAAGCAGTATTATCTGTCTATTTTGGCAGATCGAATAAGCCTCTTTGAAAAGAAAGTGATCACCAATAAGCTATCAGGTGCAAAACTAGATGCGATTGTCACAGTCTCAAAAGAGGATGCAAAGGCGTTTAAAAAACTTGACTCAGGTGTGCCTATACACACCAGTTGGATTGGATTGGATGTACTTATGATCAAGCAGATTTTAGCTGAGTCCGAATCCCAATGGGAAAAAGCGTCTGAAGAGCGTAAAAGGGAAAGACAACATGCGGTATTTCACATTGGTTCTATGGATTGGCGAGCGAATCAAGAAGGAGTCAATTGGTTTTTAAAGAAGGTTTGGCCAAGGATAAATAAACGATACCCAGAAAGTACCTTTCTACTTGCGGGGCGAAACATGCCCCTCTTTTACAGGAGTATGAAAGAAAACCAAGTAACCATTGTGGGAGAGGTAGAAAGCGCATATGACTTTATGCTGTCAAATGGAATAATGGTAGTACCTTTATTTGAGGGCAGTGGTATGCGTGTGAAGATCCTGGAAGGGATGGCCTTAAAGCGACCTATTGTGGCTACGCCGACTGCTGTAAAAGGGATACCTGCTAAGCATGGACAGCACCTGTTGATCGCTGAATCAGCCAAGGATTTTGCCAATTGTGTTTCTATCTTACTGGAAAATCCCGAGTTGGGAGAAACCATGGGACGCCATGCGTATAAACTTGTTGAGAATTCATTTGACTATCGCAAGCTGGTGAGTAATCTGACAGACTTTTACGGGAAATTGAAGTAGCCTGCGCATAGAAGGGGTAATATAGCAATGGATTAAATGGATAGTAAGCTTAGACAAAGTCTGTTGTACTTAGTTAGTGATTGGTTTGCTGCAATCCTGGCATGGCTAGCCTATGTCCAACTACGAGGCAAGTTTATCCAGGATGGAGGGGAGATGGACAGCACACAATTGTTTATCGGCTTTATCATGGGAGGGTATTGGGTGGCTATATACGCGGTAGCAGGCTTGTACAAAAAACCCTTTCGAAGATCTCGCCTGGAAGAATTAATCGCTTTATTCAAATTTACCCTCTTTGGGGTGATTGCCTTTTTCTTTATCATAGTACTAGATACGCCCTTGGATCCAGAGAATATTCCTTACAACCGGTACCGTTACTACATGACCGTATTTTTCCTCCTGCAATTTTTTATCACAGCGGTCATACGGTTTACCATTTCCACACGAACTAATCTGCTTATACGTTCCAGAAAATTGGGCTTTCCTTCCCTGTTGGTGGGATGTCAGGTTGAAGCAGAGAAAATTTACAATATTCTAGAAAATAGCCGACGATACATGGGCTATAAGTTTGTGGGCTATTTGTGTGCAAACCCTGGATCGAAGGACCTTATGGCCGATAAGCTCCCACGCTTGGGAGAACTCAAAGAGTTGAATCAAGTAGTGAATGGCCATGTGATCGAAGAGATAATTATCGCTTTGGAAGGGAGTGAAGCAGAACTTATCCCTAAAGTGATCGAATTGGCAGATAATACCTCTGCAAATATCAAAATTGTTCCAGGGAGCTATGACTACATCGTTGGGAGTGCAAAAATTAGCCATATTTTGGGAGCACCCCTAATCGAAATCTTTCCCCAAATTATCTCCAATTGGGAAAAAGTAATCAAGCGCTTACTGGATATAGGGGTTTCTCTGGTCTCCTTAGTTTTGCTCATTCCTATATACACGTTAATTGGTCTGGCAGTGAAGTTGGATTCTCCAGGGCCAATATTTTACCTTCAGGAACGAATTGGAAAAGGGGGGAAGCCCTTTTCAATGGTGAAATTTCGGTCCATGTACCAGGATGCAGAAAGCAAAGGCCCAGCACTCTCTTCTGAAGATGATCCTCGAATTACCCCTGTAGGGCGCATCTTACGCAAGATGCGTCTGGACGAGCTCCCCCAATTTTGGAATGTATTGAAAGGGGATATGAGTATAGTAGGCCCCCGGCCCGAGCGAAGACATTATATTGATCAAATCGTAAAACTAGCCCCTCATTATGTCCATTTACATAAAGTGCGGCCAGGAATAACCTCTTGGGGACAAGTGAAGTATGGCTATGCCTCAACTGTTGAAGAAATGGTTGAGCGCCTCACGTTTGATATCCTTTATATAGAACAGATGTCCCTGGCCCTGGATTTGAAAATCATGCTATATACCTTTATCGTGATTCTAGAGGGTCGGGGGAAGTAGAGGGCTACAGGAAATGGAATTGGTCCGTAGTAAAGTAGTCGGTAGTCCGTGGTAACCTTTGATAGAATAGTCCATAGTTAAATAGTCCATAGTCCACGGTAACCTTTCATCAGAGATCAAAGTATAACTAAACCTCAAACTTTTGCCCCTTTTTAAGGGGTTGGGGTTCCTTCCCTCAACCCTTTTAAAACGATTAGGATTTCCCTCATTCCCCAATACCTAACTCTCTGAGTCTGTTCAACACAATGGCATTTCTATGGGCTTTGCGGTACTGTAGGTTATCTTCTACTTGGTGGATTGATTCCTTTAGGGCCTGAATTGCTTCCTGCTTTTGAGAATAGACAGAGTCCAATTGCATCGCATTAAGTTCTCTGTCCAGCAAAGTGATTTCTAGCTCTTTTTGCTGGATTTTCAGGTCTAATACCTCAAATAAAAGGTCCTTGATCTCGGAAAGTAACTCCAAACGCGTTGCGTTGTCTCCATTTCTGTAAGACAGTACTTTCTCTGTAATCGCCTCCTCCTTTTGGCGCTCCCGCAGGAGGTATTTTTCTAGAGAGAATTCTGAAGAAAGGGCAGGAGCAGGCGACTCAGGATTGGATTCCTGGAAGGAAACCGCATTGTTTTGTGCGGATAGGTTGAGAATAATCCCAAAGATCGGAAAGGTTAACAGGAACTTTAACATACCTCAGGCGAAATTTCTGAATGCAATTTAGTTATATTAACATAAATTTTTAATACAAAAACATGATTCGCCTCTATTTCTTTCCTGAGTGGCTTATTCCTTCACGTATTGGGGAAATTGTTTGTTGTGAGGAATATTTTTGTTTAACGGTAATTTACCATTCCCTGAGTCTTTGTTAACAATAATTTAACATTTCAGGGTATTTGTTTTTAACTCCGTTTTAGAAATTCGCACCGTTATAGGCAAACACCAACTAACTAACTACAAATAATGAAAAAACTTCTACCTAAACTATTGGGAATCTGCCTGATCATAGGAGGATTCACATTTGAGGGTATGGCACAAAGCGGGACCTTGCGCGGGAAGGTTTCGGACGGAGAAAGCGGAGAAGTCTTATTAGGAGCAACTGTACGTATGTTCCAGGATGGAACCATGAAAGGAGGCGCTTATACCGATGTAGAAGGGAGTTATACCATATCTGCTGCACCAGGGGCTTATACGCTTATTATTTCCTATCTCTCCTTTATTAACGATACCGTTGAGGTAGAAGCGATAGATGGCGAGGTGACCTTTACTGAGACCAACATGTTTCTCACCATGGAAATAAGGAAGGACCTAGAAGTAGTGATTGTGGCAAAGGCAAACCAAGCATCGGATGTAACGCTTTTTCGCAAAAAGTTAAAGTCTATAAATACAATTGATGGGGTATCCGCAGACTTGGCTGCTCGGGTAGGAGCGCCTACTGCTGCTGCTGCCATGACACGTGTAACCGGAGTAACTGTAGAGGGAGGAAGGTACGTCTATGTTCGCGGCCTAGGGGATCGATACAGTTTGACTACGCTCAATGGAGCTGAAATTCCCGGTTTAGATCCCGATAGAAATACGGTTCAGATGGATATTTTCCCTTCTAATCTGATCGACAACATAATCGTCTACAAAAACTTCACGCCAGATCTCCCTGGTAGCTTTTCCGGGGGATTGGTAAATGTTATTACAAAGGACTTTCCTGAAAAATTCACCTTTAGTCTATCCGGTTCTGCCGGATTTAATTCTCAGGCAAGTAATGAAGATCAATTTCTTTCTTATCAGACAGGCGATACAGATTGGTTAGGCTTTGATGATGGAACCCGCGAGATACCCGGCTTTATACAAGGCTTACCGAATGGAACTATTCCCAATCGCGATCAGGTAGGATTGACTGTGGAGGATGCCCAAGCCATAGAGACTGCAAGCCAGGCTTTCAATGGGTCTATGTTTCCCATTTTCGATAAGTCAGGATTGAACTATAACTTTCAAGCATCGGTTGGAAACCAGTTTAATATTGGAAGAGGTAAGCGTCCACTGGGATTTATTGCAACCTTATCCTACCGCAGCAATTATGACCATTTCGTAGATGGCATTGAACGACGCTTTAAGAACACAGATAGTACAGCTACTACCCTCAATAATGAGCTTAACCTGAGAAGCAACGAATCTTCTCG
>JBCCTX010000006.1:0-61944 GCA_039197765.1 Bacteroidota bacterium
TATACCACTTCGGCAGATTCACAAGTGTATTCTGTCTTAAAGGTAGGTGAAAAATCTCCTTCAGCCGTAAAAATAATGGGGTCTTGTGCTGTTCCATCAGCGAAAATTTGCGCCCCCCGACTAACTACGAGCCTAGCTACTTTTTCTGGATCTGAATTGTATCTTCCTTTAATAAGGGTTCCAGGTGCAATACTCAACTGTTCCCCAGGATTTACATATACAGTCTCGTCCAAAATATATACTGTATCCTTAGACCAAGGGGTGCTACCCGCACCCAAAGGAAGTCCATCATTCACTTGGTTGGTATAAACAGGAACGTCAAAGTCGGTAATTACATAAGTCACTTGAGAAATGGAATGAACAGAAAGGAGCAGGAAAAAAACACCTGCAAACACCATATGAGCTAATCGTTTCATGGGCTTAATTTATAGGTTCCGGATCTGGGGCATTGGGAAGGGGTTCAGGACCATTTTCCCCATCTGGACAAATAACATTCGTTATACACAAAATGGCAACTGCGCCTCCTAAGATGGCTCCTCCAACTATCAAAATGGGGAATTTTGATTTGACCTTGAATTCATCGCTTCTCCCAAATACCAGGGGGTTTTCTCTATTGACGACTTCCAGATAATAGGTTCCTCCTTTGACATCTCCCTTTTGAGGAGTCCAGTTAAATGAGGCACTATTCGTGCTGGGTTGGAGGGTAATGACCTCTCCTTTTCCAACTAAGCGCAACTCTACATCTCCCGGTAGTCCGTTCATATTTGACCAAGAAACCCCTTGATTTTCCCCAATCTTTACCACGTCAGATGAGGTAGGAAATGCAAAACGGTAGGCTGCATCATCGGACTCTGGATCTTCTATCCCGGGTTCTTCCTCCTTCGGGGTAATCTCTTCTACGGGTGTTGTTGGTTCAGCCGCCTTATCCTTAGGGGTCTCAACGGGAGTTTGAGGGTTCTGGTCAATCGGATCAGTAGGAATAGGGAGGGGATCTTCTTCAACAGGCGTTTCTTCTCGATAATAGGATATGCCATGGATGAGGGGGATCCAGGAGCCGTTTACGTTTTCAACCCGTACCTCTGCTATCCGTCTGATTTTGGGAAACGACTCATCATAATTTATATGCTTATTTAAAATCTGGCTATTGAAGGAAAAACGAATGAATTTATAATTCCCATCAATAAGATCTGTTAGTTCCCTTATTTCAGTAAACTCAACTCCTCGGCCAGGGCTCTTGGAAATGAATAAACGAAAATCATTCAAATATTTGGTTACAAATACATCTGTAACTAACTCACCCGCTTGAATAACTTTGGGTTCTAAATCATCCTCTATAACAATATCTCCATTGTAGAAAATTTGATTTCTACCTTGCTTATAGCTGTCTTCAATTAAAAACCTCGCACGGTTATCCGTCGTATTATTATCAACGAGTGTATTTAATAAGGTTTCCAAGCGCCTAATAAGGTCTTGGGCATCATATATTATCTCAAGTCTTTCCGAAACACTTAGATCCTGCCCCCAAAAGCGACTAGGATTTACAATCAAGAAAATAAAAAAAACGATATGGACTAGTTTTCTCATTGGCTCTGGGGTCATAGAATTTATTAAAACTTATATCCTCTCTGTTGACTCTACTGAAATATCGGAAAGCAATACATCCCAAAGTTCCTCTCCAATTCCATTTTCAAACTTTTCATATCGCTTGAGAATGATGCGGATGTTTTTGGTAGTCTTATCTCTGTAGACAGCTCTCCCATCCCGATATCCTTCGAAGACCTGTACAAAGGATACGACCCCTTCATAATCTCCACCTGGATTCTTCACTAGTTTACTGACAAAGTATACGTCTATCCATTTAATTTCAACACGGTCATAGAGAAAAGCCTTAAGATTTTCCAGGTATTGCCTAATATATACTTGCTTAGGTTTTATATTAGGCTTATTTACGCTGCTTACCTGGACAAAGGAAGTATCAGAAACAAAGAGAACTAGGGCTTCCAATACGGCGTTTTCGGCAACACGGACAGGACTTTTCTTGTTGGAGATTATTTGAAAATAGTTTTGAAGACGTTTAACCTTTGCAGTAGCTTTTCCTTCAAATTCTTTTTGATCAAAAGGGAGTTCTTCTTCAGTGGAGGAGGTTTCCATTTTGGGTACTGTAGGTCTAACATTTGTAGACTCTGGAATAGGCTTGGGTTCATCTACAGTTTGCCTACCCTGACTTAGGCTTGGATCTTTCTCTTTGGGAATAGGATATACCGCTCCAACTGACGTTGCCTCAAAGAGGACGTCTCTTACCTTTTCAAAAGGTGCATATGTATTCAAACTTTTATACCTGTCCCATTTTGCCACAACAAAATCTTTTCTAAATTTCGTTTCAGGATGTGACGGGTCAGCCAGGGAAACTCCACTTACTTCATTCCCATTATTTCGTAAAGAATCCATGGGTACCATCCTTTTATCCAACGTCAATAGGATGTCATATCCCGAGTGAGCGAAAGGAATATTTCGAACACTCTTCTTCCCAATTACATCTAGGTTACCATCTTGATAGACGATAAAGGCAACTTTTTTTGCTTTAAGCGTATAAATGGGACCATTGGGATTTTCGGGTTGGGTATATCCAATTTTTTTTCCGACACTTTTTACCGTTCCATAAAGAATTTTCTCGTCAAGGGTATAAATCATGTCTTGCCCCCTCAACAAGATAGGGGTAAGTGTACAAAGGAAAGCCGTACAGAAAAGCAGGAGGTTGCTATTGACCTTAAACATGTAAGTGGCTAGTTTAATTAGAGCGTAAAATAGTATTCTGGAAAAAAATGTTAACCATCCTAAGATAAGGAAATTTTGGGAAGGCAGAGTAAAATCGGAACTTTTTTAAGACGAAAAAAAATTCCTTTTACAAGCATTTGGGAAAAGGTAAACCCCATTTTCACAAAGGCTCTGCCTTACTGCTTAATCAACTTACCGCTTTTGACTTCTTGCCCGCTCTCGGTTTGCACGAAAATCCGATAGGTATATACTCCCTGAGGTAGGGAGAGAGATTGCAGGTCCCACTTTGCCAAAGCATTACCAGATTCGGGGAAATGCCACTCTTTACCCCCAACTCGTTGCCCCATTAAATTAAATAGGCTACAGGAAACAAGAGATGGACCTTGTAGAGGAGGAATTTGAAGGGAAAAAGAAAGCCTTTGGGTAAAGGGATTAGGAGAAGGGGTTTCAATCCAGGCTTGGCGATTTCGAACCTGGGTCTTCACATAATCTAGGTCGCCAAAATGAACCCGAAAATGTGACTGTGTGTATGCAGGGAAGAACTCAAAACTCTGTTGTAGACGCATGTCTACTACTGCTCCAGTTTGTAAATCTTCTAGCCACAATTGCCTATCATTTTCTCCAAAGTATTGATTCTCCCACTCCAAGGTGATGGTTTTATTCAAAGTGGAAGAGACGGTTAGATCCCAAGAGTATGCGGTTCGGGGGGTAATGTAATCAAAGGCAATGCGATCGAATCTATGTTCTAACCTGGGAAAATGTATATCCAGATAGGACTCGAAACGGGGAAAGCCTGCCACATCTTTGAGATCCCAATTATCGGAAGCATCGGGATGCATACCGATTCCACTTACTCGATGGATTAGGTTTCCAGATGCTAAATTAATAGGAACTTTCCAGGCAGAAGCGGTGAGTGGGGACAGAAGCTCTTCTTCAGCAAAACGATTGATATTTTCATTTTTCAGAACAGGGATTTCCAGGGAGGTAACGGGTCCGTTGTTCTGAATGAAACCTCCTACAAAGGCATCCAACTGGGTATCATTTGTATAGCCATTGTTATAGGTTGTAAAAGTAAGTCCCTCTGGATTCCCATTTGCTTCCAGGATATCTTGCCAACTCACCGCAAAGTTATAGGGATTCCCCACCTGGGTAAACTGGGTGGATAAATTAAGTACCAAGGGGGAGCTTTCAGTTACCTCAACTGTAGTACCAGGACCCGTATCAATCGTTGCAGGATCTACAATGAGTAGCCAGTAGCTCCTACCTACTGTCACATTGCTACTAGTAGACACATCAAGAGTATTACTTCCATTCCACTGCATGAGACGCCACTTTGTCTTGTTTTGGTCGCTGTCAATATCATCTACAAAAACGCTAGATACAGTCGAGTTGTCTAGGTTCAAGGGAATAGATAGAATTTGGTAGTCCGAGACCGTACTACCTGTTTGAATTGTTGGGAGTGTCAACCCCTCTCCGGTATAGCGTAAATACGTGTGACCTAGTTCACTTTGAACATCTTCCTCTCCCTCAGCTCTATTGAATACGGTGAAGAAATAGCTGATTCCAATTTCTCCTACCTCTGCATCTGAGAAGCTGGCCGTAAAAGTAGATCCTCCTCCATTCGTTGCATCAACTGTTTGAAAAGCTGTCAAGGGTGCAGAAATCGGCTTGTAGGAAAATTCTACTCGAATCACTTTTGAGAGATCTGAAACTACAATGGTAGGATTCGTTATATTTCCCTCTCCCATGGTATGGTATCGAGGAAACCGGGTTTGGGTGATAGACAATGCATCTCCCCCATCAGGGTTGGGGGATTTTACTATTACTATAAGTGTGTCTGCATTATTTTCTTCACTCTTTTCAACTACTTCATCTTTGGCATCAACCTTTGCTACAAACTGATAAAAACCTGCAGGAGTACCCTCGGTAATCTCAATATTTCTGCTCAGATCTCGAAAATCCACCCGATTTAGTTCAGGTTGGACGAGGGTGTCAATCAATTGGTCGTTTAATTCTAGGCGGATCTGGTTAGCAGCTGCAAGAGTATCTCCATTGCTATTTTGTATCCGAACCAAAATATCGAAGGATTCTCCTGCTGTAACCGTAAGGCTATCGGTATCGGGAGTCAGAAGGGTTAAGGTCAAATCTGCAAACTGCCGCTCGGTTGGTATTACAGTTAAATTCACAGATCTGGCATTATTCCCTTTATTCTCTTCTAGAATCTTATTGTCAGGATCGATTACCACAGACAGTTCTACCTGGTCTGAGGTGATACTAGCAGGTAAGGCTACTTGCAACTCAAGGAAAGAACTCGAACCAACCGATAAGCCAGGGAGCTGCCGGGAAGATACCAGTTCTCCATTTGCCGTGATCCATAGGTCAAAGTTTCCCGAACTTTCCTGACCTGAGTTCTCTATCGATAAGGATAAGGTAAACAGTTCTCCCACCTCCACAGAATTGGCATCGGTTTCCAATTCTGTGAGAACCAAATCCGGTAGTAAGCCCAAAATTTCCAATTCTAAGCCTGCTTGGTTATTATCCTCATTTGACTCCTGGATGGTATTCTCTGGATCGAGAAAGACTTCTAAAAGAAGCTCTCCTGCACTGGCGTTCGCTGGGATTTGGATAATTCGGGAAACCGACCGGGTCTGTCCTGGAGCTACATTGGCTATACTGCCTACTAAGAGTTCGGTAGACCCTCCCAATAATATTTTCAGGGGAATAATGCCAGTTGCTACCTGTCCTTTGTTTTCCACATCAAAATTAAGGGTAATGGAAGCACCCGGAGTTGTAGGGTTTTCGGAAACGCTGAAACTGGATATCTCCATATCTGGCAATTCCACAGTTTGATCGAGTGTAAAGGGAAGAACAACAAAATTGTTATTCCTTGTCTTTTCCTCGACTTCTAATCCTGGGTCTACCTCAATAACCAGTTCTTGGGGACCACTGAGGGTTGCAGGCAGGGTGATAGACAGTACGAGATTGGTGAGACTTCCTCCTTTGCCCAGCGGCGTAATTTGCTCTACATCCAACGCTGTTGCGCTTCCCTCTAAACTTGCGCGAACTGTGGTCGCACCAGATTTAAAGTCTCCGCCATTTCTCACATCCAAAGTAAGGGTAAAGGATTGACCTGCATCTAAGGGGTCCGGTAGGGAACTCACGTTTTCCAAAATCAAATCTGCCTTTAAGGTATTGGGGTTTTCATTCCCTCCCTTAGTACCTAGGAAACCATAAGATGCCAAGGCAGACCAATTAGACAGCCACATGTCTTCTCCAAAAGCGCCTTTGTACCCAACTTTGTCATAGAAAGAATCTGAATCTGGTAAATCTTCTAGTCCTTGATAAGCAAATCCCCCAATTTCAGGAAGTGGAAAAAAGGCTTCCTGGCCTGGTGTAAAGCTTTGGGCGTTGAATGCACGAAAAACAGGGTTATTGTATACATTATTTGCCGATTCAAAATAACTTTTCAATTCTTCAATAACGGCTTCATCTGCCCCGGAAGTAGGGACAAACAGTTCGTTGCAGTCCTCCCCTATTGAACCGATATTCCAAAATAAATTGCTCCTAAGTTCCAGATTAGAATTCTGGAACTGGGTATAGCTGTCAGTTTCATCGCTTAGGGTTTCAATAAAAATGCCCTGGGCAAAATCAGTGAAAATAGAATTACCATACCGTCCTGCTGCCCCATCTGCAAACAACATAGCATAGCGATTGGCATTCGCATCACTACCACTTCCTATGAAGGTAGCGTTAAATACCCTTGGGAGGGTAAATGGGCGCTCTAGGTTGCGGTCTCCTCCATCATGAGACCCTCCCACATCTGCCCCTTCGTTGGAGAGGGACAACCAAAACTGACCTCTTCCTTGATATCCTTGATCAATGTCAAAGCCGTCATCTCCAGAAAAAGCCATAGAAAGCCACTTTGCATTTACTTCTCCCCCACATATCTCTACCCCATCATCAAAGCTGGAGTATACTTCAATATGCTCTATAACTGTACTTGATCCCACAGCTGCAAGTGTAAGTCCATTGGCTTTGATATCCTGCTCTTCATCCAAATAGCCCCCACCATGCCTTATAGAAATATAGCGAAGAATCCCCGAGTTATGGGTAGATAGAACCCCTCCATAAGAATTCCGTGAATCTTCAGGTAATCCTGCAATCCTACGGCTAAGAACTGGCGCATTTGAAGGGGCGCTCCCCAATAACACCAAGCCCCCCCAGAGGCCTGAATCAAATGCTGCTGGGTCTATATTTCCCCTCAGCAAACTCCCTCTTCCATTACAAGTCTCTAGACGCGCATTTCCCCAGTTACCGTGATCGGACTTTTTGCGGTTCCCATCTGTAGCCTCATTTATACTACCCCCATTCAAAAGCCTGAGTTCCAATTTTTCCGCATCAGATACATCTACTTCTATATACTGAGTGAGATCACCCGAGCGTACTACCCCCGAACGAAATTTTTCCACCCCATCCACCAACACAACGAACTCAACCGAAAACTCAGTAGCTACTTCTCCAACAAAGGCTTTGTCATCTTGTGGACCTATATCACTTTTGAATACATCGTATTGACCATCCAATTCAAATGTTACGTGAGTAATATCATCATCTTCGATAGAAGGAGGATTGGGAAAATCTGGATCGCTAGCGTGCATACCAAGGCCTTTTGCATACACTTTTCCATTGATTTGGATAGGGCTACCATCATTGGATTGGGTTTCCCCATTTGACTGATCTCGCTCCACAGGTCCCCAACCGTTAAATTCATCGTCAAAAGGGAGATCTGAAAGGTAAGTTACCTGTGGACTTGCACACAAGGTATTTCCTATCGTTTCTAGTTTGTCTCCTTCAGAGGTGAAGATAATGGGTTCACCCTCCATCCCTTCTGCTCGAATTTGGGCCCCATCACTTACAATAAGCATGGCATTTTGGCCAGGAATACTGCTGTACCTTCCTTTAATTATCGTGCCCGATTCGATGGATAAGACATCTCCCCGATTTACATATACTGGGCCATCAAGCAGGTAGGTATGCTTACGGCTTAGCGTGGTGGTACCTGTACCTGCTCCTAGGTTATCAGTAATAACAAAGGTTTGCTGCCCCACCGCTCCTACGGGGTCCAAACACACCCACAAACATGCAACTATAAAGAGTATTCTCATCACAAATTCTGATCAATTAGTTGGGATCAGGCGCCGGCGGAAGGGTATTGTCTGGTGGAGGAGTCGTACTTCCACCACGATCACCTCCGTTTCCCAAAAATAAAGCTGCAGCTCCCCCACCTATCACAACCGGGATTCCGATTGCCAACCAAAGGGGAAATTTAGACTTAATTCTAAAACGTGGACTTAATCCATATGAGTCTGGGGTATTCTTACTTCTTACCTCTAATTGATATACGCCCTTCTTCGTACTTTTCTCAATATTCCAGCCAAAAGAGTTCTGTGTATATTGGGGAACAAGGGTTTTGATTACCCGACCTTGACGCATTAACTTTAATTCAATAGGTCCAGGGATATTTTGCTGATTTAACCAGGAAATGGACAAATTTTCTCCAGGCTTCTTTGTCGTGGCTGCATTGGGATATGTAAACTGATAGGCCTCAGAGGGTTTAAAGGTAATACCGGTGCTTGGTTGCTCAACAGGAATCTCTTCTCCCGCATCTATAGAAGAGGGAGTTACTGCTACAGGGTCATTTTCAATAGATGTAGGATCTACAGACTTAGTAGTTGAGACAGCAGGGCTTTCCTCAACTACCTCTTCAACAAAATAGGAAACTCCAGCTATGTACGGGCGCCAGCTATTTCCCTCCCTTTCCACTCGAATTTCGGCAACCCGCTTGGTAGCTTTATAAGCCACAGGAATTTCTTGGTGTTTACCTGAAAACTGGCTTTCAAAATAAATTTGCAAGAATTTATAATTGCCCTCCTCTATATCACTAAGCTCACGAATGTTCTGAAAGGAAACAGTTCTTCGGCTATTTTTTTCATAAAATAAGCTAAAGTCCTGAAGGTACTGCTGAACATCGACATCCTCGATGGGAAGTTTTCCCAAAGCGCGGTTGGGGTGAATATCGTCTTCAAGGACAACAGACTCGTTATAAAAAATCTGGTTTCTGCCTGGGGAGTAGCTGTTCCTTATCAATATTTCCCCGATGGTTTCACTGGTCCCAACATCCGAAAGGTTGTTCAACAGGCTTTCAAATTCCCTAATGATCTGGATAGATTGAACGATGGCTTCTAATCGCTCTGTGGGACTCATCTTTTGCCCCCTCACTTGTAAAGAAAATTGGAAAAAGAAGAGAACAAGCAGGAGAGGGGAAATATATCTCATAAAATGCTAGTGGTATTCTATTGGGAAAAGGATTAATATACCTCCGTTTGTTCTACCATTATGTCGGAGAGTAATACATCCCAGAGCTCTTCTCCAACACCATTCTCGAATTTCTCATAGCTCTTGAACCAGACCTTTACATTTTTGGTAACCTTATCGCTATAGGCAACCTTTCCATCTCTGAAGCCTTTGAAGCGCTGTAAGAAGGATACCATCCCCCAATAATTTCCAGAAGGGTCTTTCTTAAGATCACTTACATAATTAATCTCAGCCCACTCAATTTCTACTCGATCATATAAAAGCTGTTTCAGGTTCTGCAAGTACCTTCTAATGAATTCTTCACGAGGTTTGGCATCGGGCTTTTTTATACTACTAATTTGAACTATACACGTATCAGATACGAATAAAACCAGCGTTTCATTAATGGCTCTATCTGCACGAGGCCTAGGGGTATCCTTATCCGCAATAAGGCTAATATAGCGGGTAAGTCTACCCACCTTAGCTACTGCCTTCTCCTTAAATTCCTCCTCATCAATATCCAATACAGAGGTTTTCTGAAAAGCAGGTGCTTCCTCATCGCTCGTATCCACGGTAACATCCGTAGTAAATACACCTTCCAGGGAATTTGAGGAATTGCTGTTGGGCGATGAGGGATTTTTGAGAGGGTAAATATCCTTGGGAAGGTTGACAGCCATCAGGGCATCTCGGATAGCATCATGCGAGCCAAAGGCGAGAAACCCTTTTTCCCTATTCCAAAAAGCCAAAACACTGTTTCTAGTAAAATTTAGCTTGGGATGAGAGGCTTGCGCTAGCGATACGCCCTTTACTTCACCAGAAAGAATCTCGGGAGAATCGATAGGAAGCAATTTTCTCTCCGCTAATAAAAGCAAATCGTAATTGGGGTGTACAAAAGTGAGGTAACGTCTTTTTTTCTTATTGAAGGCTTGAATATCCCCATTTTCATAGACGATGAATCCAATATCTTTGGATTTGATAAAATATTCTGGGCCGTTGGGATTGGAGTATATTTTATAAGAAATTTTTTTATCTATACTCCCTACTTTACACGGTATGGTACGACCATCTAATGTGTAAATCTGATCTTGACAAAATCCATTCAGAAGGAATATGCCGAAGATAAAGCAAAGAAGTAACAAATATGATTTAACTGAATTACCTACATTCTTCATCATCTACAAAATAAATGTGGAAGTGAATTACTAAAACCTACACACTTCCGGCTCAAATCATATAAAAGTACGCAAATTCCGTAATATACTTGAACTATTGTATTGGTAATTTTTTTTGCATGAAAAATATTCTACCCTTTTGACATATATTCAACCAAAAAAGTCACCTTCAATACAGTATTCTAAGATACGAGTACCGCAAGGGATTGGATGTACTCAGTTTTCCAAACCGATGAAAGGTTTTATAAGGAAAATGACTGAAATCAGTTCAAATAACTTTTCACTAAGGCCTTAAATCGCTTATTCCTTTTGACAGTCTTAGTGAGGGGATTTTTCATTATTTCCTTTTTTCGAAACTGTCCAGATTGAAAGGCTTCTTCCATTAAAGTCAAGCCCGTATCCGTACTTCCTTCAAACATATCGCAGTATCCCAGCCCAAGACTTATCCCCGGAGTTTTTTCTACAGAAAGTTTCTGTGCTTCTTGAAAGTGAGGTCTTGCCCGGCTTGGCGTACTGGTGTGAAGATTTGCCCATCCCAGTTTGTATTGAACTTTGGGATCTTGCAATAACTTTAGATCCAAGTCCACTGCTCTTTGTAGGTCTTCCAGTGCCTTGCTATACGCTTGAGAAGCATAATAGGCTTCCCCTCTTTCTAAGATGGCAGGAAGGTAATTACTTCGATATTTTAACGCAAGGGAATAGTCTGTAATGGCTTCTTTGAGCTTTGCTTCCTCATGGTGGAAAATTCTACCTCGCTCCAGATAAGCCATTGGGAATTCAGGTTGTATTTTTACAGCCTGGGTAAAGTCTGCCTTGGCAGCAGATAGCTCTTTCATTTCCAGATAAAGTTCCCCTCTTCTATAATAAGCCTCTGCGTAGTTTTTCTTCTTTTTAATAGCCTGTTTGTAGCTTTTCAAGGCTTCTGAGTAATTATCTTGAAATGCATACATATTACCCATTTCAAAGAATACGCGGGCATTATTTTTATCTAAGGTAAGCGCGCGTTCAAATGCATTCAACGCTTCTGGATAGCGTTGCATCTTCCCATAGGCTTCCCCAGCTTTGAGGTGGGCATCTAACAATTGAGGGTCCAACCCTCCTGCATTTGAAAAATCTTGGGCCGCCTCCTTATACTGTTTGTTTTGTAGATAGGCCATTCCCCTTTGGTAATATCCTAGCGCATGATTAGGAACTAGCGTTACCACCTGGGTAAAGTCTTCAATAGCGCTCAGTACATCCTGTTGGGCGAGGTTACTTATCCCACGAAAATACCATGCATCTATGTTGCGGGGATCGATCAAAATAGCCCCTGTAAGGCTGTCAACAGCAGCTCCATAAGACTCTTGATCAACAAGTTTCTTACCACTTGCATAGTAATTGTTACCCAAACGTTGAATCACTTGAAGAGATTGAGGAGACAAATTGCGGGATTTGGCTTCGTCGAAGGCCTTCACTGCTCCGGCTGGATCGTGTAAATCTACAAAGGCTAGTCCTTTGTAAAACCAGGCATTAGGATCGAGATCTCTTAGTTTAGTTGCTTGAGTGAAATCGTTCAAGGCAGGTCGGAAACGCTTCAGCTTCCTAAGTAGTTTCCCCCGCTCCATGTAAAAGCGTGCGTCTTTAGGAGCTACTTGTACCGCCCTACTGTAGTCTGCAACCGCCTCATCTAGCTGGTTGAGCTTAATGTTGAGATCAGCCCTTCTGGTGAGCAAAGGGAGATCCTCTGAATCTAGCGTAAGAGCCATTCCAAAATCAGCTGCTGCTTGGCTGGGATTCTGAGATTGTAAATACAGGTCCGCTCGCTTTACATATGCCTCTCTATAATCTTTGTAGTTGGCAATGGCTTCCTGATATTCTTCGAAGGCCTTTTTGGACTTCCCCATACCTGCATAGGCATCCCCCCTCAACCGATAAAGGTCTGCCATTTGAGGCCTTTTGCGAATCTCCCGCCCAATCTCCTTCACAGCACCGTTGAAGTCTTTCCTTCTGAGATTTATACTCAGCCGGTCCATGTAGATTTGGTGTTGCTCGACCGTCCGAATTCTATTACCCAAGGAATCCAAGTGGGGATTGGCTTCATAGGCCCTCCTATACCATTCCAAGGCTTTGTCATAAGATTTAATTTGGAGGTATTTTCGGCCTTTGCGCAACATGTTATCCAATTTTACTCGAGCCAATCGTACGCGGTCCTTTTGAATTTGATCGATTCGATTGAGTTGAATCCGAGGTTCTACCCTGTATTCATTGTATTCCAAGGCATCCTTAAAAGATTGCTTCGCCAGATCGTATTCCCCTTGATCCATCATTTCCATACCCCGCTCGTAATTCATCTTGTATTGCGCTTCATTTTCGTTGACCAAACGCTCCGCTTTCTTTTTTGCCTCCTCTTCCAACTTTTCCAACAATTTCTTTTCACTAAATCGGACGAGGGTCATCAGATTCCCCTGGTCATCTTGAACCAACCCTAATGAATCCATTTCCTGCTCTGTGTATGCATGTTTCTTCATGATCTCACTTGCAGAAACCTGGTAGGTAGTGTCTTCAAAAACCTGGTCGGCATCCCAAAAGATGATACTGGAGATTTTGGTGTCCCAATCATCGTTTATCTTTTTAGCACGCACCTCCGCGATTCGTTTAGTCTTTTGATACGGCTTACCCACTTCCTTGTGGCGATTCAGAAATTGGCTTTCAAAAATAACCTGAACGAATACATAGTTCCCCTCCTGTACTGGGGAGGTTTTTAGGTCCGAAAACTTGATGGTATTGTCATTCCCTTTTTCATAGAGAAAATATAAGGCGTTCAGATAATTGGGAACCCTTGTATCGGGAACCCTTTTATTGGGCAGGGTATGAAGAGGATCGATGTCATCTTCAATGACAACCAGGCTGTCATAAAATATGCGTGTGCCTGTGGGAGAATAGCTATTTGAGATCAGTATTCGACTTTCTTGAAGGGTAATATTTTGATTAGAAAGTACGTTGAGAAGGCTCTGGTATTCACTTACGAGAAGTTTGGCCTGATAGCTAATCTCCACCTTATCTTCCAGACTTAGTGCGTCCTGCCCTTTAACTGTTGGACAAATGCAAGGAAACAATAAGGAAAAAATCAGAAAGGAGTAAAAATAACGCTTCATGTACTTAGAACCTTAAACTAGTATGATGTTGTGTGTTCGACTTTGATATTGGATAAAAATACATCCCAGAGCTCTTTGGTAGAGCCCATAATATTTTTCCCATACGTTTTTAGTACTACTTCTACGCGCTTATAGGTTTTATCCTCATAAACGACACGCCCATCCTTAATTCCTCGAAATTTCTGGATAAACGTGATGGTCCCATAGTAGTTTCCATCCATCCCTTTTCGTACCTCCCCCACATAGTTGATATCCACCCATTCGATTTCTACTTTGTCATATCTGAGGAGTTTTACATTTTCCAAGTACTGACGGATGTAGAAATCGCGAACATTTTGAGGTCGTTTTACACTACTTACTTGAACGATACAAGAGTCTCCAATAAAAAGCGTAATTGCCTGAGAGACTGCTTGATTTGCCTCCATGATGGGGGTTGCCTTGTTACTGATGAGGCTAATGTATTGATTCAACCTTCGAGTTTTATCCAAGGCTTTTCGCTTAAACTCCTCTTCATCGATCTTCATAAAGGGATTATCCTTTCTTGACCCAGCAAAGGGGTCTGAGGCCGATGAAGTAGGAGGAAGGGGTGAATTCTCCGGCGTAGAGGGAATGGGATCTGGACGTTTTGGAGCTGGATCAGGCTTACGATTGGGCGGGAGAATAGGTAACTCTTCTGCGCGAAGTAAGCTCGGAACGAGCTTAGAGACAGACCCATACATAATCAAAGGCTTATTCTGTTGGAATATGCCCAATGCGCCAGATTTAGGAGTAGAAATGGTTTCACGATTTGGATCAGCAAGAGATACATACTCAATGTGATCCGCAAAAATTCCATTTAACTCAATAGGTAGTACCTGCCCTGAAACCAGAAGAATTCTATCATTTTCTCCTTGATTAAATGGAAGTTGCCGTTCCCGTTCAGCCCCAAATACATGAAGTAATCCACTTTGATAGTGTATAATCCCCACTTTTTTTCTGGGAATTTTGTATTTCTTGGCTTTAGGATCGCCTGCTTTCGTATACCAAACTTTCTTGTCAACTTGCTTGACTTTCCCATCTATTTCAGAATTATCTAGCAAGTAGATTTTGTCTTGACTATAAGAAAAAATTGATCCTACAAGAAAGAATCCTAACAGGATACTCGTTAAAAACCGATTTTTCCGATAGGCAGAACAACAATGAGACCAGGTGCTAAGGGTTAATTTAGGCATATTACTAAAGGGTTCTTACTATTAGAAACGGATTTAATAGAAATCATATTTTATGAAAGGCTAGGGAAGTTCCCTACCTTTCTTGTGGACGATAGATCCAAAATTTCCCTTTTACCGAGACACTTACAGTTGATTCCCCCTGCATATACTCGGTGTTCCAAAGGGTAATGGTATCCCTCGTTACAAATTGTTGGCCCTGATTATTTTGGTGAAAGACTTCCCATGCTCCATGAGGAAGGGATTTTGCCAGAATAGCAGTATGATGAGAAGCTTCAAATCTGACTTCTTGCCAACTGCCATTGGTTTGCGTCTCTCGCTTTGTGCCTCCGAAATTTCTGTATTGGATCACATCCCCAGGCTTCGCTTTATCTAGCGAAATTTCCTTCCCCCAGATATAATTTTCATTGCGGGTCTGGGAACGATAGTCCGTAGAGTTCCTGGCACCTGCGTAAGTTAAGGCTTGTTGAGCCAAATCCCAACATTCTCCACGGCCAACTTTTAGCCCTTTCTTAGATTCCGCAAAGGAAATCACTTCTTGGTTCAAGGTTTTCTCTTGGAAAAGGTGAGAAGGCTGTAGCAAACCATCAGAGAGCCCAATGCTACCAGATGTAGGAAGTAGCAAGGAAAGAATCAGTAGAGGGAAAAGTTTCCAGATGTACATCATATTATTTGGACGAATTAGTGTTGCTTATTCCACGTAATTGCCTCCCAAAAAGTTTACGCTATAAGAGAAATATTATGGCATAGAATTAGGGAAAGGAAGAAACATACCTGAGAAATAGATACCCACTACCCGGATCACCGATTCTCCAAAACCCTTGGATTTTTCCCCTGTGGCATAAAAGGTATTCACTCCCTTCTTCACTGGGACAAATACCG
Source organism: Bacteroidota bacterium (assembly GCA_039197765.1). Taxonomy (GTDB): domain Bacteria; phylum Bacteroidota; class Bacteroidia; order J057; family J057; genus JBCCTX01. Next base: position 15,526 of record JBCCTX010000006.1, read on the forward strand.
TTGCAGCACCCGCATATCTTCGTCGAAATAGATCTGTCCCAGCTCCATTTAAGACCCCCATCAAGGACCGTCTTAGGTTGTAACGGCCTGATCCCGTCCCAATGCCGAAGGCACCCTCTGTACGCCCTCCAAAGGTCAAAAATGAAAGATTCAAACTTAGCAGTACTACTCCATCAGAAGGACAGTCCAATTCCAACGAACCAAAATTTGTAGGGATAGTATCCAGGTCTGGTACGTTTTCCAGGATTAGGGATTGGCTAATAGGCGCTATTACTTCAGGAGATAGGTCAACGGTATTGCCATTCAACAAGGAAAGTTTTCCAGAAGATCGTTCATACTCCAGGGTTTGAAGCTCATTGCGGGGATCATCATCGGCTAACTCATCCTTGGTGATAAATTCAGCATCATTAATGAAATCACTTACTTTACTAGGTGCGCTTCTAATTTCACTGTATTCCAGCTCTACCTTCTCAACCGTTTGGGCATGAAAGGCATAAGGAACACTCAATAATTGCATGGTTCCTATTTCCAAACCATCTAGTGAGACTTCGATAAAATAGGGTCCAGCTCCCCAATCAATAGAGGAAAAAATCCCCTGAGTTGCACTCCCCCTTCCCACAATGAGGTTTACCAGCCCAGAAGCATTTGTAGCAGTTTGGTGAATCTCTGCATAAACTTGCTCTCCGGTTGGTGAACCTCTAAGGATAGCCAGTCCGAGTACTACACTTTCATTTATGCGTTCTCTCCCCTCCCCATCACGGATTACCGCCTGGTAGGTAATACCTTGTGGGAATTGTGCTAAAAGTGGTAGGGAAAATAGCAAGTAAATGAGAAATATACCGAGGAATCTGTTCATGGATTGTGCGGATTAAAAGGCTATGGAATTACAGTTTGAGCAAACGAAAGGGTAGATGTTGACCGTTTTGATTTTCAATGTGTAGAAGGTATGTTCCCGTTGGGAGTTTATGTAACGATATTTCGTTATTCGAGAAGGAATGAAGGGATACCGTTAACAGCATCTTTCCTTGTGGTGAAAAGAGTTTGAGAGTCCAAGCGCCTTCATATGGCACTCCTTCTATCCATATGGTTTCACTCCCTGGATTGGGATAAACCTTCAATCCTGGAAGGGAGATGCGATGGGCGGAAGTGGTAAGGTCAACCGATGCATAGGCCAGTCCCTGTGAGAGCCTGATGGAACTATTTTCAAGGCTACCCACAAAGGTGTCTCCCAGAATCCAAACCATTTGTACTTGAGCTAAAATAACCTCATCCCCGGAACTAGCAAGGACCCCATTTGGAGTAGTTTGGGCAATGGAAAAAAATCCAAATTGGAAAAATCCCACAAATAAGAAGATGTTTCGCATCAATTGTACTAACGCGAAAAACCCTGAGTTATTTTTATCCCTATTTCCGCAATATTCTTATTTCCATGGTTATTTCTCTGTCTGAAGAGATATTTTGCTCTGTAAGGATATTCAGTTCAGGACTGATATTGGGGGCAATCGTTTTTGAAAGTGTCAGCATTTTAAGATATTCTAGCGCCTTTTGAGAAATGGCACCCGAATTTATTTCGTAGGATTCTTCCCTATTATCCAAGGTATGAGAGGCAGATAAGGAAGATCCATATTCTCCCTCGTACGGAGTTGCCGCTTGTGAGTTAAGAACATTCCTCGAAGACTTCATCCGATCTGTAACCAGCAAGCCCGAGATTGATCCTAGAGGCTCTTTCCCTGTTCGCAACTTTGACAAGATTTCCTGAATATGGCTCACCATGGCATTTACCCGATCCCATTTCCCTAGTTCGTAGGCTTCACTTTCATCGGAAAATCTATAAATCAGGATAAATTCTTTGGCACCTATTATGGGAATAACTTGAACTACCTGAGGTCTATTGGGAAAACCCACTAGGGCCTGGTCTAGACATTCTGGATTCCTCCACAGAGGATCGCAAACATCCTTCTTCCTCTTAGGATTAGCGCTTGCCTCTTTAGGAGTCCCTTCCCCAAAATTAGCCACAATACCTGCCTCGATTGAAAAGGGAAGATATTTGTGAATTTCTGCTATTACATTGATTTGTAGCTGTTCTGTGATGTCAACGCCTATAGCCCCATTTATTGCCCAGAAGTTACTTGGGCTCACACTGGTAACGGCCTTTTCTCCCACATCCATCCGAGAGCCTACGCCCACCCAAAATTTTGTTGGGCTTTGAAATGTAGCCCGCAAGAATCCATCTAGTTCCCCGCCTTGCAAAATCAGGCTTTGGTCTTCTGTACCTTCACTAGAGCCCAACAATTCACTCATAACTTGCTTGTACAAAAAAGAAGGTTCCAGGGAGACTTGGTCTGTTACAGGTACTCGGACATTTGCATGAAGCATCATATGAGGATAGGGGTTGACCTGAGGGAAATCCTGGATGCGCAGCGTCTCAAAACTCAATTGGGACAAGGCTCCTCCTATACGTACCTGGGTCTCACCCTTATCAAATTGGTACCCTATACCCACCCCAGCATCCAATTGCCATTCATTTACATTTTCTCCTCCAGCCAGTAAAGGGTCTACCGAAATGGAAGGAATTGCCCCGTTTTGCAGAACAGAAAAGTCCAAACTGTAATTGATTACGCCCAAGTTTATCCCAAAGGCTAGTAAGTGGTTTTCTACAAGCTCGAAGTGCGCAGAGGGAAACAGGTTCACAGCAGACCGCTGGATGACAAAATTCTGGTCATGGCTAAAGTTCAAGCCCAAACCGTAGGGTCTCCCAGCGAAAGGCGCTATTTGCCCCGTTAGAAATGATGAGCTTGGGGCATCTTCAAAGCCCAGCCACTGTTGTCTGTGTAACAGGGCTACAGATCTTTGGCCGCCAATGCCGGTATATGCAGGATTGATATAATGGGGATTATATAAAAATTGGTGAAAAACCGGAACCTGTTGAGCAAGTAACGATGGTAGTTGGGCTAATCCCAAGCATACACATAAAATGAAACGCAGCTTCTTCATGAAACTTTCTAAAGATTATCTAGGATTGCGTTGGATATATAGCCCTCCCGTATATGTTTGGGTGTCAGATAGATTTATTTCTTCGATACGATACCAATAGGAACCATCGGGAATTCTTGCCGCATTCCAATTGTTGGATGCCGCATAGTTTTCAGATTCAAATACAAGGCCACCGCTTCGATTAAAAACCTGGACTTTATATTGTGCGTTGGCATTCATATTCAAAATTGTCCATACATCATTGATCGCATCCCCATTGGGGGTAATAGCCTTGGGGATAAGGATAGGTCCTTCTCCCGGCACTACTTCTATTGTAAATGAGCAGGTATCAATATTTCCGCAAACCTCGTCTTGGTACACTCCTAAATAGGTTATGGTTCCACTTTCTCGATTGGGTAAAAGGGATAGGCTTTGAGAAATAATGCCATTTCCCTGAAGTTGTGTAGCGGATAGGAAAACGCCTTGAGAAGTTAAGGTATCTACAGACCAGTTCACAAGAGAATTTGTCCCTGATGTGATGAACTCAAGGGTAAAAGGAGCACTACTTTTAACCTGCCTCAATTCATTTGAGCCGCATACATCCTGAAATTCCTCTATTCCCGTTCTGAGTTCCACCCCTGTAAACTCTGCTCCGGGCAATACTTCTACCGTGATAATATCCGTAGCGATACACTCCTCAACAGGATCTATCGCTTCCAGCAAATATACGGTGGTCGCTACTGGGGTAGCTTGAGTAAGACTCGCCGTAGGGTCCGCTAAGAAGTCTCTGGGTATCCAACTGTACTCTAAACCTGGGATTGCTGAGGACCCAATCGTAACAGTTTCTCCCTCGCAGATGGTTACATCCTCCCCTGCATCAAGGGGAATTGATTCCAAAAAGAAAACGGATACCGTATCCCTGTCTTCACAGCCGTTTTGGGAGATTTCCCAGACTATGTCATAAGGACCTAGTTCAGTTGTTATCGCTACAGCTGTTGAATCGGACTCGTTCTGAAAGTCCAGGTTAGGATCTCCGGTAGACTCATACCAAGATGCCTGTACACCCTCTCCAGGGGATTGAGCTTCGAGAAATACATCCGTATCACAAAATATCGAACCATCCATTGGGGAAAGGATCTCAGCTTGAAAGGTTCCTCCAACCTCTCCTACCTCAATTTGTAACGATCCTGAAGCACAGACGTCTGGACCATCTATTTCCAAGAGAACTTCTTTTATTCCTGCAGGTAGCCTAGGGCCTATTTGAATCTGGGGAGTGTTTCCGAGAAGTTCTCCATCTATATACCAACTGGCCGTAATTCCCCCTCCAAAAGTAGTATCAGCTGACAGAAGGAATGAATCTGTAGCACAGACTTGTATCAATTCCTCACTAACTGGAGTTTCATCGACTAAGAGATCAACAGTAGTTACTGAAATTGGGAGCGACCTAGAAATAGGTAATTCCTGCGCATTCAGAAAAGAGGAATCTGCTTGGATCGCTGGGGAGCTAAACAAGAGTTGAGAATACCTGTATCCTGGTTGGTCTCCATGTATCTGCAAGTTTATTACCCCACTCTCTTGGGGAATAATGAGAAGGTCTCCAAGTTCTCCATCGGAATTTCTATATTTTAGCTCCCAGCCTTTAATTTCTTCTATTGGGAGGGTAGGCGATGAAATACTCACCAAAGAAACCCACACATCTCCTAGTGCCCCTCCTCCGATTTGCTGAAGTCCCGAAGAGGGAAAGTCTACCCAAACCTCAACCCCTCCTGAAAAATTCACCCAAATATCTGTAAGTGAATCTACTGACACAGGTTCAGCAAGAATGGAAAACAAAAACGGGTCTGGCGTACCAGAATCAAACATCGTGGGAGAAACATAAAACTCATACCGCGCAAGCCCTGGGGAGTTTGTGCTTATAAAAGCTGTATCGGCAGGAAGGTCCACAGAGTTACCAACCCATGTCAGGGTATTTTGAAGAGTTGGGCTCTTGAACCAAGCGCTATTTCCAACGATAGCTCCAGAAGAAGCCGACAAAACTAAGGAGGAGTCTTGTTGTAAGGTGGGCAGAAATAAACACTGCGCAGGAATCAGGTTGGGAAAGAGTAAGGCCAGAATACATACATACAGCCATCGACGCATCTAATTCAACTTTTTCGGGGCTAATAAAGGGCAAAACTTCATCATTACAAGAGAAAAATAAAATTATTTCTCTTTTAATTATTACATGAAAAAATATTTACCCAAAAAATTAAAGTTTCTCATTCTAAGAACTCAAAGGATATCTTCGCGTATTGTTTTGGGCGTTTCTCCTGTAGAACACAATCAAGGCAATAATCAATATTAAAATAATAGGTGCAAGAATCTGCCATAAATAGGGGTTTACCCCCGCATCAAGTGAAAATATTACAGGCAAATGGTATTTTTTGTATTGGCTTTTGCGCTTATCTAGTATATAAAAGTCATAAATTCCTCCCGTGAGGTAGGTGTTATCCAAAATTTCGTTTTTGGGAAGGTAAAAACCTGATTCCATTTTAACTAGTTCAGCCTCATGTTCATAGTTCTTGAAAGGCTCGCCCCTTCTCACAAAGCGGATGTAGTAGGGCGGGAGTCCTCCGGTCACATTGACTACTAAGGAATCAAAAGTAGCATCAAGTCCTGCAGCCTTTACGATTTCCATAGAACGCACCTTGGAATCCAGTTCAAGAGACAGGGTCTGGCCTGACCGATCTTGGAAAGTAACCCAATAAGTTTTACCGGTGGGAAGCGCTGCTTCAAATCGGAAGATATTGCCTCGGATAGCATTAATCTTTGACTTGAAGTTTCCCTCTGGCCAGAATAATGTGTTGCCCTCCACAATGGAAGAGGAAGCTGTCTGAGAAGCCTTTTCAAATATTAACTCGTCTGGCGCGACTTCTATTTTTAAAACGGATAAGGGAGGAACTACATATGCAAATACAACAGAAAATAAAGAGTCTTGGACGTGATCTTGTTGCAAAACTTCGAAGGGAATTTTCTGAATGAGGGCTCTACTGAATCGGCCATTAGGATAGGCAGAGAGATATTCCTTAAAAGCTTTGGTAGTGCCGACCTGGATTGCAGCATCATAGGCAACCCGTTCTAGGTCAACTTCCTCATTGGAGGCAACATCCTGCCCTGTATCTTCATACTGCTGAGAATCATTAGGAGGAGAATTCTGGCCCTCTGCGTCGCATCCCAATTTTTTCATTCGGGTAATTGCCTCTTCTCTAAAGGATCCTTTTGGGTAAATTTCTAAATAATCCTGATAGGAGGAACACGTATTTCTACTTGAAAGCGATACCCAGGAATTCTGCTCTTTCAAAAGGAGAATTTTCTTCGTGGCGATGTCCCTATATTTTCCATCGGGAAACATAATCCGATATTTCTCGAAGGATTCGACCATATTCTCGGCTAAAAAGATATTCCAAATTTCATCTTCAGAAAGGGTGGAAATCGGGACTTGAGGGGTCGGTTCTGGCGGAGTTTCGGAAACTATTTGTTCCCTTTCGATTTGGATATTTCTTGTAAAAAAGGCCTGTCCTAAAAGTTTATTTTGCCGATCGAGAATTCTTAATTCAAAGCTTACAGAGGCCCGGAGCACATTTTCGGGCGTAAACTGGACACGCACTACCTCCGCCCCTCCTGAATTTTCAGCATCCCATCCAGCGGGACCTTGATCTGGGTAGGGTACTAACCCTTCGAATTTATGAACCAAGAGTTCTCCATGAAAGTCTTTCTGGTGAGCTTTTTCTGCAAAGACCAAGGAGGAAAAGTTGAATTTCAAAGATTCATCCCCCGTTTGGCCTGGGTAGTTGATGAGAATGCTATCCCTCAAACCAAAATTCTGTCCAAAATCTCCCTTTTCCGCAATGCAATTAACCGAATATTCTGCCAAGAAGGCTTGCCCTTTCTCTCGATACACAATTTCTCCATCCCTCCTCTCATCAGTTTGAGGAGCTTGGGCTGACAAGCTCTGAATTTTTCCAAAGCCTGATAGGTACAGACATAGGCAAAGTAGGTATATCCTCATAATATCCTATAATGGATAATTTAGCAATCCGCTTAATTTAGTAACAGTTTCCTGATTTAGAAACATTTATCGCATCTAAGGTGAAGATTTAGGTACCACCTGATAGAATGACTTGGCAAATCCGAAAGTTCCGTTTTGCGCCTTAACTAAGATTTCTACCTTAAAAGTACTTAGGTCCTTTCCTTGAATAAATCCTATTTTTCCTACCCCATTTGGGTCAGTTCTTACCTCGGCATTCCAGTATTGCTGAGGCGTAAGCCCAGGATGTTCTTCGTCTATTGGTGAATTTTCATAAGTATTCAAGGGAACTTGGAGTCCAGGTTGTTGGAAGGCATAAAACGGATCTTCAGGAGGGAGACTAACGCCCTTTCCCTGGGTCTGGATTTGAATCACCCCATTGTACCCGAGTATGCCAAAATTTTCTTCTAGCCCTTTAAAGTAATAGAAGAGATCTAAGGTGTCGATGAGTTCTATATCTAGCTCCGCGATGAATTGATCATTTCTCGTCATCTTTTTATCAACGATAAATAAAGGCTTTCCTGCATAAAAGGTACGCGATCCAAATTCTGGGTTAAACATTTGGGCTTCATAGCCCCCTTCCTTGAGCGATTTGAACTTTAAGGGGGTTGATATTTCAAAAAATAAGGAGGGAAGGTCGGAGAAACTTTCGTAATCGTCTAGAATAAATCTTCGATCTGGTTCGAGTGTTTTTTTGTTTACCTCAAAGGACTGAAAAGACAAAGGAATCTCGGTAGTCTTAAACAGTTTGTATATTTTCTTCCGCTGGGCACTTCTTTGCAGGTATTCTTTCACTTGAGGCGAATAGGGCAGATTAGGCCCTGTCCATGGACCTGGGCTGGGTAAGGCCAGCAACTGTATATCCAATTCTTCTTCATAAAAATCTAGGAATTGTAGGGCTACATTTCGATAAACTCTGGGAAGAGAAAGGGTAAAATAATTGAGGTCGTAGGTAATGTCGTAGTAAAAATCGCAGGTTTCTGTATCGAATGCGCCGAGGAAGTTGGTGAGGTAGGGTGTACCATCTTTGGAGAAAAGAGCACCTTTCAAAACAGGCCTCCCATAAAGGAAAAAATCTTCTCCTGGGAAGGTCTTACCGGGTAATATAGTCCTGGCTACCCCTGGCCCTGTCAGTTCTGAATCAACTACAGAAACGGATGCATTAGCCTGCATGGGCTGCCCCCCTTCATCTAACACTTGAAATTGAATGATGACAGAATCTCCAGGGACAATATTCTCCTGTAGTACACTAAGCTTCACATCGCATCGCTCTAGGGATTCCAAAGGGTCGCCTACCCTCTCGGCAACTTCAATAGGAGGATTAGGGGGAGGTTCCTTTAGGTCGTTATAGATGGGAATGGATTGGGTCAGCAGTTCATAGGGTTCAGCTGATTGTTTCTCTGATCCTACCAGAACAAATCTATAGTATCCAGAATTCCACTCATACGGAATCCTGTAATAGCCAGGAATATTTGTACCGTTTCCAGAATAGATTGAGAATGCGTCTTGTTGGCTTCCGGATTCATTGTAAATAAATACCGTGAGTAAGGTTTCTTCATTCAAATGCGGAGGTAGGAATACATTGAACCAAATTACTTCCCCCGTTACATAGAATGACTTATCCATGTGAAAAACCAGACGGGGTTGCCCGTAACCACAGAGGTAGCCTAGCATAAAAATTACACAGCCAGCAAAATATTTATACTTATTCAACATTGTATGTAATTAGGGTTCCCAGAATGGAGGCTGTTCATAACTGCTATTGGGCCAAAGCAAACAATTCCTGCAAGTTTCGTCTATTTCCGCATCTGTTGGAGCACTAGGGCAAAAGCCCAAAACGCCAAAAGGGAAATCTCTCGCTCTGACTAAAATCCGAGCTGTATCGACATCGCTAACATAAAACAATCCAAGAACTTCTTCACGGGGATCGTCTACCTGGAAAATATTCCCTCGGATCTTTCCCGGAGGAGTTTCCAAAAATCCCCCTGAGCGGGAGATAACTTGACGAGCTTTATCCCAATATTGAAAGGCATTATCACTTATCGACTGCTGAAATACTGTTAAAAGATACCCAGATGAAACCTTGTGGGTAATAGGCTCCTCCATGACTAAATAGTTAGTCAATTGTTGAGTAGTAGGTTCCTCGCGATTGAGTATAGAGATTTCCTCGATATTTATTTTATCCGGTACATAGCAAGACCTTTGTTCTACAAAGGGAGAGGTAGGAGGAGTTTCAACAAAACGGTAAACCCCCGTAAAATCCCACCTCAAATTGGGGACTGTTGGGCTATTTTCAGGTACCAAGGGGGTGTGAATAAAAACCTTCCAAAAAAACTGCTCTATGATGTTTTCCGATTCATTGAGCACTTCCCGCCTCTCCCATCCAATGGAAAGGCTATCTGCTTTGGGAACCGAATAAAGGGTGTCGAAACTAGACTCATACACCTTCCCCTCTAACTCCAAGACCATCTTATAGGCTTTCCCAGCTCTTACTTCGAAGGCACTAGATGCATCAAAACTCCTCATAAATATTCCCCCTTCTATCTCAGGGACACTTTCCTCCGCTCCTGTATCATCCATAATTTTAAGGCTTCCTCCCCCAACAAAGTTGGTCGTAGGCGTCTCCTGGAAGTCAATGCTTCTACTCACTTGAACAAGAAGGGTACTGGGATTTCCAGCCCTAAGCTGACCGTCTATGACTAGTTTTGACTCTTGTGGAACCTTAGAATCCAAATCGATCTCATCTATACATCCTAGGGGTATCAGACCCAAGAAGGCTCCCATGAGTGATGAAAATATATGCCTCATCTCATTGTTAAGTTATAGGTGAGGGCAGGGAATATGCCCCCAAGAATAGATAAACGGAAGGCCTGTGAGCGACGAAAAGGCTCCTGAACAAAGAAGACCGAATACGCGTTCCTTCGACTGTATACATTAAATAGGGAAAAGGTCCAACTGGTATCAAATTTTCGATTGCGCTTATACCCTCTCCCCAAGGTATAGGAAAGGTCTAATCTGTGATAATCGGGAATCCGTGCTTGGTTTCGAAGGGAGTAGTCTGGTATAAATAATCCACTAGCACTTTGGAAACTTCCCACAGGAATAGTAGTGGGCCTTCCCGTAGTAAAGGTAAAATTCATACTTACACTATGCCTTCTATTGAATTGATACGTAGAGACCCAACTAATATCATGGGTTTTATCGAAGTTAGAAGGGTACCAATCTCCCGAATTGATCTCCGGAACAGAGCGCTCGGTGCGTGAGAGGGTATAACTCAGCCATCCCGTAAAAGACCCCGTATTTTTTTTAATACTCAATTCCAGGCCATATGCCCGTCCCGTTCCCTGTACGAGTTCCTCTTCTAAATTTGGGTTCATGACCAGCTGAGCAAAATCCCTGTAATCGTATAATACATCAATTCCCCGAAAATATAATTCTATTGAACTTTCCCAGGTGGCATTTATGCTTGTTCGAAAAAGCCCCACAGAGCTATTATGCGCTTGAAAAGGGAGAATAAAAGCATTTCCCAATTGCCAGACATTAGTTGGGGTAGGAGAATCGAGTTGAGATATTTGGTTGATAAATTGGGAGGTTCGACTGTATCCTCCTTTTAGCGCCATCCGATCATTTATTCTGAAATTCATAGAAATTCTAGGCTCAGGAAGGAAAAAGTTCTTTTCAGCTTTAGGCCCTAGATACTGGTAAGAATTGAGTCTTATACCCCCTAAAAATTTCAATCGAGGGGTCGGTTCCCATTCTATTTGGGAAAAGATGGCGGCTTCCCTTCCCTCTACCTCTTCAAGTTCTCCCGCTGTCACCAAAGACGTAGGAGTAGAAGGAACAATGCTACCAGGAGCTATTTGGTACAGGGTCGCTTCAATACCTATACTCATCGCCAGGACTTCAGAAAAGGAATGAAATAGCTTTTCCTTAAACCGGATGTAATCTACACCTGTTGTCCAGTTTGAGGCATTATTTCCTGTAAAGTCCCTTTGAGTACTTTCGAATTGGCTAAATCCTAATTGAAACTCTGACCTCCACGAGGGCCCAAATCGCCCTAACCATTCCGCAGTGGCAGCAGTACTTTGATAGGAAAAGCCAAACTCTTGGGCAAAGTCAAAATCATCCTCGGAGAAATACCCCGAAAGACTGACTTGATGAGACTCATTAACCTGATGTGAGAGCTTAAGGTTACCATCTAGAAAGAAGGCAGAGCTGTTATTTATATCAGGATTATTTATACGTCTCAAAATCCAATCTGAGTAACTGGACCGCAATCCCAGCAAAAGAGAGGTCTTATCCTTTATCAATGGACCTTCTAAGCTAAGTCGACCCGAAACGGGTCCAATTCCTCCGTTTAGAAGCCATTTGTTGTATGAACCTGTTTTAAGCTTAACGTCTAAAACTGAGGCAATTCTCCCTCCATATTCAGCAGGTATATTCCCTTTGTAGAGACTAACTTCTCGGACCAGATCTGAATTGAAGGAGCTAAACAATCCCAATGCATGACTAGTATTGAATAAAACTGCACCATCTTGGAGGGTAAGGTTTTGATCCGTAGTTCCTCCACGTACATTGAATCCATTTGAAGCTTCTCCTACCGTACTAATTCCTGGTTGTAGCAATAATCCTCTTACGACATCTACCTCTCCCAAGAAACTGGGAAGCTTTCTTATTTTCTCAATACTTAAGCGAGTGATTCCGACTTGTGCAGAGCCTAGGATCTCTTCAGGACTTTCAGCCTCTACCACAACTGTCTCCAATTCATACGTTTTGGTCGAAAGGGTTATCTCTAGTACCCCGTCACTAAGAACTTGGACAGGGACCAATTCGCTGTCATACCCAATCCGTTCTATTAAAAAGGTATGTGTCCCAGCCGGCAAATTTACCTGAAATACCCCTTGTGCATTGGTCTCAATTTGGAAAGGGCTTTCTAATAGGGAAACTCGAGCACTTTCTAATACTTTCTGAGATTCCCTGGATTGAACCCTACCTGTTACGAAGGCCCTTCCATCAGGCTTGAGTAACTCCAATTTCCCAACAGCTATCCGTTGAGTTTCGGTAGGCTCTGGCTTATTATTCAACTCCTCTGATAATACGGAATAATAGTTTATGGAATAGTCTTGTTCAATCTCTTCTTTGGGTCCAATTACAACAGCATAAGCGCGGTAGAAAATTGCCCCAAATTCTGTGGGAGATAAAATTTCCGCAATGACCTTTCTTAATGGTTCTTGAAAGAACTCATAGCTGAAGGTTTGATTAGGAAGGTCTTGAGAGGCAATTAAGAAAGTGATAGGATACTTCTGCTCTAATGCATCGAGAATTTCCTCAAGCGTTTGGTCCTCTATCCTTAGGCTTACTTGTAAAGTATCGTTTTGAGAAAACCCCAAATGAATCGATAAAAACAGACATGTAAAAAAGATCCAGGTAGGCTTCTTCCACATATAACCTTTATTGTTGAAGCCAAATATAACGGATTTTTTTTACCAAAAGCAGAACCTATCACCTAATCAAGGTAATCGTACCTCGTCGAAGGATTGTAGGTAGAACTGGATTTTTTGCAGTAAGGCGATATACATACACCCCTTCCTGTACCTGTTGGCCTTCTTTGGTTCCATCCCACTTAAAATTGAGCTCATTCGATTCGACTATCAGCCTACCCCAACGATCAAAAATTTGAATAAAAATATCGTCATAGCCCCGACTAATATAATAGAAGGACTCATTGATTCCATCTCCATTGGGAGTAAAGGCATTGGGTACATGGATATAGGGATTTTCGATGAGTATATAAATGGAGGTCGTGTCGAAGCACCCTGCCTTGTTAGTTGCCTGTAAGGATACTCGATACCTACCTTCTTTGGTGTAGACATGGTCTGGGCTAAACTCCCCTGAAGAAAAACCATCGCCAAAGTCCCAATCCAAGCGAGAGTAAAATAGGCTTTGATCCTCAAATTGAACCGTTACGGGTAAAATTCCATTTTCGGGTGTAAAATCAAAGATCGCCAATGGGAGTGGATAGACTTCTACCCAAGTATAGGCGGTATCTCCCAGGCAGCCATCCTCAGAGACTGGGATGACCCAGAATTCTTCGGAAACGGGAGGGGTAACTTGAATGGAGGATTCCGTCCCTTGTGTACTCCACTCATAACTCGGCAGCGAACCTGAAGCGGCAATCTCCACAGACTCCCCTTCGCATATCTCAAACGTTCGGGGAAGATCCGTACTAGGGAGTGGGTATACTGTAATGGACATAGAATCTGTGTTTTCGCATCCAAATATATCTGTCCCAAGTACCTGATAGGAAGAAAATGTTTCGGGAAATGCAAGGGGGTTCGAAATGGAATCTGCCGAAAGTGTGGCAGCAGGACTCCACTCATACGCAGCACCTCCAGTTGCCAAAAGTTGAATGGACTCATTCAAGCATATAGCCTCATCCTCTCCTGCGTCAATTTCTGGCAATAAGGAGACCAAAACCGTCATGCTATCCTCCACCACACATGCATTTTCGTCCGTTGCAGAAACAATATAGGTCTGAGATGCTGATGGAGATACGGTAGGGGCCACACCAGACCCTATGGATTGGCGTGTTTCCTGAAAGCTCCACTCTATGGTTGTACCGTTACTCGTTGCATCAAGTTGCACAGACTCTCCAATACAAATCTCTTCATCTTGCTCGGCTTCAACCCACAATGCCGAGTGAAAGCGATATTTGATTTCTGTAGTATTTACGCAGCCTGTAAGGTCATTGAGGAAAGTTGCTGTATACAACGCCCCATCATTAATTTCTACCAAAGCAGGATTCGCAACTTCTTGGTTGTCTCTGTCGGTATAGGAAAAGAATCCAGGCTCTGATGTTATGATGGGCTCCAACTCGATAAGATTCTGTTCGAATTCTGTAGGACAAACAAAGATCTCTTGAGCTACTAACTCTGGGAGGGGAAATACGTTGAAGTTAATAAGTGTCTCGTCCCCACAAATACCATCTGTAAACACCACCCGAACACTTGTACCCCCGACTATATCGTATCGATCGGGAAACTGAATGGGATCTCCATTTGGATCAAAATATAGAAAGGATCCAGGGGCTGTAGTCAAATACAACTCAAACTGGGTCAAATCGTAATCCTCCGTTTCGTAAGGACAAAGATCTACATCAATGGGAGAAAGGACGATATCGGGATTGACCCTAAAGTCAAGAAGTGCGGTGTTTTCACATCCCGTTTCAATATTGGTGAAGACCACTTCGAATGTGTCTCGATCAAAAACCTGAACGTTTTGTGGGTTGTTGAGCAGGGTTCCTCTGCGATAGTATTCAAAGGTTCCGACTTCTTCTGTAATAACTGCCTCCATTCGGGTCAGGTCCTGAGAAAGCGCTTGGGGTTCACAGAGTTGGAGACTAAAGGATCTCACTCTAGGAAGTGGATTTATTAAATAAGTAATCGTGCCCTGGTTGACACAGCCTGAGACCCGATTTTCGAAAACTACCCTAAACACATCTCCATGCCTTACATCCACAGAATTGGGATCATCTATCAACTGATTTCTTGGGGAGTAAAAGGAAAAAGCTCCTTGTTCCGTAGTTATAGCCGTTAAGTTTGCGGTGAGGTCTTGCCCCTGTGATTCGTAGGGGCAAATTTCTATTACCAAGTCATTAACTTCCGGAGTGGGAAGGTATGTGTATTCCAATGTGGTTTCTGCGGTACACCCAGTTTCACTATTTGTAAATTCTACTGTAAAGACTTCTCCATCCCTTACACTAGCACGAGTAGGATCTCTCAGGATACTTCCACTAGAATTTCTGTATCGGAACCTTCCTTCCAGGGGAGTCATAGCCATCTCATGTAAGGTCAAATCTTGAAGATTGGCTTCTTCTGGACATATTTCCACTCGCTGGCGATTCAACATAAAGGTGGGATAGATGTTGTAGACCACGGTTGAGCGTGCCTCACAGTTGGTTTCCCTTTCTTTAAATATAACCGTTATTTCTTCACCGTTTCGCACCGGATAGTCCATAGGATCGGCTATCTCCCGACCTCGCCCATCTTCAAACACAAACGTACCCAAAAGGCGGGTTATAGCTGATTGAAGCGCCATCAAGTTTTGGCTTCCAGCTTGCTCTGGACAAATATCCAATACTAAAGGTGTGAGTTGAGGGGTTTCATATACTGTATAGTTTATCGTAGTCTGATACTCACAATCGCTTCCGTTAGGGACGAAAAATACACGAAACTCGTTATCTCCACTCATCGCTACTTGTCTCGGATTGAGCAATAGGTTGCCATCGGAATCCATGTATCGAAAAGTCCCCCGGCGTTGGGTGATAAGACTTTCAAATTGAGTAAGGTCGTGCAACTGGGCCAGATTGGCACAGACACTTGTGGTAATCGAACTCAACTCTGGTTCTTCTTCTACTGAAAATGTGAGGCTAGTCTCTCCCTCACAGTCAAACTGACTCCGTGTAAAATTAACCCGAATCTCTGTTCCATCTTCAATGGTAACGCTTCGAGGATTCGAAATCCTATTCCCACTGGCATCGAAATAGGAGAAAAAACCGTCATCGGGACTCATTTCGTCTTCAAACATGGTGAGGTCTACCCCAAATGCCTCATCAGGACAAAGAGAAATAACTTGTGGGGTAAGGTTGGGCCTTCCACAAACAATTTCTTCACAATCAATCAGCCCATTACAATTGTCATCAATCCCGTTTCCGCAAATTTCTGATCGAGTAACCTCTAACCTTACCACGCAAAAGCGTTGCTCATTGAAAAACAGTCCCGTAGAACCTGCCAATCCTATGTATACATTAGGATCTCCATCAAAAAACTCCTGAACCATATCTCCTTCATAAGTAGCCCTTATATTTCCATCGAACGCTACCGTCAAGCGTTCTGCCTGAGGATCCCATCGAATGGAGATTCGATATTCGTTCTGGTCTTCTATATCTCGGCAATCCGGAAATGTACACACCACTCCTTCGTTGTTAATGATATTTTGTGGTTGACCATTTCCCGTAATTGAGGTATGATCCTCTGGAATGTCTCTAAGGGGGAAGCCATTGAAATAGGTATCAAACTCAATCGCTACGGAAGGCCTAACCCCATCATATCCCAAGCCAGAACCCTCTCTGCCAAATGCGGCAAATCCGGCAGGACTATCATGAATAACAAAGGAAAGCCCATCAGCCCCTTCGTCCTTATCTCCCATATAAAGGTCGAACTCAAAGAAAAATCCAAAATTTAGGTCTATCCGAGATTGAAACCACGCAGCTCCTGATAAATATCGGGTATCCCGAGAAATACGATAACAATTTGTTCCATAGGCTTCCGCATCTCCTGCAACCAGAAATGGTTGCCCGTTTCCTAATGCATCACAACAGTCTGGGTCAGCCCCGTCAATCAAACCATCTCCATCATCATCTACTCCATTAAAACACACCTCCACCATTTTTTCTCCTGGATCTCTTGGGTCGACTTCGAACGCCAAGAGTGTAGAAGAGATACAAATAGAAACTATACAAAGAATGAGCGTAAAAGTTTTACCCATATACACAGTGTTTATAAATCCCCCTTCATTGATTATTATCAATACATCCGGAAAGAATTTTTTTTCCGTGAATATCTATATAACAAATACTATACCCATTATCTGATTTATATAGCCTGGAAAGGAAAGGACTACCAGGGATTTATTTTCCTGAAAATATCCATACACGCAAGGTCAATTTTTGTAATTTTTTCTTTCAATATACTTTTTGTATTTTTTTTTCTAAATCATGTAAAATCACATTTTTTAGCATCATTGGAGAATTGTTTACTTAGATTTCATGCATTTTTTAAGTATTCCTTACATTGGGATTTTTAAGAAATAATTTAGTGGGTTTTTGCCGTTTATCGGGACTTTTTGTCTGATAATCCTCAATTCTGTACAGTCTATAGAAGATTCTAGACAGTTATTTATCTATGCAAGAATTGGAAAAAGGAAAAGAAGAGCAGGGAGTTATGTCATATAGATGACAAAACTTACAACCAAACTAATTGAATAGCGGAATTAAAATTTATGGAAATAATTTTTCTTCGGAATAAAAAAAATCCGAATTATTTTCATTTATTTCCTATTTAGCTTTGAGAGATGAAGCAGGGAATATTGATGACGGAAGGATACAATAATAGCGTCAAGTGCATATACCTTCTATTAGTACTGTTCAATATGTTGAATTTCTTTTACCATTTAAGGTAGCGTTATGGGTTCATCTACCTCAATGATTCTTCTACTCTTGACAAGGTGCCCATCTGGGGCTTCTGCTATGGCGACTACCTCATAGGTACCTTCCGCTTCAGGCATTTGAACGGATATCCAGACAGTATCCTCTAGGCCTTTGGGGACCTTCAGAGATTCCCATTCTTTAATCAAAGTATCCTTGCCTGCCAATATGTTGATTTCAACCTCCCCATTGAAATCCCACTTCATCCGGTTGGTAAGTTTAATGGGATAGGATTTGGTTGAACTGGGTTGAAATTTATGGGTCCAGTCTTCGATATTCACATACATAGCATAATCTGCGGGCTTAGGTTTCTCACAGCTTGTAAAACTTCCCCACAAAAGGAAAATGGATACAAATACACTTGGCTTCATTGGGTCTCGTCGTTTTAGATCAAATTTTTATACCTACTTAATATTTCCCCATCCTATCTTCGAAGGGTCATTCAAAACAGAGGCCCTTCGACCATTCGAATGTGCCTGTCTGGTTGAAAGTCATTTAAAGCCTGAATGAGGTTAGGACTGACAGGGGTTTGATACAAAAAAACTTCCTTTAGACTTTCTATATGTAGAAGATGTAAAATATGTTGGTTTTCCACTTGCGTCCCCGATAAATTGAGCAATTGAAGTTGTGGAAGTTTGGATAAATAAGCAAGCCCTTCCCCTTTCAGACAAGTTTTAGGAACATATAACTCTCGAAGATTTTCAAATTGGCCGATATGGAAAAGGCCTTCATCACTTATCTCTGTTCCTGGTAGAGAAAGTTTGGAAAACAATAGTCGGTAGGGAAGCAACTCTTTCAGGTCCTCATCATCGAAGTGCTGAGGAGGAAACGATAAGGATAATGCAAATAACTGTGAATCTGCCTGCGGATCTGGTTCAATGGAAACTTGAAGTTTAGCGGCGAGCTTTAGCAATCGATTGAAGTTTCTCTGCTGTTTCTGCTTGCTCTGCTGTTGCTTTTTTTGCAGCCCTATTGCTTCAGGCAAGAGGCTTTTGATTGCGTTCTGAACCTCATCTGGAAAGAGAGAATCCACTGCTACCTGATGCCTTTCTGCTCCTTGCTCAATCCACCATTTAAGGAGAATCAACGCTTCTGGAGGCAAAGGTTTCTTACCATCGGGGGGCATATATTCATCATCTTCCTTGGGTAAGCTAATCCGAACCATTAACTCGCTCAGCTCCGCTTGCCCCCCTATTAACAGGGGTTTTCCACTTTTACCCCCACTCAACATGGCTTCCCAATTCTCCATGTTGAGTCCTCCCTTTTGTTTATAGGTATTGTGGCAACTCATACAATGCGCCTTGAGAAGCGGTAAGAGTACATGCGCATACACCTCAAGCCTTCCTTCCTGATAAGCTGACTCAGCTTCCTGTACGCGTTGTTCAGGCGTAGAGCGCTGAAAAGTAAGAAAGTCTACTCCGTGTGTTAAACTCCCCCCCAAATGGCTTGTGTAGATCACTAATAGAAAGAGGATAACTGTAGCAAGTTTATAAGGGAGGGTAAGCCCTTTCGAGGATAACTTCTTCCTCCAGAAAAAATACCCTCCTACAAGCCCTATTGAGCCGAGAAGGATCCAACCTGCTTGTTGGTGTAACGTTACTAACTCCCCCTCATACATCCCATACCCATACAGTAGAAAGCCGCTTAGGACTGCTCCCAAGCTACTGAGAATGGCAAATCCCCAAAGGAAAGGTAATACTTGGAGTAATCCTTTTGCCCAAGGTTTAGAAAAGGAAGAAAATAAACTGATTAAGGCAATGAGGCTTACCAAGACAATAGGGAAGTGAATCACCAAAGGGTGAAATTTCCCCAAAAATGCGCCTAAGTTTTCTGCCATAATCAGTAGACAAAGATCTCCTCACCCGCCATTACCTCTTGCACATCTTCATCAAAGGTTACTCGCTTACCCGTTCTGAGGGAGGCTGTAGTCATGATATTGGCAATGGAGTGGGAATACCCCGCTTCAATCGGAGCATTGGGTTTTTTGCGACTCCGAACACACTCCATCCAATTGCGCATATGGTTTGAAGTGGTATTATCAGCTCCTGTATTTGCGTCTGTATTTACTGCCTCAGCCATTTCTGTAAGTGACATTTCAGCAAGTAGATTAGGTTCCATATTCATTGCTGAAGCATGTCGCTCTTTTAGGCCTCCATCCGGAGAAATTAGGTTATTCTTTAGATCAAGGGTTCCCCCATTGGAATAGTAAATTTCCTTGGTCCCTCCAGCAGAATTATGCATTCTAGAGGAATATACAACCTGGAATCCTTCTGCCTTTTTATCTGCGGGTCCATAATCAAATACCGCTGTCATTGTATCAAAATTGGAGCGCCCATCATTCCACATGTAAATTCCGCCATTTGCGGCAACGCTTCGAGGATGGCTAAATCCACTAAACCAATGGACCGTGTCGATTTGGTGAGACATCCATTGACCTGGTATCCCCGAAGAATAGGGCCAAAAGAGTCTATATTCCAAATACTTCCTAGGGTCCCATTTGGTAGGGGGTCGATTCATCTGATAGCGTTTCCAATCCACATCAGACTCTTTGATAGAGGCTACCAAATCAGCCCTTCTCCATCTCCCAGGTTGATTGACATTCCAGGTCATATTTACCATGGTTATATCGCCAAACTTACCAGATTTGATGAAATCATAGGCAGCCCAATAATTGCGCCCACTTCTTCGCTGAGAACCAATTTGGACTATCTTACCCGTTTCTTTCACTGCTTCGAGAGCAGCCCGATTGTCTTCCATGGTTTCGGCTAAGGGTTTTTCTACGTATGCATCGCATCCTGCACGGACAGCTTGCACACAATGGAGGGCATGCTGGAAATCCGCCGTACTTATGATTACAGCATCCAGATCTTGAACCGTATCGTATAGTTCTTCATTATTTCGGCAGGCTTTAATGTCAAGACCCGTAAGCTCTTTCACAACTCCAACAGCTTCTTCTCTACGACGGTTCCAGATATCTGATACTGCAACTAACTCAAAATTCATCTCTTCGTTGTGGTTGAGGAAAGATTTGAGCAAAGACCCTCTAAAACGATTGGAAAATCCTACAATTCCTACTCGTACACGGTCATTTGCACCCAGTATTCTGTTGTAGCTTTTTGCAGATGTCGCAAAACTTTTTGACGCAGAAAATGGAGCAATCGTCAAGGCTGCTGCTCCCGTAGCCGTTTGTCTGACAAATTTTCTTCGTGTAGGGTTCATAGGGTTTGGGGTTTGGGAGTTCGATAGTCCATGGTCCACGGTATGACCTTTAAAAAATCCATTTATAGATTTAGCTCCTTGCTAGGTTACCTTAGACTATGGACTAAAAAACTGTGGACTATTTTACTACAATTCTCTTATCTTGATACTGCGGAAGTGTACTTCATCTCCATGGTCCTGGAGGAGGATATGCCCCCTTGGAGCTTCTCCGAAATTGGGCCATTTCACATACTTACTTTTTTCCACCAATGCTCTATACATCTGAGTTCCACGTTCAAATTCCACGACTTTTCTTCCGTTCAACCAATGCTCGACATGCCCATCTTTTGAAATAATGCGGGCCTGGTTCCACTTACCAACGCCGTTAAAGGGTTTCTTTCTATTGGGAAACTCAAGGTTCTCAGCGCGGATTAAGTCGTATAGGGAGGCCACTGTTCGATTTCCGTTCAATCCCTGTTTTGCGTCTGGATGCTTTTGGTCATCCAGGATTTGGTACTCCAGACCTATAGAAGATCCAGCCCCCTGATTCAGCTCTGTGTCTACATAGTACTTTATTCCACTGTTTGCCCCTTCGGTAATGCGGAAATCCAACTTAAGTTCAAAATTGCCATACTTATGGGTTGAAACAATATCCCCTCCATTTTCAGACTCCCCTCCGCCTGAAGCGAGTACTTTCAATACTCCCTCTTCAATTTTCCAGCCACCCTTTGGAAAGTTGTCTAGCTTAGCCCCTCTCCATCCATCTGTAGTCTTTCCATCCCATATCATTTTCCAGCCCTCTCTTCTCTCGCGATCTGAAAGGGAATTTGCCACCATATTTATTTCAGGGATATTCATGTCTCTCCCCCAACTATTCGCTAGGAGGTTCTCTGTCATGATACGAACATTTCGGTACCGTACCTGTAATCCGACCTTGCTTTCATCTCTCCCCACTCCATGTACCTGGAGGGCAATAAAGCCCTCATGAGTCATATCATCTAAGAGATTGGAACAAGGGACTCCATTGATCCAGGTTCTAAAAGAAGGCCCAATAGCCTCTATCCGGTAGTAATTCCACTGGCCATTTTTGAAGGCTTTCTGACCGAGATGATTTCCTGCCAGAGGGTATAACCATCCCCTTCGTGCTTCATCGTATATTCCGCCACTCCAAGCACGTGTACTTGGATCTACTTCAACTTGATATCCATGGACTCTTCCATTGTTGTATTCAGGCTTGCTCAAACTCCGGATTTGAATTCCACAGTTTAAGGGAGAATCAACCTTTACTTCCAATTCTAGGATAAAATCTCCATAGGTTTTTTCGGTGGCCATGAAACTATTGGGTTCTTTAGGAACGGCAGTACCGACAACCATTCCGTCGATCATTTCATATTTGGCCTTTCCATTGAGTTGTTTCCAACCGCTGAAGTCCGTTCCATTTAGTAGGTATTGCCATTCACTCTCCTGGGCTAAAAGAGAGGAAGCCATAAGGATGGTGAAACACAGGGAAATTACGTGTTTGAGTAGCATAGTGTTCGTTTGGGTATTTGTAAGTCGTCTCACTCAAATATATGTATTACATACTCACATATCAAATGGAACTAGCAGGAATTTGGAGGAATGGGTCAGAAACAATATGGACTAAGTAGAGTTTGCTTGGTGAACTCAATTTAATTTATGCAGAATTTGACTTATCTAATCGTAGGCGCAAGCTCTGGGATAGGAAATGCCCTCGCCACACAGCTCATTCAACACGGTCATCAAGTTATTAGCACTTCCAGAACGCAGCCCCAAAATCTGGGCAATACGCCCTTTATACCTTGGGATGTTAAGGGGGGGGAGCTTCCATCCGATAGCCTTCCAGAAAGGTTGGATGGCCTTATCTATGCTCCAGGCACCATCAACTTAAAGCCTGTAAGAAGTCTCAAAGAGTCAGACTTTCAGCACGATTTCGAGGTAAATGTATTGGGAGCCGTTAAAGCTATTAAAACCTGCTTTTCTCGCTTGAAGAAAGCGGAAAATCCCTCCATTGTACTGTTTAGTACAGTTGCGGTGCAGCAAGGAATGCCCTACCATGCCTCTATTGCAGCTTCCAAAGGGGCTGTAGAAGGACTTACCCGAACCTTAGCTGCAGAATTCTCTCCTACCATACGAGTGAATTGCATTGCCCCCTCTTTGACCGATACGCCTTTAGCTGAAAAGTTGCTCGCTACACCAGAAAGGCGTGAAGCTTCAGACAAGCGACATCCCCTTAAGCGCGTAGGTA
Organism: Bacteroidota bacterium; assembly: GCA_039197765.1. Taxonomy (GTDB): domain Bacteria; phylum Bacteroidota; class Bacteroidia; order J057; family J057; genus JBCCTX01. The sequence goes on from JBCCTX010000006.1 coordinate 38,293, forward strand.
CTGCAGAAGAAATTGCCCAATTGGCCGCCTTCCTTTTGTCTCCAAATGCGACTTGGATCACGGGACAAGTCATTGGAGTGGATGGAGGTATGGGAGCATTAAAGGTTTGAGAAGGAAACCAGTGGAAAGATGCTAGAAGTGAGGTAAAAGAATTCCGATTGAAAATACCCTATTCCTTTTTTCGACTATCAATTCAAACATCCCAGCCAGCTTATTTTCTCCTCTGACTTCCCTACTCGCTTCTTTTCCTTCATACAATAAATTTCCCATTTTCCCTTTCACTTCATAAATTTGGGAAAATCGAATCAAATGAATCGCTTCCTCTTCACAATCCTTTTGGGACTGATAGGATTTTCTACAGGTTGCCTGAGGGAAAAAAGTCCTCAACAATTTGGGGCGAGAATGCCTCTATCCACCCAGCCCTCTCCCTACCAAGATATTGGAAAAATAGAACGACTCGATGAAGCCATCAATGACCTAATCCCCATTGATGCCAAAATTGAGATTCTAGCTGAGGGATTTGACTGGAGTGAAGGTCCCTTATGGGTTCCTGACCTCAATGGAGTAATTTTTTCGGATATCCCCCCTAACACCATATATCTATGGCAGGAGGGAATCGGACATAAAGAATTTCTTAAACCATCAGGTTATACCCAGGAAAAAGAAAGAGGCGGAGAAGTAGGCTCAAATGGCTTGCTGATGGACCCCCAAGGAAAATTGATTCTTTGCCAACACGGTGATAGAAGGTTGGCGCGCATGGAAGCCTCCTGGGATGCACCAGGGCCTTCCTACATAACAGTCGCCGACAAATATGATGGGAAGCAGTTCAATAGTCCAAATGATGCTGCCTTAAAAAGTAATGGGGATATTTACTTTACAGATCCCCCTTATGGCTTAGAAAAAAATGTGAATGATCCGGCCAAGGAAATCGATTTCCAGGGAGTTTACCGAGTTAGCCCCGAAGGGATGGTCACCTTGCTTACGACTGAACTTAGTCGGCCTAACGGAATTGCATTTTCACCAGACGAAAGTACCTTATATGTAGCCAATTCGGATCCGGAAAAGGCCATTTGGATGGCCTATGATGTGGCGGAAGATGGAACCTTACAAAATGGGCAGGTGTTTTTTGATGCTACCGCTTGGGTAGGGAAAGAAAAAGGCCTTCCAGACGGACTCAAAGTAGATATTCAAGGAAATATATTTGCAACTGGCCCCGGAGGAGTATGGGTATTCACCCCAGAAGGAAAACATTTAGGAACCATCAAAACTACCCAGGCGACTTCCAATTGTGCCTTTGGCGACCTCGACGGTTCCTTCCTCTACATGACAGCTGATATGTACCTACTACGGGTGAAATTACTCACAAATGGCTGGATGCTTGCTGAGGATATTGAGCCAGAAGAAAATAAATGATGTAAAGTTTGAAGTTTGAGTTTCGCCCTCAACTAATCTTGTGATTCGAATTCACATATTCACAATAGGCTACAAATAAATCTCCCTTTGAACTTCAAGTACCAAACTTCAATACAACTACTTTTAAATTTTGGCTCGAAGAAAAACATTAAAGAAGGCGCAATACTTAGAATTTCCCAATTGTTTTACTAAAGACCATTCCCACAAAGGAAAATGGCGGAACTACTTTGGCAATGACTTTCCGTTGATTTTGGAATTAGGATGTGGAAAAGCAGAATTGAGTCTAGCTTTAGCAGAGAAGTACCCACAGAAAAATTTTCTGGGGATAGATTTAAAGATGGACCGGATGTGGTGGGCCTCCAAAGAAGCTGCTCGCCGAGACCTGCCCAATCTTGCCTTTCTTTGTATCAACCTCCTGGAAATTGGAGCGCACTTTGAGGAGGGAGAAGTAGATGAAATTTGGATTACTTTTCCAGACCCATTCCCCAAGAAAAGGCAAATAAAACATCGAATGATTACCCCCCCCTTCCTAGAGAACTACCAGAAAATTCTTATCCCAGGAGGCAAGATTTTATATAAAACTGATAATCTCCCGCTATTTCAATACAGTTTAGAGGTCTTTGTGCGTCAAGGAAACCTAACCTTTCACAAACTGAGCTTTGACCTTCACGGCGAGGATGATTTCCCGCAGGATTGGAAATTCGAAACAACGTATGAGAAGGAATTCCGTGCAATGGGGGACTCAATCAATTTTGTGGCGATGAGTTTTACGGGATAGTCGGTCGGTGGTCGGTGGTCGGTGGTCGGTGGTCGGTGGTCGGTGGTCAAAAGTTTACTTAGATCGCTCATCAAAGGTTACAACTAAGTATCAAGATTACCTCGGGCCATAGACTGTGTACTACCCAATCATGGACGATTCTATGCTTGCAAAGCATCTAGCCCAAGACCAATCTCCTACTCCAACTTCACTCGTGGGTCCAACACTTTGTATAAAACATCGGTCAATATATTGATCACAACAAAAAATATCCCGATGGTTAGGGCACAGCCCAAAATTACGGGAAAATCATTCGTATTTAGGGAATCGATCATGAGTTTACCAATTCCCTTCCAATTAAATATGTATTCAATAAAGAAGGCTCCAGCCAATAGAGAAGCTAACCAACCTGTTACAGCTGTTAGCACAGGGTTGAGCGCATTCCTCAGCGCATGTCTAAATATTACTTGAAAATCCGAAAGGCCTTTGGCTCTTGCTGTTCGAATGAAGTCACTCCCCAATACCTCTATCATAGAACTTCGAGTGAGTTGGATAAATACAGCCAAGGGGCGAATACCTAGGGCTAGAGCGGGGAGAAAAAGATTCTTCAATACTAAGTGGTGCCCTGTGTCAAAAATATGTGGCTCCCATAAATACCCTGTAACGTTCAAGCCAGTAAACTCACGCCATTCGACTGCGAATATCCATGCAACGAGAACTCCTATGAAGAACGAAGGAGCTGAAATACCTAAAACAGAACTACTCAAAATCAGGCGGTCTACCCAGGTTTGATGTCTCAAAGCGGCAAAAACACCTAAAATAATCCCGATAAGGGCAGAAAAACTCAAAGCAGCAAGTGCCAGAATTGCTGTTCCGACTATCCGATTACGCAATAATTCTCCTACAGGCTGCCGTGATTGCAGAGATCTCCCCAGATTAGGCCACTTCAATACAAAGGCATAGGAAAAAATGGGAATATAAGGACTTTCGTAGGTACTATCTACAGCCCCCAAAGGGGAAAGATCATTCAAATAATTCCCGTATTGAACGTATAAGGGCTTGTCCAACTCATATTTTTTGCGAATAGCTGCCTTTGTCGCTTCATCGGCCTGATCTCCCACAATATAGGCTGTGGGGTCTCCTAAGGCATAAAAAATTACAAATAACAGGGTGACGATTCCCCAAATTATCCCAACACTTTGTATAAATCGCCGTAACCCGTACATGAAACTTGATTCTCAGTTATTGTGAGACTAATTTTGCACCTCAATTTAAAAAAATTCTCCGCGTATGGCGATGAAACTCTCCGCATTTAACATTGAGATCCCTGAAAAGCTCGTTGCCCAGCATCCTCACGACCCCCGTGATGAATGTAAATTGTTGGTTGCCCACAGGGATTCTGGGAAAATCGAGCACCGTTCTTTCAAAGATATGCTAGAATATTTTGATGACGGAGACATAATGGTTATGAATGATACCCAAGTTTTTCCTGCACGACTTATAGGTAAAAAGGAAAAAACAGGGGCTCAGATTGAAGTTTTCCTTCTTCGAGAACTCAATATTAAGCAGAAACTCTGGGATGTATTGGTAGAACCCGCAAGAAAGATTCGGGTCGGGAATAAATTATATTTTGGTGAGAATGACCTCGTAGCAGAAGTGGTGGATAATACAACCTCTAGAGGAAGGACTATCCGCTTTCTCTTTGATGGAGAAAATGAAGAACTCCATCAACTCATTGATACCTTGGGTCTTACTCCTATTCCTCCCTATGTGGAACGCGAAGTGGAAGCTCGGGATAGAGAAGACTACCAAACTGTATATGCCAAAAATGTGGGAGCAGTGGCTGCCCCTGGTGCTGGCCTTCACTTTACTCGAGAACTGATGAAACGCCTGGAGCTTAAGGGAGTGGAAACGACTTTTCTCACGCTTCATATTGGTATCGGAACTTTCAACAGTGTAGAGGTAGAAGATCTCTCTAAACATAGGATGGATTCAGAATTCTACATCATCCCAGATGATACACGAGATTTGGTAAATTCAGCCAAAAAGGAGCGGAGGAAAATCATTGGAGTTGGAACCTCCGTCATGCGTTCAATGGAGTCCTCTGTATCAGCAAGTAAGATGCTAAACTCAGATGAAGGCTGGACGGATAAGTTTATTTATCCTCCTTATGATTTCCATATTTGCAATGCATTTTTGACCAATTTTCACCCAGCCAAATCAACCTTAATCATGATGTCAGCTGCATTTATGGGCTACGAATTCATGAAGGAGTGCTATGCTGAGGCCATAAAGGAAAAATATAGATTCTACGCATACGGCGACGCAATGTTGATCCTATAGAAAAGGAGGTAACACCGAGTAGATTGTCCATGGTCCATTGAAAATTAACACCTTGAATACAGCAGTTATAGTAGCAGGGGGTTCAGGGAAGCGCATGGGCACGGCTGTACCTAAGCAGTTTCTACCACTTGCGGGTTGCCCAATCCTAGTTCATACGCTCAGGGCTTTTTGGGATTTCGATCCTTCTATGCAGATAGTTCTGGTTCTACCAGAGTCAGAGCTATCCACTTGGGCAGAAATAGCAAAAGAATGGTTACTGGAAAAGGAATCCCAATGCCTCCTTTCCACAGCAGGAGGAGTAACTAGGTGTGAATCGGTATCAAATGGATTACAGGCCCTTCATGAACGGGTTGAATCTTCAGAGGCTACCTGGGTAGCGGTCCATGATGGGGTGAGACCTTTTGCAAGCTCCGAAATGCTCGAAGCTTCCTTTTCTCAAGCACGCGAGAAGCACTCCGCCATTGCTTGTGTTCCGGTAAAATCCTCTCTCAGGATCAAGAAGAGTTCAAGGGAGACCCAGGCTGTGGATAGGTCTCTATTTTTCGAAGTCCAGACACCTCAAACCTTTCGTCTGGATTTACTCTTTCAGGCCTATCAGGATCGGTTGAATAATTCATTTACGGATGATGCTAGCCTCTTCGAGGCACAAGGAAATCCCATCCACCTCTGTGAGGGGAGCTACGACAATATAAAAATCACTACTCCAGAAGACCTAGAACTAGGGGAACTGATTTTGAAACGAAGGGCACCTAACAAACCTAAAAAGCGGAATGACCTTGTGGAATGAAACCACTTTGACTATACGTCTCTTCCTTCTTTTGATCTTAGGGTCTTGTACCCGACCTTTCTTAACCATCTGCTTCCCTCCTGCGTTTATGAAGTAGAACAGATATGTATGTCTACACAACCTTCATCCAACGGCCCAGTAATGATATTTGACGGAGTTTGTAACATTTGCAACAGCTCTGTTGACTTTATCATGCGAAATGAGGAAGCTCCTAACATTAAATTTACTTCTTTCCAAGGGGAGGCGGGCCGTAAGATTCTCAACCAATTTGGAAAGGATCCCAATCAAGTAGATACTATTTATTTCTTGGAAGAGGGAGTTTTGTATGATAAATCTACCGCTGTATTGCACATAGCCCAGTACCTAAAAGGCCCTTGGCATTGGGTGTATTATTTTAGGGGGATTCCCAAAGGAATCCGGGACTGGGTATATGACAAATTTGCCCAAAACAGGTATCAGCTCTTTGGGAAAAAAGATAGTTGTAGGATTCCTACCCCTGATGAGCAAGCAAGATTTGTATAAGAAAAGCCGACTCCATTGATAGAGTCGGCTTTTTTCGAGTGTATTGAAACATTAATCCACCAATATACGCTTAACCTCACTTCTGTCTTGACCCTTTATTCGCAAGGTGTAAATCCCTTTTGAAAGGCCTCCAACCTGCCAGATATTCTTTCCAGGTTGAGCAGAAAAGGCGTCTACCTGTCTTCCCGTTAGGTCGTACACTTGAATATCCCATGAGGTAGAGCTTGCAGAAGGGATAAGGTCAATGAACAGTCTACTATCAGCAGGATTTGGATACACTTCCACTGACCATTCGGGTGATTCTTCTTCCTGACCCACCATAGCTAAGCGAGAACTACTACTTGCACAAGCCATAACCTCAACTTCTGCAAAATGTAGGATTTCTGACGTCGAACTCAATTGAATCCGAACATATTGTCCCGTTGAATTGATGGGAATGTTCTCTACATTTCCTGCATTTCCATCAAAAAGGAATGGCTGGATAGTGGGATTGGTAAGAAGCTGGTCTAGACTCGCTCCATTAGGGAAGGGAGTATCTGATATCAAGACATAAAAATTGGTCAATCTACTTTGACAGCAGTCTGTACGGTTGTATAAGACCACTTCCTGGATCTCGCTTAAAGAAGGGAGACTTACTTGCCACCAAGGCTGGTCTTCTCGTGCGGTATGGATGAGGGATGCGTTGCTCCATGGGCCACGCGTACCATCAATATCCCCATCTACTCCTATAGAGGAGATGCCCAGTCCATACAAGGTGGACTGCTCAGTAGGCTGGTTGAGGGCCAAGTTAGTTGGATTGGTACAAGAGCTTCCAGAAGGGATAACCGTTACAGACGAAGAAGCACTCTGGGTACACCCATTGCCATCTGTATAGGTGTAGGAGACAGTATATGTCCCTGGCCCTTGGGAGGGATCAAAAGTTCCATTTGCATTGGCATCTCCTCCCCAGGTACCTCCAATAGGAGAGGCTGCCAAGGACTGTATACCCACATCCTCTGCGAAGGGACCAGCAGGCGTAATACTTACAGGCTGTGCCCCTGCACAGGGATCGCTTCCACTGCTACAACCCATCACTTCAACCTCTGCCATGTGGAGAATTCCCTGATCAACCAACTGAATTCTGACGAAACGCCCTTCAGTATTTATAGGAATGTCCCCTTGTGCTCCTATTGCACTAGATACATAAAAGCTTTCAACACCTGATGAATTCAATAAAGAGTTAAGATCAGGAACAGATGCCATGGTAGCACTCGATACCAAAACATAAAAGTTAGCGAGTCGTTCCTGACAGCAATCACTGCGGTTGAATATCTTCACCAAATCAATCTGACTGAAACTTCCTAGATCCACTTCCCACCAAGGCTGGGCCTCATTGGTCGTATGCTGGAGATCCGCTGTCCAGGGAGAGGACCCTGTGGTGCTGCCATCTATGGCTAGGGAAGCTCCCCCATTTCCATAGGTACTGGATTGAATCGCCGTGCCATTAGCAGCGAGATTGCTTGCGGTGTTGCAGGTACCTACAGGGCTTACCGTAACGGTTTCTGTTGCAGTTTGGGTACAACCATTTCCATTGGTATAGGTATAGCTAATCGTATAATCCCCCGGTCCAACGGAAGGATCAAAGGTACCATTGCTCGCAGCTGCTCCTCCCCAAGTGCCTCCTACAGGATTCGCTGAAAGGGTCTGTAGCCCCGCATTTTCAGCAAATGGACCTGCCGGATCAATACCAACGGGCTGGGCCCCTGCACAGGGGTCATCTGCTGATGGACAGCCCAACAGTTCCACTTCTGCCATGTGTAAGATACCCGCTTGGGTCAACTGAATACGGACAAACCTCACACGCTCATCCACATTAAACTCTACTAGGTTACCCGCTTCGCCTGGATAAAATACCTGGTTTACGGAATTACTGGAAACTAACTCTGATAGCGTAGCTGTGGGGGAGAATGGGGCAGCGGAGAATAGCACATAAAAGTCCTTTAACCTTTCCTGGTTACTACCTGAACGGTTGTAAATCCTCACAGTCTGGAGATCACTTAACTGTCCCAAATCTACTTCCCACCAGGGTTGGTTTTCACTTTGGGTGTGCTGCAAGTCTGGAGTCCAAGGAGAAGACCCTGTTGTAACCCCATCAACGGCTAAGGTAGCTGAACCTGCCCCATACGTACTGGACTGAGATGCGGTTCCTCCCAACGCTAGATTACTGGGAGTTGTACACTCCCCGCCTCCTTCACTAAGCGTTTGCACTTGAACTGCTTGGGATTGAGCAGAAATATTTCCTGCTGCATCTGTAGCGGCAACAGCAAACTGATAGGTGGTATTGGGCGATAAACCTGTAACGGTATAAGAAGTACCTGCTTGCATTTGAATAGGATTGGAATTCCCATTTTGATAGATGAGGTAGGCGATAACCCCTACATTATCTGTGCTTGCATTCCAGCTTAGATCGACCGTAGTAGTCGTAAGGTTACTGGCTATTAAGTTTAAAGGTACACTGGGAGACTCTGTATCAGGTGCCTGAGAAACAGTGATACCCAGGGTCTTTGTACTACTTAATTCTGTATCACTTACTGTAAGTCTTGCAGTATAAGTACCCAAGGATTGATAGGTATGACTAGGATTAAGCCCTGTTCCACTTTCCCCATCGCCAAACTCCCAGCTATAGGTTAATGGATCATTATCAGGATCTGAGGATGGCGAAGCATCAAAATTCACTACCAAAGGAGCATTACCAGAAGTTGGGGTAGCTGTAAAGTCTGCTACAGGGGCCCTATTGGGTTCTGGACTTACCGTGATGGTAGTAGAGCTAGTCGCACTTAAGTCTCCATCGTTTACGGTAAGGGTGACGGTAAAGGTACCTTCCGTTTGAAAGGTATGGCTCGGGCTTAGTCCTGTACCACTCCCCCCATCGCCAAAGTTCCAGCTATAGGTCAATGGGTCATTATCAGGATCTGAAGAACCGGAAGCATTAAAATTAACGAGTAAAGGTGCATTCCCTGAGGTAGGATCAGCAGTAAAACTTGCTATCGGAGCCTGATTAGGGACCGGACTTACCGTAATCGTTTGAGTACTACTTCCCTCACATCCAAGGCTATTTGTCACCGTAAGCGTTGCAACAAAGGAACCTACAGTGGAATAGGTATGGGAGGGCGTAGGTCCAGAAGCAGTTACTCCATCCCCAAAATTCCATGCATAGGTCAAATTTCTCCCCTCAGGATCTGAAGAGCCATTGCCATTGAACGATACTAGAAGGGGAACGGTTCCTGAAGTTGGGGTAGCAGAAAAACTAGCAATGGGGGCTATACTCCCTGCCTGACTTCTGGTTATTTCAACATCATCAAAGAAAATTTCTGTTAGCTCTGAGGAGATGGTTTTCTTGTTATTGAAACCGCCAATTACTACGGAATGGCTTCCTGAGGATAAACTTCCCAAATTAAGCGTAGCCTGTTGCCAACCTGTGCTTTGGTTTCCACCTCCATTTCCATCCCCTGTGAGTTGAGCGATGGTTCCTCCTTGCTGCGTACCGTTTAAACTTACCAGAACTTGGCTGTATTCATCAGATTCATATCCTTCATTGTGGATCATGTTATACCAGAAACTAAGGCTTACATCAGCCGGCTGGGAAAGGCTAAAGGTGTAACGCCATCCCCCAGACATATTTTGAATAGAACTATTGTCTACGCCCCCCACATTCACTTTCAATGCAGCTCCACTCCGTCCCCCACTGGTCACACGTTGCCCACTAGCGTAATTGGGTTGATTGGTATTGGCAAAAACGTCATCAACATAAGAGAACCCACCTGTATTGGAGTCAAATCCCGTATTGACAATGGTATTTGTAACTACCCCAGCATTACAATTGAGCTCTTCGGGATACAAATAGGATTGAGGAATAATTTGCTTGCTAACACCTGGTCCAGACCAGCTCAATTGGATAACAGCGCCTCCCCCATTCTCATACCATTCCAGCCTAATCGGTACTAACTGGCCGATTCCCATACCAAGAGTGGCTACATCTTCAGTAGGTCCATGATCGGTCCAGTTATCGATGATCAATTGGTTATCAACCCACAATCGGACCCCATCATCTGAATTCGTGTAAAAAGTATATTCGCCTGAAGACGGGGCTTCTACGAAGCCATCCCATCTTACGGAATACGTATCTGCTCCGATAGAGGGATCTGGAGATCCTCCTCCCCAGTTAAAATTAACGGTAGGGTCTATTCGCTGTAGGGCCTGATTGGTCAGGTCGATGTTATTGAAATATGTACCTGCAAGCCCAGTACCTTGTCCCAAAGCAGAAGGAGGATTTGAAGGTGGAAGGCTATTTATCCAATCTGCAATCAATTGCACCCCTGGCTGGTCGATTTCATTTTTAGCTAGCGGGGGCATGGCTACCCCATTAGCAGTAGAATTCATCCGGTGATGAATCATAGAGCGGGAAGTATTTTGCGGAACAATGGTCCAGGGATCTGTTAAGTCTAAGGGCGAAATTATCGGTCCGTAAATTAGGTTTTGCTGAGCCAAAGGCGTAGTCAAGCGGGCATCAAATTGTGCGCGATTGGTAATTGCTGGTTGGTGGCAATAGGAACAATTCAGATCTATATAGGATCTTGCCCGAAACTCTAAGCTCGCATTGGGGTCATTATAGGCTGCCATGGTGAGGAAATTAGCTGCCTGGGCATTGGATATACTCTGATCCAGAATCCCAATAGAACTTAAGGTAACCAGTTGATTAGCTGTAATCCCCGTGGTCGGATAGGTAATACTTCGATTGAGGTACCGGGTTTTGGGTCCCAAAATGGAACCCGCTTCCTGCTGGTGGCAATTGAGACACTCGCTTCGACTGGGATAGTGCCATACTTGGCTTTGACCATTAACTGTTACCGTTTCATCTAATGCGCCTGGGAGCAGTTCTGCATCTGTCCCTGCTGCATTCCACTTATAGGTGAGGTAATAGTATTGATCATCATCTCCTTTTACCTCAAAACGCGTCTCCAATCTTTTTCCCCCCAGTTCAAAATGCTTAATCAATACTGCCCCACGAGGCATTATCCAGTTCCCATTCTCGGAAAACTGGATTTTTTCCGAAGCGGTATTGTGACTGCCATCATTGGGGATGGCCAACCACCGATCTTTGTCTGCCCCATCCGACCAAAAATCCTCAATCATATCGTAAGGAATCACTCCATCCTGAGGCTCTAGGGTATTCAGGTTCTTAAATGCGTCAATTTGTGAAAGAAATTGAGGAGCAGGGGGATTCCCTCCTGTTCCTTGTAGGGTATACAGGGTTGTATTCCCATTTTGGCGTCCCATGTACAACTCTCCATTTTGGTCTTCTCCAAAGGTAATCAAGCCCCCAGGAGTGAAAGAGGTAAGGACCGACTTTGAACCATTGCGTTCTATGACAAACATCCTATTCTGAGAGTAGCCTCCACAGATATACTTACCATAGAGGGAAGGATATCGGGAACCCCGATACACATACCCTCCAATTATAGCATTTGCTTCATTTCGTTGGAAATCTACGACAGGGGGGTTATAGGTCCCTAAGCCTAACGCAAGGGAATTAGATCCACAACTCCCCACGTTTCTAAAGTTATTTCCCTCATATATGGGCCATCCACCATTCCCCCCTACTTGTAGGATACTAATTTCTTCCCGGCTTCCTCCTCCTACTTCGCCTATCCACATTTCCCCTGTCACACGGTCCTTGGTCATTCTATGGGGTGCACGGTGTCCTAGCGACACAAATTCTTCGAATAACCCGTTGTTTGTGTCTAAGAAAGGATTGTTATTGGGAACATAATACCCCACTCCCGTATACTCATCACTTTCTCCCGTGTGAACCCCCATCCTTCTACGAGGGGCATGGCTGATATTCCCTCCTCTTTGGTCCACATCAATTCGTATCACTCCACCTTCAAAGTTATCTACAATGTTTTGGGCTAAAAGGTACCTTGCCTGGTCCCCAATGGTGAGGTACAGAAAGCCGTCATCCCCAAAAACCAACCCTCCTCCTCGGTGCGTCCCATTAAAAGCGCGAACGTTGATCATACGCAATTCGGAATTGGGATTTACGGTTAGCGTGCCCTCATTTACCTCAAAGCGTGAAAGTCTTAAATAAGCCCCAAAAAAGTTCGCATTATCCGGGCAGGAAAAGCAAGTCGAGCTACAGCTAAACGGACCATTTTCTCCGTTGGGTCCTTTGGCCGTGAAATACACGTAAAAGTAATTCCTGTTGGGAGATCCTGCTTGGCCGAACTCTGGGTGAAAGGCAAAGCCTAAAAATCCTCCATCCCATATAACCCCTACATCGTCTCTTAAATCTACAAGTACCTGCTTGGTAGATACATTGGGGGTATTAATGAAGTGTTCAATCAATCCCTGTCTGGAAGCTACAAATAGCCTATTCTCTGAAGGGTGTGGAGTGATTACCAAAGGATCCTGAAACCTCAGGTTAGGGAAGGCAGGTTCTACTCCCCAGGTGATGTTTCCGCCATCTCCAGGTGTTAATGTGGGTAGACTCCCATTCAAAAATTTACCCACTGCTTGCGCAGAATTTAATCCTGATTGCGCCGTTCCGTTAAGTGTGTAAATGAAAAGGAGGAAAAAAAAGACAGGCGCGAAAGTAAATACCTTAAAATCCTTCCCCTTAGAGGAACTAATAGTTGAAGTGTACATACGATGGCAGTTGATGATTTAATGTGCAATGATTACCACGCGTTTTCTGGCTAAAAAATTATGAAGTGCAGCAAAAATATTCAAAGGGTTGATTAAATATACTAAATTCTAATCAAACATTCGAATATATATGTGGGGTTAAATTATGGTTTTAGGAAATAAATTTCACCCTACTTGTTTGAACTCAAGTGAAATCAGGGATTATTCGTTAATAATCCCTGATGAATGGGAGGAGATTTTCATCTCCTCCAATAATCAAGACGGTTCGCAGAAAATTGATTTTTTTTTGAGGGGATTGTAAATGTTATTGTTGAAGGAATAGCCCTGAAGGGTAAAGAGGCCACAGGCCATAAGGAGAAAAAAAGCTGAGAATCTTCTCGCCTATGGGCAGGCGGAATGCTAAGATGAACCAATTGATGGAACAGCCTTAGGGGTTCATGGTGCAGGAGCTCAGGAAAATGGAGATAGGTGGGCATACATATGATAGAGACAAATTCCAGCTGCTACGGAGATGTTGAGGCTATGCTTAGTACCATGTTGGGGAATTTCCACTGCCAAGTCGCACTGGTCCAATACCTCCTGCGCCACCCCTTCAATTTCGTGTCCAAGAATGAGGGCGTACTTGCGCTGGGTATCCAATTTCCATTCAGGAAGGGGTACAGAATTACTGGTTTGCTCTGCAGCGACCAACACCCATCCCAGATTTTTCAGCTCTTTCACCAACTCCAAGGTATGGGAATAGCCTTCCCAGGCAACGCTGTATTCGGCACCTATTGCCGTCTTTCGAATTTCGCGGTGGGGAGGATGGGGCGTAATTCCGCATAAGTACAATTTATCCAGACGAAAGGCATCTGCTGTGCGAAAAACAGAACCAACGTTATGCATACTCCTAATATTGTCTAAAACGCAGACCAGAGGCAGTTTAGGTGCCTCCCGAAAGGCTTCTACACTCAGCCGATTGAGCTCTTCTACACGTAACTTTCGCATGGGATGAAGGTAAAAACCCAGTTTTTCATCTCCAAATCTCCTATCTTAGCAAAGCATTTTACCTTATGAAAGATTCACAGTCCCATGGGCTAAAAATCCTTGCTGTTCATAGCTACGCAATTCACGGAACAGCTAGCATGAAGGCATTTAATAGCATTTTGGGAAGTAGGCTACTTCCTGTCCCCAGCTTAGTGCTAACGGGTCTCACCAACATCTCTGGCTTTAAAAAGACAACTGTGGCTTTTGAGGACTTACTCTTGGGGAGCCTGGAACTTGCGAGGCAACAAAAACAAAAGCTTTTATTCTATGTAGGCTATCTAGGTTCGCCCCAACAAGCTGAGGTAATCCTAAAGGGAATCCACACCTACAGGGATTGTATAGAACGGGTACTGGTAGATCCCGTTTCGGGAGATCATGGGCGAGTCTATGTTCCTCCCGAGATTATTGAGGTATGGCCATCGATTCTCCAAGTAGCCCATTGGGCATTTCCTAACTATACAGAGCTACAGTTACTGTCTGGAGTAGGGCCTCAATCTGGGCTTATCCCTAGGGAGTACCTGAAAATCTTTGGGAATCGCTTTCCCAGCCTTTCCGTAATTGCTACAAGTATCCCAGATACCCATAACCTGGAGATCGGTCTATTGCACAAGGGGGTATCTGAGTTTATTCCTATTACCCAGCTCCCGCAAAATTATGGGGGTACTGGCGATGTATTTGCTGCAATTTTTGTCAAAAAACACTTTATGCAGGGAATCACTCTGAACGAAAGTCTTCACATCGCGGCGACAGAAACTGCCAAGGCAATACAATTTTCCATTGAGCAGAATTCTAAGGAGTTGCTGATTTATCCGAATACTTTTTAAGTATCTCTTGAAAACGCGGTTGGCCTTTAAAGTCAGAATAGGGTTTTTGATCTATCAGCATCTGTATAGGCACTCCTCTTTCTAAGGAAAGAATGAAATTTTCGTAAAATTTATCTACTTCCCCCTTGTAGGCATAGGCCTCAGCTTTAGTTGTGTAAGGGAAGCCCACATTGGGATCTAAGGCAATCGCCCGATTGATCTGATCAAGTGAAACATCATATTGTTTGAGGGAATAGCTAGCCATAGCCATATAGTTGAGAATTTCTTGCTCCCTATACTTAGCTCCGCCTTGAGTTCCTTTTCTCTCCATCTCATAAAAGGCTTTGATCGCTGTATCTCCCAAGGCAAGCACTTCTGTGAAATTGCTATCTGTAAAAGCCTGTGTAACCTTTATACGCCAAGCCCATCCGTTTTCTGGATCTAGTTCGATAGCGAGATCTAGCATTTTCTGCATAGAATCTATTTTTTGGGCAAACTGGAACCCCTGTGCCAATGAAAGTGCCCCGTTCGAATTCTCAGGATTGGTTATGTATCCATTTCTATACGCTTCAATGATTTGTAAGGTATCTTCTGTCCTGAAAGTAGTATCGGGGTTTATTCGGGAATAGTAATTGAGGGTTTGCATCTGAATTTCCCCTAAGTTGATATGGAGATAAAATTGATCGGGGTGGATTGCAACCGCTTTACGCATCGTTGGGGTAGCTTTTTCAATTTCTCCAACTAAATAGTAGGTCCATGCCAAGTTCAACCACAGATTAGGGCCATCTGGATGGTATTTCACCGCTTGTTCAAGGGTCAGCTTTGCTGCTTCGTATTTTCCCAGCATCCGCTGGACAGTGCCTAAAGTGGCCCAATATTGCTTAACATGGGGGTTGATTTGGGTAGCCTTGATTAATTTTTTTTCAGCCTCTGAAGATTTTTGTTGTTGGTACAGGATATAGCCCCAAGTCCAATAAGCCCAGTCTAATTCTTCGTTTTTTTGGTTGATGATATAGCGAACGGTTTTCAGTCCTTCCTCATGACGGTTATTAAAGGTTTGGTATAATGCCAAACTCTGTGGATCAATATTTTTCATCACATATTCCGCCACCTGACTCATGAGGGTATCCAGTGCTTCTCTATGGTTCATCCCTCCTAGATCCTGGAGGAAGGTTTTCTCTCCAAACCCTGAAACCCTCAGGCAAAAACTCAATTCATTATCTAGCTCAGTCAATTCTCCCCCGATGCTATTATTTGCCTTCCCCATTACATCCCGTGCGTAGTAGATTACCGACTGGAGGGATATGCCAAAACCCATTACTGCTACATTCATCTCAGGTTGATCATCAGAAGCGATTTCTAAGGAGTCGCTTCGAACGCTGTTGGAAATTTTCTGGATAAGATTCAGCCGATCCTGGATTTTGTGTGCAAGGACGGAACCCGTATATCCTCCATCTTCAAAGGTTTTGGGTACAGCAAATTCCTTGAGGGTATAGCGGTCATTGGTTAGGCCCTTGTAAATCAAAAAGGCAAAGCCAAAAAGTAGGGTAAACAAAACGGCCTTCAGGAGGATGGAGAAAATCAAACTCAATTGTCCCTCTACCCGATTTACAGAGATTCGACTAGGGGTCCATTTATTCCACCACCTGGAATTCACATGTTTTCCATTAGAAGCGGCTGATTCGTCCGAAACTGTTAGAGACAATCGTTCTGAGGAGTGAGTTTCCATAAAGGGATAAAGTTCTTAAACCTATGAGATTTACAGATGTTTGAATTCGCCCAAAAAAACGAATTATACCTATTTAACTCCTTCCTGCTGGTATTTCTTTTGAAGCTGGTTAAAACGCCTTTCATGTACAAAGTTTTTATAGGGAGGTTCTGCTAGGAGGCGATCAATGGAAAATCCCTTTTTTAAGGCCTTCTCCAAAGCATAGTAGAATTTATCTTTGTCTCCCATAAAGCCATAGGTCTCTGCCAACGTTGTGTAAGGGGTAGAGGAACTCGTGTCTATGGCTATGGCTTTTTGCACATATACCAAAGCAGAATCATAGCGTTTCAGCTGATACTGCCCCATGGCCATGAGGTTGTACACATCTTGCTTTCTGTATTTATATTCTATCTGGTCATTGTTGTCCTTATGCATGACATTAAAAGCCCGAATGGCTTCCTTTCCAATACGGATGGTTCCTTCATAATTTCCATTGTAATACGCGTCAATGTGCTTCCTTCGGAGTGCCCACCCATTATCTGGATTCAGCTCGATGGCCAAGTCCAGCATTTTGGCAGCAGAATCTTCCTCTTCTGCAAACCGAAAGGCACTGTAAAGCGACATGGCTCCACTAGAATTTTCTTTATTCATCTCATACGCCTTGCGATAAGCTTTCAAAACCTCCAAGGTATCACTTGCCACAAAGGTTGTATCAGGATGCTTTTGCTTGTAGTAATTCATCCTCTGCATGCGCAGTTCTCCCAGATTGGTGTGATAATAATAGATATCAGGTTTAAGGGAAATGGTTTTTTGAATTGCATAAATAGCTGAGTCATACATACGCTTATTGGCATATACCCAGGCGAGGTTATGCCAGAGGTTATGCCCATCAGGGTTATAGACGATTCCCTGTTTTAGAGTCTTATAGCCTTCTTCCAATTTTCCCCTCTGCAAGCGTTGAACCATTGCAAGAGAGCTCCAGTAGTGTGGAGCTTTGCTATTGAGCTGAGTTGCCTTTTTTAGCTTTCTTTCTGCCTGAGGGTATTCTTCCTGTTTAAAAAGAATATAGCCCCAAGTCCAATAGGCCCAATCCAACTCTTCCTTTTTCTCATTGATGATATACCGTACGGTTCCGAGCCCCTTTTCGTAATCCCCTTTCATGCTTTGGTATAGGGCCAAGGTCTGGGGATTGATTTCCCGCATGATGTGCTGGGAAACTTCCTCCATCAAGGAGTCCAATGCCTCGGAGCGCTTTTTTTCAAATAGGTCAATCGAAAAAGTTTGGGAAGGAACCCCCGTCATCCGCAAGTGAAACTTGAGTTCGTCGTCTAGTTCCGTTAATTCGCCTCCAATGCTTTTATTCTCTTTACCCATAACATCTCGGGCATAATAAATGAGCGACTGCAGAGATATCCCGAATCCCATTACTGCCACATTCATTTCTGGAGCTTCATTGGCAGAGATCTCCAAAGAATCCGCGCGAAGTTCCGCGGAAACGTCTCGAATTTCATCCAAGCGATCTTGTATTTGATGCGCCAGCACTGTTCCGGTATATCCGCCCGAGGAGAAATTATCTGGTACTTCGATTTCCTTTAGGGTATACCGATCGATGGTTAGGCCCTTGTAAATCAGCAAGGCGAAGCCAAACAACAGGGTAAATAAAACCGCTTTGAGTAAAATGGAAAAGATTAGACTGACCTGGCTTTCAATCTTGGGGATAGAAACCTTCATCCGCCGATTATCTGGGAGATACCTCTTCCATCCTTTTTTTTCATCGGAAGAGATAGGGGGGCTCCCATTTGAAGCGACAGCCTCTTCTTCCGGAGCTAGGTTAACATTTTCTACAGACATTTGGATGGGTATTAGGGATAATCCGTCAAAAGTTAAAGAGTAGAGTTTATTCACACAAGTTGAAAAGAGAGGTACGCTACTTATGTTTTTATTTTCAATTACCCGCGCTCTTTCCCATTTTTGCTGATCACAAATCAATACCTACTCATTCTATGCTTGCAAATTTCTCCAAAATAGCGGTAATCGGTGCGGGAACCATGGGTAATGGAATCGCCCATGTATTTGCACAGAAAGGTTACCAGGTCAACCTGATAGATATCTCTCAGGAAGCGCTAGACAAGGGCGTGGCTACCATTACCAAGAATATGGACCGTCAAATCAAAAAGGAACGCCTGACAGAAACGCAAAAGACCGAAAGCCTGAACCGAATTCAGGTACACACCGATCTCAGTGCCGGAGTCTCCGACCGCAACCTAGTCATAGAGGCAGCGACAGAAAATGAAGCCCTAAAAGGGAAAATCTTTGCCCAGTTGGATGCCGCAGCCCCTGCGGATGCGATTTTAGCTACGAATACCTCCTCTATATCCATTACGCGAATAGCCGCTGTAACCCAGCGCAGCGATAAGGTAATCGGGATGCACTTTATGAATCCCGTACCCGTGATGAAGCTTGTCGAAATCATCCGAGGCTATGATACTTCTGATGAAGTAGCGCAACACATCGTTCAATTGAGTGAAGACCTAGGCAAGGTTCCCGTTACTGTAAACGACTATCCCGGATTTGTCGCCAACCGCACCCTTATGCCTATGATCAACGAGGCCATTTATACCTTGTATGAGGGAGTAGCTGATGCAGAGGCAATTGATACCGTGATGAAACTCGGGATGGCTCATCCCATGGGCCCCTTGACCCTCGCAGACTTTATTGGGCTCGATGTGTGTCTTTCCATTCTGGAAGTCTTATACGAAGGCTTCGGCAATCCCAAGTATGCACCTTGTCCTTTACTGAAGAATATGGTAGCCGCAGGGCATTTAGGGAGGAAGTCAGGAAAGGGGTTTTATGCGTATTGAGGAGAGGTGGGAACATAGAAATAGGTTCCTTTCTAGGGGCAGGAGGTAAGGCTATTTATTGATTCAAATAAGAGCTAAATTAATGTTTTCACAATAAAAAAATTGAAAAATAACTTTTTGTGCCAAAAATTAGATATATTTTCTTATTTTTAGCACATGAAAATCCCTAAAGATATTTTATGGAAAGGATTAATTGAGGATTTCTTCCCAGATCTGATGGAATTTTTTTATCCCGAGGCACTTTCCTATCTAGAGTTGACCCAGGTAGAGTTTCTTGACAAAGAATTGCAACAACTTTTTCCAGAATCGGCTGATAGTCGCCGCTACGCAGATAAATTGGTGAAGATTCGACGAATAGACGGGGAAGAACAATGGCAATTGATCCACATTGAAATACAAGGATACAAGGACGAGCACTTCGCAGAACGAATGTTTCGATACTTTTATCGAATCTACGACCGGTTTGGACAGCCCATAGAAGCGTTAGCACTTTTTACAGATCCCCATAAAAATTTTCATCCTAAGAGCTTCGAATTAACAAGTTTTCATACGCGTCTGCATTACCAGTTTCACACCTATAAATTACTAGATCAAGATCTCAAAAGGCTTGAAAAAGTTCAAAACCCTTTTTCTCACCTCTTATCTATTGCCCTAAGCTTTTTACTCAGTGGAAAACTGACCGACAATCACTTGATCGAACTCAAACTCGAACTATTTCGTAATCTACTAGAAGGAGGATACTCAAAAGCATACATCAACCGTCTGATGTACTTTATCAAACACTACGCTCGCTTTTCAAAGACAGAAATGAATGATATCTTTGATCAAAAGGTGAGCTTGCTAATAAATACTAACACACCTATGGGAATTGTAGAATCTGTAAAGGATTATATCTTTCAGGAGGGAAAGGAAGAGGGAAAAGAAGAAGGAAAAATAGAACTAATTAAGAACCTCCTGCTCTCAGATCTTTTCCAACAAAAAATACTTACCTACCAGGAGATTAGTAAAATCTCGGGGTTCTCTGTGGAAGAAATTTCTCGGATTCATACGACTCTGCTGAATGAGTAGGTGATAGAATACCCTCTAAGTATCCAAGCATACTGGATAGGGCATTTTTTCCTGCAAGGAAAAAGTTCTATTGGGACTTTCTTTAGGTAGTAGATGGTAATCCCACTGTTTACCAGGCATTGCCTCACGCCCTATTAACTCCTTTCCCAATAAACTCTTTTTGATATTTCTCGTAGAAATACCGTGAATCCAACCATTTACATACGTCGATTTAGCCGCCCCTTGAACCGATCTGGATTTAGGGGTCTGACGTATGTTGCTTCTCTTCTTCATTCCTACTAACACCATTCTTTCTCGGTTCAGGGGGCTTCCTTAAGCTAAGTAAGCAATAAGAAGCATTACCTAACATTTTTACCGAGAACAATGAATATTTTGACCAAATCGGCCTTACTAGAGGCCTTACATATACGTGATCTCACCCATCCTGAGGAAGGAGAGCACGCCATACAACACTTACTTCAGGAAGTCCAACACGCCCTAAAGGCCATCTGGGGATGTAAGCTCCATGTGTATCGGCATAGCCCCATTGTATCCACTGCAGATAACTACAACCGACTGCGGTACCCAGCAGATGGCCCTGCACGGTCGGCAAAGTACACCCGATACGTCTGTGATCAAGCCTTGTTGCGAACCAGCACGACAGCTATGGTCCCCTTGGGATTGAAAGCCATCGAAAAGCAACTTCAGGGGGAAGACCTTTTGGTATGTCCCGGATTGGTCTATCGCAGAGATAGCATAGACCGGCTTCACTTGGGAGCCATTCATCAAGTAGATCTTTGGCGGATTACGGCGAAAAAGCTCGGAACCCCAGATTTACAGGAAATGATCCAACGGGTTGTAGAGACCCTACTCCCTGGGAAGACCTATCGCGTGGAAGAGCGGGTTCATCCCTATACCCTGCACGGCCTCCAAATAGACGTTCGCTACCAGGAAGAATGGATCGAAGTAGGAGAGTGCGGCCTTGCCCATCCCGATATTCTGCAGGAAAACCTAAAGGACGGAGTGGCCTATACTGGATTGGCCATGGGCTTAGGCCTAGATCGAATCCTCATGCTTAGAAAGGGTATGAAAGACGTAAGACTAGTCGCTTCCCCACATCCCAAAATCGCAGGGCAGATGCTCAATTTGGACCCTTACCAGGAAGTTTCCCTGATGCCCGCGATACAGCGGGATCTTTCCTTAGTAGTTGCTGAAGCGATGGATGTAGAAACCCTAGGAGACCAGGTCAGAGAGGCTTTGGGAACAGAAGCTTCCCTCATAGAAAGGGTAGAAATTCTATCTGAGCATGCCTATGAAGATTTACCGGAAAAGGTCCATCAAAAGCTGGGAATGGCCCCTGGCCAAAAGAATACCTTATTGCGAATTGTTCTGCAAGCGCTGGATCGGAGCCTGACAGATGTGGAAGCCAATCAGTACCGAAATCGGATCTATGCGGCCTTGCACCAGGGAACTAAGTGGGAATGGGCAAATGGAGGGGAGAGTAGGAATTCGGTATAGGGTAATAGAGCCACAAGCTTGTGATAAATAGTCCACAGTCCATAGTAGGTTTTGATCTAGGATCGAAAAAATACCTGTGGACCGTGGACTATCGACTATCAAACTATGCCCCCTACCCCTGATAATAAAAACGCTCGTGTACAATGTGGTCTCCTTCCCAACGCTGTACAGCTACCTGCTCCATATTGACGCGGTTACCATCTTTGAAGGTAACGTCCATGGTAGATTCCACGAAGGTGGTTGCATGGGCTTCATCCGAACCGATATTCTTTACTTCCATTCCATGGAATTCCTGGATCATCCCGAGAAATTGTTCTTCGTACTGGCGGCAAGTCGCTTTCCCTTCCCGAGTCCCTCTAGGCTCTGTCATTACCACATTTTCTCCGTAGTACTTGTCGAAGGCATCGAGTAGCTTTCCTTGTCCCATTAAGTTGTAAATGTCTTGTGCTTTTTCTTTGTAGGTCATGATAGTTAATTTTTAATGTTTAAACATTGATGTTATAACATCAATTTGTATGTATAACGGAATCCAAGGAAAAAAGGTTTTAGCATACTTATGAAAAATTTTCAGTGGCGCTCCGCGCCAATCAGAACGCGCTTCCTAAGGTAAGCCCACATACTTGTTAGGTGTAAAGAGAAGGTTAGCCCCTAGCGGGGCGAGTACCGGGAGACTCGAAAACCTATGACGTTGTTCCGGCTAGCTGGTAGATTGTAGCCGCGGACCGAGACACGACAGTCGTTACTGCTGCTGTCCCACGAGCCACCACGAACCACTCGGTCTCTGGTGCAGGTCCAACCCTTTGTTTCGAAGATACATAAAAGTTTGGGACTGGTTATTTTTTCTTTCTTTCCTCTATACACCCTTCTACACCTATTACTTTGTCAATAAAGTATTTATACTTCTTCCTTTCTTAAAAAACTCCCCTACTTTTCCAATCGATGAAAAGTAGGCAAAAATCTTGGCAGATAAATCGCTTCAGCCCA
This sequence comes from Bacteroidota bacterium, assembly GCA_039197765.1. Taxonomy (GTDB): domain Bacteria; phylum Bacteroidota; class Bacteroidia; order J057; family J057; genus JBCCTX01. The sequence continues at coordinate 60,746 of JBCCTX010000006.1, forward strand.
CAAGCCATCGCCTCCCCCGGTTATCTGCCGTGCCAACCCGCCTGTGTTTGAAAAAGTACTTAATAGGCTCAGCGGCAGGCAAGAAGGTGAGGAAAACCCCATGAGAATCCCCTTCATAAGGGGAAGGGGCGGTTGATTCGTGCTTGATTTTTTCGATCTTTTTACGCCTAGCCCCGAAGGGCTCACAAGGGCCTCTGAAAAGAAAACCAACCACCGAGCCAAAAAGGATATAAGAATTCGTGTTTCAAAATTAAAATGAGCAAAATAAAAATATAACTAAGTATTTGATACTGTTCTATTGTTTAGGGTTTTAAAGGCACACATATAGAAGAATCAAAATACCGGATCAAAACCAAGGTTTCCTGAGATCTTTTTATTTTACCACAGAGGATCCAAGGAGGAGGAAAAGAGAAAAAAGAGGGTATTCTAGATTTATATGTCTAAAAAGGTGTATTCAATATCTCTGTGTTACTCCTTTTTTCCTCCCAAAACTCTGCGGTATATATCAATCGATAAAAAAACCTTTCAGGTTACATGTGCAAATAATGGACTTTGGGCCAACTTTTTAGAACAGTGTATTGAAGCGCAATATTCCCCCAAAAACCAAAAACTCCCTTTGCTGCGAAAACTCAATATCACATTAACCAAAATTCGCTTCTATTTCCGCCAGGGGCAGGATATGAACCTATATGCTCAAGGTCATATTGGAGTCATCTCTCAACGGGTGAATGATATAGACAGAAGAATTGGGGCCTGGATAAAAGCGGTTTCCGAATAAATTCCAAAATTTCCGGTGGCGCTACGCGCCAATCAGAACGTACTGCTTAGGGTAAGCCCACATACTTCTTAGGGGTAAAGAGAAGGTTAGCCCCTATCGGGGCGAGTACCGGCAGAGACGAAAACCGATACCTACATAACGTTTGCTAGGATGGAGGTTGGGATAGCGACAGATGTCAAAATCGTCGAGTTGAACCTTATGTGTTGAGTCACCTGAACCTCGTACGAAGATGCCGCCTTGGACGGAGACCATGTGGGAGTCGAGGGTATCTAAGGTTAACTGGGGAGGGAGTTGGAGCATGGGGGGGAGCTTAGAGGGTATGATGGTTGGATAGTCAATGGTCCACAGTTTTAATATGTAATAGTTAGGATAAGCTCTGTCAGATGAACAAGCTCAGACAGGGGTAGTTAAGCAGGTATCA
>JBCCTX010000007.1:0-61435 GCA_039197765.1 Bacteroidota bacterium
GAAGCCAACACCAGGGCTGCACCTCCGCCTAATCCACTGATATCACCATCAAAAGAAGCTACGATAGCTTCAGGCTCTCCACCTAGGGTTATATCGAATTGATAGAAATCTGCAGGTACGGATAGGTAGTCGGTAAATTCTGTGTAGGAAAAGCCCGGGATAACTGTTGCTCCATTGGCATTAACCCCTACATTGGGTGCGTCTGTTGCCCCATGAAGTACTTTTAAGTCTACAGAGGCTCCATCCTCAGCGGCTTCTCTTGCTCCTGATTCTACCAACAAAGTGAAAGCTGTTGAGATACCATCAGGATTTGTGGCAAAGGAGTCTGGCTCCAAAACGCCATTTGCAACAACGTAATAAGATTCTCCTTCGTCGAGCGTAGCTGCAAAACTCGCAATACCTTCCTCAATACCTTGACTGTTGGGGCCTGCAATGACTATGTTCAGCTCAATATTTGCTGGTAGATCTAAAAAGGGAGTAGCTGTACGGAAGGTAAAATCATCTATTTTGATTGTATCCTGTCCGGTATTTACATAAATGTCCACAACGGAGGCAGCGGGATCTGCAGCATTGTGAATTACTTGGACCCTAGCTGAAGCCGAACCAGTTTCAGGTAGGGTAATAACTGTACCATCGGCTAGTACAGCAATAAGGCCAAAGGCTTTTCCTTCTTGGTTTGCTTCAGGTGCTAAAAACCCAGAAGCTATTACCAGGGCTGCACCTCCGCCTAATCCACTGATATCACCATCAAAAGAAGCTACGATAGCCTCAGGCTCTCCACCAAGGGTTATATCAAATTGATAAAAATCTGCAGGTACGGATAGGTAGTCGGTAAATTCTGTATAGGAAAAGCCTGGAATAATCGTGGCTCCATTTGCATTGACGCCTACATTAGGAGCATCTGTTGCCCCATGGAGTACTTTTAAGTCTACAGATGCTCCATCTTCAGCAACTTCTCTTGCGCCTGGCTCAATTAGCAGGGTAAAGGCTGTTGAGATTTCATCGGGATTTACAGCAAAACCCTCAGGTTCCAGTACCCCATTGGCTACTACATAATAAGCTTCATCCTCTTCGAGGGTTGCAGAGAAACTAGCAATACCTTCCCCTAAGTCCTGGCTATTGGGGCCAGCAATGACAATGGTTAATTCAACCCCTGCAGGTAAGTCCAAGAAAGGGGTAGCTGTGCGGAATGCAAAGTTATCTATCTTAATGGTGTCTATCCCTGTGTCCACATATATATCAACAATTTCAGCAGCAGTATCTGCTGCATTATGGATTACCTGTACCCGTGCAGTAGCTGGGGTAATAGTGACTGTTTCAGGTAAGAGGATAACGGTTCCATCAGGAAGAACGGCAATCAACCCAAATCCTTTGCTTATTAGTCCAAGCGGATTTTCACTTGGGTTTGCACTAGGATCCAAGAAGCCAGAAGCGATTACCAATGCGGCACCGCCAGCTAACCCTTCGAGATCTGCATCAAATGAGGCTACAATTGCTTCCATTTGTCCTGCTAGGGTAACATCCAGTTGGTAGAAGTCTGCAGGAATACTGAGGTATTCCGTATGTTCTGTATACTGGAGGCTGGGAACAATATTGGCTCCATTTGCATTCACACCCACGGTAGGTGCATCTGTTACACTATGCAAAACTTTTATGTCTACTGCATCGTTTTCTGTTGCAGCCTCCCTCGCACTTTGGAGTACCAAGAGGGTAAAGGCAGTGGGGATATTGTCAGGGTTGGGGGCAAAGGCTTCAGGACTCAATACCCCTGTAGCTACGATGTGATACGATTCTCCCTCTGCAAGTATGGCATCGAAGGAGGCGATTCCTTCGTCTATCCCTTCACTATTAGGTCCAGCAATGATTATCTCTAGATCCTGCTCGGCTGGAAGGTCCAGGAATGGCGTAGCTGTTCGGAAGGCTACGTCTTCTAGTTTGATAATGTCTGATCCCGTGTCTACATAAATGTCTACTACTTCAGCTACGGGGTCCGCTGAATTATGGATGACTTGTACACGAGCGGTTTTGGGTTCGGGCTCATCCTCTTTGAACTCAGGAAAGAGTATGACTGTACCATCAGGTAAGACTGCTATCAAGGCGAAGCCTTCGCCATGATTATTCTTAGAGGGGTCGAGAAATCCAGAAGCGAGGATAATCGCTGCGCCTCCTGCTAGTTCCTTTACATCTGCTAAGTAAGAAAGCAGAATTTCTTCGGGAGTCTGCCCCGGGGTAATATCGAGTCGGTAACTATCTGCGGGAATGGAAAGATACTCTGTTAAGTCTCCGTAAGAGAACCCTGGTACAATTGTACCTCCATTTGCATTCACCCCTACTTCAGGTGCGTCTGTAGCCCCATGGAATATGCGTACATCTACACTTTCTCCGTCTACACTTTCCTCTCTGGCATTTTTAAATAAGAATAAATCAAATTCGATTTTTCTATGATCGGGATTTCCCGAGAATCCATCATGTGACAAAAGACCATTGGCAATCAAGTGATAGGATTCTCCAGCTTCTAACCGGATATCATGAAAGGCCTTGATTCGGTCGTGTGAGTTTCTGCTATCAGCAGGAGAGATGATCACGTTAATATTCACATCAGAAGGGAGTTCTATGAAGGGGGTAGCGGTACGAAAGGCTACATCGTCTAATTTTACCTCTTCGTGGTTGAATTGGACATAGATATCTACTACTTCAGCAGCAGGGTCGGCAGCATTATGAATAACCTGAACCTTTGCTACTTTGGCTTCTTCTTCAAACGTTGGAAGCGTAATTACTGTGCCATCGGGTAGTATTGCGAGTAGGGCAAAATCAGCTCCCTCCTGATTATCTGAGGGACTCAAAAATCCTGATGCTACAATCAGTGCTGCTTCTCCTCCTAAACCTGAGAGATCTGCTTCGTAAGAGAAAAGAATGGTATTGGGTTGATGGCCAGGGGTCACGTCCAGGCGATAGGACTGAGCCCGGATAGATCCATAATGGGTTAAGTCTCTGTAAGAAAACCCTCCAATCAAAACGCTTCCATTTAAATTTACTCCTACATTGGGCGCATCTGTAACACCATGAAAGGCTCTGATATCCACGCGATTTCCACCTCTGCGGACGCTTTTCATTCGGGCATCTGGTAAAATAAAAAGATTAAACGCTGTTTTCTTGTGGTCAGGGTTACCTGCAAAATCATCAGGAGAAAGCACTCCATTTGCAATGATGTGGTAGTCTTCTCCATGCTTTAGCTTAATGTCTGAAAAAACTTTGATTTGTTCATCGGAGCTTTGACTTTCGCTGGGTGCAATAACGATGGTTATAGGAACACCTGAAGGAAGTTCTAAAAAGGGAGTAGCTGTGCGAAAAGCTACATCGTCCAATTTTACTTCTTCATGATCGAACTGAACGTAAATATCCACCACCGCTGCAGCAGGGTCTGCTGAGTTGTGTATGACTTGGACATTGGCCGTTTGACCCCAAAGTGGGAGCCATCCTATTCCTAGTACGATACAGGTTAATAGGGTAGATAGAATCTGTTTCATCTTGTGACAAGTGTTAGGTGATTGTTGAAAAACTATAAACCTCGAACACATACCTATCCAACAAAGTCAAACGAGATGTTATCTTTTGTTTAAAGTTTAGGTTGTATCCTTCAACAAAATGATCTTTGTGTAGGGCTTTTGTACCCTTTTTCTTGTCGGATGAGGGAATTTTTTGAGGGGTAAAAATATTTCTCCCTTTATTTTGATTACAAGATCAAAATTTGGGGCTTTTACTTAGGCCATGTAGAGAAATATGGGAAAATATCGTTAAAATAAGAGGGTAGGTAGGTGTTTTAAGCAAACCTTTGTTTAAGTATTCTTCAACAATTATTCTACCTTTAATTTGGGAACGGGAAAGAGTAAGATGACTTTTTTACCGGTTAGGGATTCCAACATAGGGCGTAATACCAAACGAGCTTGTTGGCGAGTTTGATCTAACACCTGAGATTGTTCAGCAGCCTTTTGAATTTCAATCTCAGCCAATTTATAAGCCTCATCAATCATTTCAGCTTCATTCCAATAGGTATACTGCGTCTCATAGACTTGAGAATTCTGGTGATCTACTTTCACGTAGCAAAACTCAGGTTCAGGAAGGTTGACCACGATACTATCGCCCATGAAAACAACCTGGGAGCTATCTATTTGACTTAGATCTAGGCATCCAACGGCTTCTCCAGCGATAATGAGTAAAACTTTGGGGTCTGGGAACCACTCATATACTTCCTTATGCGTAACTACATCTTTGAAGGTATATTTTACTAATTCCAGTTTACCCATCCCTTCAATTTTCTCCACCACCATTTCATGGGTCGTTTCTTTTTTGGGAGGAGCGTAGTAAAAAGAACGTACCTCGGTAAGGATATACCATCCTAAGGCCACAAAAAGTAGGCTTGTGATAATAATCGTAAGGAGTGTTCTTCTCATAAAGGTTGGCTGGCTTAGGTTGTGAATAATACGCTATTGATTTAGACGGAGAAAGTACCTCGAGGTTTTAGAAAGAAGAAAAACTTTATTGTTCAACTCTCCAAAAATATTTTAAAAACTGAATAAAAAAAGCCGGTAGATCCTACCGGCTTTTCTATGTTGATACGAAGAGGTCTAACGTTTACCCGAATTGGAGACCGCATCACAGTATTCGGATAGATCCTTAATGGCACTGTATGAGGGATCTATTGCAACGGCCTTTTCAATATACGGTTTGGCAGCTTCGCAGTCATTTTTTCCTTCTTGGCCATAGTAATAGAAGGCCAGGGTGGAGTAGGCTGCAAGCACAACACTTTTTTCGTTTTTCTGTAATTCTGTTGGAGCTTTTGAACCATATACTTCTATGGCTTCTTCTGCAGGAGCCTTCATGAACCACTCTTGAGACGAAGTATCTCTAGCTTCTAGCTTTTGGGCGATTTGGAAGCGATAGAGCCAAATATTGGAATAGTCATTCTTAAGCTTAGATGCTTCGACAAATTGCTTGTCAGCCTCTTCTAGTTGGTCTGATTTGTACAAGGCCAAACCATACTTATAGAAGTGGGCAAGGCCTTTGGGATCTGCTTTTTCCAAGGCTTTCCCTCTGTAAATAGCTTCTTTCTTGTATGCAACAGGAGCCTGAGCCTTAATTTCTTCAATAACCTGGTCTTGGCCTTTGATAAACTTCACCTTTTCCTCGAGTGCGGCAACGATTTGGTTAGCCTGATCTACGGCCCCTTCCTCTTTTAATTTATTATACTGAGTTTGGAGGGTTTTATATTCTTTGGTGGCCTCTCTCTTAGCAATTAATTCCTTTCTCGCAGCTTTATCAATTTTTACAGCTTCCTTATGAAAGTCTTCTGCAATTTTTTCAAAGATATCGGCCTTGGCTGGATTCATTTTGATTTCTTCCTCAAAATATTCGTCAGCTTTTGCATATTCTTCCTTATCTAGGAAAATTTTTCCATAGGTTTCATAGTCGTCAGCAATCCTGAATTCAGGAGCTTTCATTTCGAAATATTGACCCATGTAGTTTTCGGCTTCATCTAGGTTACCCAGTTTTTGGTGTGACATACCTAATAGACGAAGTTTTACACCTGTTACCGTATCTATACTATTGAATTGGTCAATAGCCTCTTGGTAGTTTTCACTAAGGAAAAGGAACTTACCGTAGTTCAACTCAGCACTCAGGTCGTTTTTGGTTAGTTCCAGGTATTTTTCATAATCTTTCTTTCCTTGATCATATCTACCTGCCCGCATCATGAGGTCTCCACGAACCTGATAAGATGGCGCAAAAGAGGGATCTTTATCAATGGCTGTGTTTAAGAACTTCAGACCTTCGTTGATAAGAGAACTTCTCTGATTAACCGCATCTTCCTCTTCCCCTTCTACTTTTGAAGCTTCATTAATCTTTAATTCTCCGATGCGCGTGTATGCAGGAATATAGGTAGGATCAATTTCAATTGCTTTTTGATATTGTTCTTTGGCAAATTCTGAAACACCACGTGCATACTCGTAATCACCCAACATTACATAGGATCTAGGATCTTTATCAGCTTCCATCTGCGCTTGTCTGAGCAGTACCTCTGCATCTTTTAACTTATTTGCATCTAGGTAGGCTTGGGCAATGGCAAATTTCACATTTACGTCCTTTCCTTTGTCATAATACATGGCTCTTTCGATCTTCTCAGCAGCTAAATCACCTTTCTTCTGGGCAAAGTACACCCTAGCCATTCCTACGTGGTTCAAAGCAAATCGCTTTTTTACATCCATACCCTGGGTAAAGATACCTTCTGCAGACTCAAAGTCTCCTGACTCAATGAGGGTGGTCCCTAGCAAGTAATATCCATAGGGATCGTCTGGATTGGCAGAAACTTTCGGTCTAAGTTGTTTAATAGCCTCCTCAAAGGAACGTTTGAATATCAAATTTTCCTCAGAAGACCAGTCAGCATCCTGAGCCTGAACAGTTACGGCAGTCAGGAGCGACAAACAGGTTAACGAAAACAGCAAGCGTCTCAACATAGTTTTTAAATTAAATGGTTCGTGCTTAATAAACTCCAGGGTATCATGGTAAATTAGACATCTTACAAATATAAGGCTTAATTGTTGTGAGTCATAAGAATCCTGGAAGATAATTTTTAAACTTTTTTAATACAACGTGTTATTTTTTGAAATAGAGGTCTCAGGTTGATTTATTCTTTTTCCGGAAATTTTACCATCCTTGTAATAGCTCTCTCTGGAACCAAACCCGATTTGAGAATGATTCGCTGGCCAGCATCGCTAGCTAGATGAGCAACAAATCCTGTCCCAAGGCCAATTCTAGGCTCTCGCAGAATGGCGTAAATCCCTCGTGATAGGGGATAGCAGCCTTCTTTTACGACTCCTTGGTAAGGTTGATAGAACCTTTCTCCATAGGCATCTACAAAGGAACAAGTGCTATCCACCTCAAGTTCCATTACACGTATACCCTTGCGAAATCCACGGGCTTGGCTATCATCTTGGTCGCTAATCCAAGATACTCCTATTACGCCTAAAGCATTAGGGGTACTGCCGACAAACTCCAATACTTCTGGATTGGACTTACCTGCATTCACGTCTTTTCTCAGGCTATCTCCGGGGATTACATTCTCCAGAATGTATTGAACCGTACTCGATTGGGCATGGTCAAATACCAATTGGATAGGACCTAAATTTGATTCTGGATTGATCTGCGACCATTTGTTTATCTCACCAGAGAAAATCTTAGGGAGCATGTCCTTGGTCAGGACACTATCTACATTATCTCTATGTATAATCAAGGCAATCGCATCGGTTGCGATTAGGCTGTACTTAGCTACAGTTTTTTGCTCTTTCAAGTATTCTTTTTCATCAAAATTCAACTCCCTGGTGGAGATGACAAGACGCAAAGAATCTTCCTGGAGAAGTGCTTCTATCGCCGCTTCTCCAGGGAGATAAATGGGATGTATAGAGGCATTTTTGTACAGAAACTCGAAGTTCTCTACTTCCGCTTGGATAATGGGTTTCAGGGTTTCATCTACTACAATAGCTATATCACCCGAAGTGCTGCTTTCTCGCTTACCCGAGGAAGTTGAAGAATCAGAAGAGGAGGAAGAATCACCTGAAGGTTCTGACCCACTACAGGAGAAACATGTAATAAGGCAGATCCAGCAGAGGACTCTAAAAAAGAGCTCCATAGTTCGGTGTTTGGTTAGCGTATTCAGCGTAAATTTAACACTTTTTACCATCTATTTCGGATATTTGAAACAGAAATATTCTCAACAGTAGGGGGTGAAGTGTTGTTTTTTGGGTGTATGGTACAAAAAAGAGTAGGAAGGCCTCAGATTTCCACAAAAATACTAAGATTTTTTTTCTGCCTCAAAGTCAGACTTGCCACCACTTTTTTTCCAAAGCCGGACTTCTTTTATGGTCATATGATGTGAAAGAGCCTTGCACATATCGTAAATGGTTAAGGCTGCCATAGAGGCTCCTGTAAGGGCTTCCATTTCCACTCCTGTCTTTCCTGTGGTAGTTACAGTACAGAAAATACTTACCTCATTGGAGCTAGTGAGACTAATATCCACATGAATTTTTTCTATGGCCAAGGGATGACACAAGGGAATCAGGTTACTCGTCTGTTTCACGGCCATGGTCCCTGCTAAAATAGCGGTTTGAAAAACTGGTCCTTTCGCCGTTTGGATCTCTCCTTCTTGAAATTTCTCCGCAACCTCAGGAGGAAGGGCCATAAGGGCCCTAGCCGTAGCTACTCGCTTCGTAATGGCTTTTTGGCTTACATCCACCATTTGAGGATTTCCCGTAGGATCTAGGTGAGAAAATTGTTTATTTTCTGAATCCAAAGTAGTTTCGTTTTCTTTTTGTAGAATACATTTCAGATGAAATGAGAGAACTCAATAGGTCGATATGATAACGGTTTCTGAAGCTCAAGCACTCATTGAACGTACAAATATACAGTTTTCCGCGCGGGATATGTCGCTAGAAAAGGCCTTAGGAAAATATTTGGCTACTCCTATTCGTGCGGATCGAGATTTTCCTCCCTATGATCGTGTAACTATGGACGGAATTGCCCTTGCGTTTAAAGATTGGGAAGGGGGGAGTAGGAGTTTTCGAGTGACAGGACAGCAGCTTGCCGGAGCGGTTCCCATTGCATATGGTGGGCAGGGTAGCTGTATTGAAATAATGACAGGGGCGGTACTGCCAGAAGGAACAGATACCATCATCCGATTTGAAGACCTAGATATACGGGGGCAGGAAGGAGAACAATATGCACACATTACCGTGCCAGAATTGAGTAAGGGGCAAAATGTTCATCGCCAAGGGACCGATAGGAAAGCAGGTTCAGAGCTTGTGCCTCAGGGAGTTTTGTTGAGTGCAGCTGAGATCGCCGTAGCTGCTACAGTCGGAAATACCCAGGTTAACGTAATCGAGCCTCCTTCCATTGCCATCCTTTCTTCTGGAGATGAATTGGTAAATGTGGAGGATACTCCCCAGCCGCACCAGATTAGAAGATCTAACTCCTATATGCTTCGCGCAGCTTTGCAAGACCTGGGCGTTTACGCACCTATGGTCCATTTACCAGATAATCCTCGGCTGATTCAAGACCAACTTGCTATTTTGCTCAAAGAAAATCAGGTGCTGGTTTTGACGGGTGGGGTATCGAAAGGAAAAGCCGACCACATTCCCAGTGTGTTAGCTTCTCTAGGGGTAAAAAAGGAATTCCACCGAATTAAGCAGCGCCCAGGCAAACCTTTCTGGTTTGGAGCTCATGAACAGGAGAATTGCGTAGTTTTTGCCTTGCCTGGAAATCCAGTATCCTCTTTCATCAGCTTTTACCGGTACATCTACCCATGGCTCCAGGGAAAAATGGCTGGAAAAGTCCCCGTACAAACTTATGCAAGGTTGGCAAGTTCTTTTTCCTTTGCGCCAGATCTTACCTACTTTTTGTTAGTGGATGCACAAGTAAATGAAGCTGGAACCTACCAGGCTCATCCAATTCCAGGCAGCGGTTCTGGAGATTTGGCTAATTTACTTAGATGTAATGCCTTTCTCGAACTGCCCTCCGAACGATCTGTATTTGATCGCGGAGAAGTATTCCCCATGTGGAGGTATAGGTAAAGGGAGAAGTGAGAAACCAGCTAACAAAATAGATAAAATATAGCGGATAGAAATTTGAATTCTATTCACATATAAGGTATCTCTGCTATCGCCTTTAGTCTCTAATAGAAAAGCAGTCTCCTACATGTGCTTCCTTAGCTTATCCATCAACATCAGGAAAGGACGTGTATTCTGCATGATGTAAAAATGGAGATAGAGGATTCCCTTGTCCATAAGCTCAAGACATTGCTTGTATGCCCAATCTACTCCTACTTTAATCTCTTCCTCGCGCGTTTTGGCGGCCATCATTCGTTGGGTTAATTCTACGGGTATATCTAGGTAGAAAATTTCGGGAAGCCGCGACAAATGCTTTTTGGAAGTGATTATTTTCATTCCAGGGATAAGCGGTAGGGTAACTCCTTTTTTCTTGGCAGCCTCTAAGAAGGAAAAATACTTGCTGTTATCGAAGAACATTTGGGATACCCCATAATGAGCCCCAGCATCTTGTTTTTCTTTGAGGCGACAGATATCAAAATCTATATTCGGAGCCTGAAAGTGTTTTTCAGGGTAATACGCCACTCCGATACAAAAATTCGTTTTTGCCGCATCAATCAACTCGTCAATATAATGGCCTTTGTTCATACAGGCGATTTGCTTGACCAAGTCAATCGCATGGTTATTGGTCGTTCGGTCTTTGGGAATAGAACGATAATTCTGCTTATCCCCGCGGATGGCGAGGATATTTTCAATGCCCAAATAGTTGAGCTCTATAAGTGCATCTTCAGTCTCCTCACGGGTAAACCCTCCGCAGAGCAGATGAGGTACTGGTTCTAAGTTGTATTTGTATTTGATTGCTGCACAAAGTCCAAAGGTTCCGGGACTTTTACGCTTTACCTTCCGTCTGAAGGTGCCATCGGGCATTTGTTCCCAGTCCACCTCAGCTGCATGGCTTGTTACATCAATAAAAGGCGGTTTGAAAGGAATAATCGATTCAATGGCCTGGTGCAACTTATTCATGTTTTTTCCTCTTCTGGGAGGGATAATTTCCACGCTTACGGTGGGTTTTTTTACAGACTTCAACAGTTCAACTACATGCATGAATCTATGATTTTGTTTTTCTGTAAATAATTGCCAGTTTAAGTTTTGGCCAAATTTATGCAATAATTCCGTAAGGCTAAGATTTGAGTTTTTGGATGGTTAGAATTACGGGTTGATTTGGACATAGTAATTTTCAATCCTAATAAAAACTCACTTGCATCTATGAAGGTTATTATCGATACCTTGGAGGCTTTTTTTATCGCTTTTGGAAATGCTGCCTGGGGTCTCCCCCTATTAATTTTGTTGTTGGGTGGTGGAATATTCTTCTCCTTTTACATCCAACTCATTCCCTTCCGCTATTTTCGTCATGCCATAGATATTCTTCGAGGCAAATATGACAAAGAAGATGAAGTTGGACAAATCAATCATTACCAAGCGTTATCGACTGCCCTTGCTGCCACGGTAGGCATGGGGAATATTAGTGGAGTAGCAGTTGCGATCACAACCGGAGGACCAGGTGCTGTCTTCTGGATGTGGGTGAGTGCATTTATCGGAATTTCCACCAAATTTTTTACCTGTACGTTAGCAGTCATGTATCGGGGAAAAGACAGTTTGGGAGAATACCAGGGAGGGCCCATGTACGTGATCACAGAAGGGATGGGAAAGAGCTGGAAACCCCTTGCAGTATTGTTTTGTGTAGCAGGATTATTTGGTGTATTACCTGCCTTTCAGGCAAATCAGTTGACACAGACCATCCGTGATGTAGTTTTGCAACCTATGGGCATGGAGGGGAGTGATCAGACCAATTTGTTTACTGGAATATTCCTTGCAGCCTTGGTTTCCTTGGTAATTTTTGGCGGAATCAAACGAATCGGTGAAGTCGCAGGGAGGTTGGTCCCTTCTATGGTAGTTTTGTACAGCCTAAGTGTGATTGTAATCCTCCTGCTTAACTATTCTTCTGTTCTTCCGAGTCTTCGACTCATTTTTGAGGACGCCTTTACAGGAAATGCCGTTCTTGGCGGAGCAGTTGGGGCTATCATAATGGCAGGGGCTCGAAGGGCTGCCTTTTCCAATGAAGCTGGAATAGGCACAGCCCCGTTGGCCCATGGAGCGGCAAAGACCAATGAACCTATCCGAGAAGGATTGATTGCCATGCTAGGCCCTGTAATAGATACCTTGATCGTTTGTACCATGACTGCTCTAGCTATTATTGTTACCGACTCTTGGCAGAATACGGCTGACAGCGGTATCACAGTTACCTTAAATGCCTTTGAAGCAAACCTGGGGCTAGCAGGAAGGTATATCCTCACCTTGTGTGTCGCCATTTTTGCGGTTACCACCATGTTTTCCATGTCCTATTATGGGACCAAATGCTTTTCTTTCTTGGCAGGTGCTGAGTACAAAGACTACTATAACTATTTTTATGTAGCTACTATAATCTTAGGAGCGGTTATTTCACTCCCAGCTGTATTGGGATTGATCGATGGTATGTATGCAACTATGGCTATTCCCACCATGATTTCTGCCTTGTGGCTGTCGCCTAAGGTAAAGGCGGCGACAAAGGCATATTTTCAAAAGGACTATGAGAAGGTTTAAGGAAGGGAGTGAGGGAATCCGGTGTGAAGGTATGAAGGAATGAAGTGGACGGATATTAGGTATAAGGTGAAGACAGATAAGTCATAAGAGAAATAGGGGATATGGTAGACGGTAAATTCTATAAGATGGGCTTGGTGCTTTTGTTGAGCATAAACTTGGGGAGTAACTATGCCCAGGATACAGGCTTTCAGTGGGGGGTACAAGCTGGAATAAACCAAAGTATTCTGGTTGGAGAGACTTTTGGAGTGGAGGCTTTGCAGACTGAATATCGGACAGGATTTCAAGCTGCCCTTTCCTTTCGAATGGTCTATCAAGGGCCGATTTGGTGGGGCATGACGGGCTTTTTTACGAACTGGGCTTCGGCAAGGGTCTTTCAGGGAGTAGATGCAACTTTTCGCCAGCAAGAATATGGGATTCGTATTCCTGTAGGGGTTAACTTTCGGAACAAATTTTTCTGGAGTATCGCACCCGTTGCGCTTGTCCTTACTGAGGGGACAGCTCGGGCAGATATTAATGGATTGCCCTTTGAGGAGCCTTTTCGCTTTTTGCGAAAAGGAGATTTAGGGCTGTATTCGGACCTTGCATATGAGTGGGAATCGGGATGGGGTATACAAATTGGGGCTTATCATAGCTTGATCAACCTTTCGGAGGTTATACCGCTTCAGTTACGTCAGTTGCGTTGGGAACTGGGAGTTAGGAAGTGGTTCTGAGGTAAGGCCTTAGTCAATTTCAATATTTATCTGTTTTACTCCCAGAGTTCTCCATATGTTCGATACCAGTTTTCTTTAATCTTCCAGTTATTTTTGAATCGATCCTTTTTGATCTTTTCCTCTATTTTCTGAATTTTAGTTGGGTCATTTGTGTATACAAACTGTTTTTGAGGAGCCTCGAAAAAATTTCTAAATATCCAGAATTCAATCGTTACTGTGTTTCTTTCTTCATTTCTCCATATGACTATATCATTTCCTCCATTGGATACAACAGGAAATTCAAAAGGGAGTTCACAAATTATCCCATTCCAACTCACATTAGGATTTAACTCCCCCCTCTTCACTTGATTCACAATTTCATTCCTTCTATTTTCTAAAATCAGCCAGTCCAACTTTTCGATAATAGAATTGGGCCATGACTGGAAAAAAGTCAGAACAAATAGGATAAGGAATAAGCCAGTTTTTTGGATTCGTAAATGCCCTGGATTTGGAGGTCCCATTACTAATTTTGCCAATTGGATCAAAAAACCGATGAATAACCCTAGACATAGGAAAATCCATTCAAAGGCAAGGAAAAAAAAGTTCATGTAATAGTAATTGAAGAGGGTCAAGATGCCCCAGCCAATTGCTATCCATATCAAAGTTTTTTGCGACATATTTTAATGGGATACATTTATGGTTTTAGTTGGAATGATAAAGGCTGGATGCCAGTACCTTCCTTCCGGAAGGAGTTGTTATTTTCTCTTCCCTCCTTACCTTTGACAAAATCGCTTCCAACAAGGGCAGCATCTGGTTCAATCCTTGGGTCTTGATGATGAAGTTCCAAAGGGGTTCAAACTTCTTCCATCCGCCCGAGTAGAGGAAGTGCTTGAGCTTGTGTTTATGGGCTTGGTGTTTAAGGCTGGCTGAGAGAATATTCTTCCAGCTATAGAATTCTTGGTAGGCCCAGTCATATCCCAATTTCAATTCTGCGGGTGAGAGCTTAGCAGTTTCATAGACTACATGACGGGTGTCGTAGAGGTCCCAGTTATTTGTAGTTAGCCTGCCTTGGGCCTCCATATTCTGGTAGAGTTTGGTACCCGGATAGGGGGTGAGGATGTGATAGGTAGAGGTAGTTAAGGCATTTTCTACTCCCCAATCTACCGTGCGTTTGAATACATCTGGTCCATCGTCATCTAAGCCAAATACAAAGCTCCCATTGATCATAATGCCAAGAGAATGTAGGCGGTTTACAGCAGCTTCGTAGTTCTTTTTGAGGTTTTGTTTTTTGTTGGATTGGTGGAGATTCTCTGGGGAAAAGGTTTCAAACCCCACGAAGAGGCTTCTTAAGCCTGCCTCTGCGGCTTTCTCAATAAGATTTCCCCGTAATATGGAGTCTACCGTCGCTGCACCCTGGAATACGCGGTTCATTCCTTGCATTCCCTCAAAAAGTTCAGCTGCGAATTTTCCATTACCAAGTAGATGGTCATCTAAGAAATACAAATGCTTACCAGGTAGGCGGTCAATTTCTGCCAGGGCTTCGTCAACGCGTTGGGTGTAAAAGGTCTTCCCTCCTTCAAAAAAGGCATCTTTGTAGCAAAAGTCACAGTGGTGGGGACAGCCACGGGTAACAACGATAGAGTTAGGAACCAAGTAGCGATTGCGCTTGATCAGGTCCCTACGAATCGGAGGGATACCTGCTAAGGTTCGCTTGGAAGAAAAGTAGGTTTTTTGGGGTTTCCCTCCCTTCCAATCCTTAAGAAACTGGGGAAAGGTCTCCTCTCCAGGGCCGATAAAAATCGTATCAGCATGTGGTAGGGCTTCATCCGGCAAGGAAGTAACATGCAGGCCTCCGAGTAGTACATAGGCTCCCTTTGCTCGGTAATGATCTGCTATGTTATAGGCTCGATAGGCATTGGTTATATAAACTTGTATAATGACCAGGTCGGGTTCGTCATTGAGGGTAAGGGGTTCGACATGCTGGTCCTGTAGATCGATTTCATCTTCTGGAGATAGGTAGGCCGCGAGGGTCGCCAGTCCTAAGGGAGGAAATAAAGAATATTTAATGGGCCTCCAAAAGGGACTTTCAGCTTCTGCCAGAGCGGGAAGAATCATTTTAACTTTCATGTGTTGTGAGTTGATGTTAAAGGAGGTAAAAGCTTGCGTACACTGCGTTTACCAAAAAAATTGACTAAAAAGGAAAAAAAGATGATTCCCAAATCTATGGGAAGGGTTTGGTTATGGAGGTAGTAGGTATCCCAGAACCAGGAGAGTTTTCTATGCCTACCTCCATATAATTGGGCAAGCCCGGTTATCCCAGGGAGTACCTTCCACCGTTGGCTGTGGAATTCATTATCCCACCCCAATCGCTTGATATCTGAGGCCGTCAGTGCCCGAGGCCCCACAATACTCATTTCTCCTTTTAGCACATTGATGAATTGAGGTAGTTCATCTAGTCCAGTTTTTCGAAGAACCTTTCCGATTGGCGTGGCTTCCTCATTCACCAGGGTTTGGAATTTGAATATCAAGAAGGGTTGCTTGTGTATACCCAGCCTTTCTTGTTTGAACAAGATAGGATGATGTTCTTTAAACTTGATAAGAAGCGCTATAAGGATCATTGGAAGTGCAAAAACCCCCAGTGCGAGCAAAGACATTGAGATGTCAAACAGTCTTTTTGCCATAGATATCAGATTTGTGGAAGTGAAAGCCCAGAGAAAGGGAAAGGAGGAAAAGCCTGAGCCAAAGGTGTCTTCTTCGGAAAAGCTGGATTCTATATCTCATAAAAAATAAAGTACTTTGTATTTCAAAGTGAAAGGGTAAAAAAATTTTATTTCAACAGTTGCTCTATAGCGTGTATGTGTTTTTTGAAAGCTTCTCTTCCTTCATCTGTTGCTGCATACTTCGTATTCGGCTTTCGGGCAAGAAATTCCTTTCGATAGCTGATGTAAGCCTTTTTCTCTAAATATTTTAAGTGGCTGGCTAAATTTCCATCCGTCACATCGAGTAATTCTTTCAAGGCATTAAAGTCCATGTATTCATTCACCACGAGGGTAGACATGATACACAGTCGAATTTTATTTTCGAACGCCTTGTCGAGGTCTTTTAATAACTCCTTCACGAATTGTATCTAATCTGAAAGAAAATGCCAGAGGCGATATTCAAAAGCCCAAAACCCACTGCCCAAAAATATAGGCCCCATTCAACAAACCACATAGCTGCCAGTCCCAGCCCAATTTCTGCCAAGCCCATGAGCCTTATTTCTTGGAAGGTGAAATGGCTAGCATTGACTAGGCCCACCCCAAAAAAGAGCAAGGTTAAAGAAGGGAGCATACCGAGAAAGCCTTCTCGAAGCAGAATCGCCGATAGTAGCCCTCCAGCTATTAAAGGGATTCCCATATGGATTAGTACCCGTTTGGACTGTGAATTCCAGAGCTTTTGCTTGCGTTTCTTTGCTTCTTTGGAACTGAAAAAAACTAAGCCCGCTAGGGTAAGTCCGATGATTCCTAAGGCAATGATCCAGATAGTTTGTGTTTGGGTAGCAGTCAACTCAATGGGTAAATAACTTAGTGGTGGAAGCTGACTGAAGACCCACTGATACCCCAGATAGGCTCCTACCAAGGAGAAAATACCGGCTAGAACTCCTGATAAACCATTGAGCGACCGAAATTTAGAAGACCTATCCATTAGGTCTTTAATTTCTTTGAGGTCTTGGATATAATCTTTTTCGTTCACGGAAAGTACTTTGATTTGCAAAGTGGAAATAATATTTGTGTATTCCAAATAGAATTTCTGCACGGGATATCGTATAACCTACTTTTCTCTACTCCTTAGAAAATACACGAGTTTTCTTGTGGGTTTATGGAAACAAAGATCAGTCTTTTTCTATTCTCACATGAACGTCAAACGTGCCTTTGCGCAAAAAGGTAGCTGCTAATTGGGTAAGAATGGCTTGCTGGACTTCTCGGTTGGGATACTTTCTGATATTCTCGAAGGTTTGAATGCTAACCGGTAGTTTCTTCATATTCCTCCAATTCGATACTGACTTTTTCCCAAGATGCCATCACTTTTTGAAGTTGCTTTTGCATGGCATCGAAGTCATTCTGAAGCTCAGATAGCTTTTTAAAGTCTGCGGCCATCTCAGGTTGAGCCATTTTTAATTCCAGTGCAGCGAGTTGCTCCTCGTATCGGCTGATTTCCCCTTCTAGTTCTTCCTGGGTCCTTTGTAACTTTTTTATCCGATTTTTAATGCGTTTTTGGGTTTGGAAGTCCTTCTCCTGACGCTTCTTTCCTCTTTTCTCTTTCCCCAAAGAATCCTGAGGAGAAGAGGAAGAGGTGGATGTTCGTTTCTTCTGCCAATCCTCAAACTCGTGATAAGTTCCTGGGTATTCTTTTACCTGGTGATCCTGGATATACCAGATTTTATTGGCAATTTTTTCTAAGAAATACCGGTCGTGCGAAACAGCAACAAAGGTTCCAGGGTATTCTATCAAAGATTCTACCAATACCTGTGTACTGGCTATATCCAAGTGGTTAGTGGGCTCGTCTAGTAGGAGGAAATTTGCCTCTGAAAGAAAGGTTTTTGCCAAGGCTACCCGCGATTTTTCCCCTCCAGATAGGACTTTAATTTTCTTGTAGATGTCATCTCCTGTGAACATAAAGCACCCGAGGATATTTCTTAGGTAGGTTTCTGTGCGTTGTCCTGCCCCATACTGGACTTCTTCGAGAATGTCCTTTTTCAAATCTAGGGCTTCGAGCTGATGTTGGGCAAAGAAGGTCATGGAAACATTGTGTCCTTCCGTACGATTTCCTTTAAAACTTTCTGTACCCGCTAGGATGCGTAGCAGGGTAGATTTTCCCATACCATTGGGGCCAATCAGTGCGATTTTATCCCCGCGCCAAACGCTTGCCTCTGTTTCTCGAAGAATTTGCTTGGGACCATATGCTTTAGAAAGATCCTTCAAAGAAAGTACCTCTTTCCCTGAAGCTTGTTTCATCTCAAGCCGCATATTAAAGGTCGCTTCTTCCGCTTCTGGTGCTTCGATCCGTTCCAGTTTTTCCAGTTGCTTTAGCTTGCTTTGGGCCTGGCGTGCCTTGGAGGCTTTAGCTTTAAACCGGTTGATGTACTGTTCTTGATGGCTTATGTGTTTTTGTTGATTTTCATACGCTTGCTGTTGTAGCAGTTTGCGTTGTGCCTTTTCCTTTTCGTAAAAGGCATAGTTCCCCGGATAAATATGGAGATGCTTGTGGCTAATCTCAAGGATTTTTTCGACCATGCGATCCAGAAAATACCGGTCATGAGACACAATCAACACAGTTCCTGGAAAAGACTTTAAGTAGTTTTCTAGCCATTGAATGGAAGGGAGATCTAAATGGTTGGTTGGCTCGTCCAGCAGTAGAATATCGGGGGCCATTAGAAGCATTTTTGCCAGAAGTACGCGCATACGCCAGCCCCCAGAAAAGGTGGAAAAGGCTTGCTGTTGTTCTTCTGCATGAAAGCCCAACCCTGAAAGAACGTTGTGGATCTGAGGCCTGAAGAGCGTACCGCCTTTGGCATCAAATGCTGTTTGTAAGCTATCCAAACGATCCCAAGCCTTTGCATCCGAATTGCCTGCTTCCAATTCTCTTTGGAGCTCGTTGAGTTGGGTTTCCAATTCAATTAGCGGGGCAAAGGCATCCTCGACTACTTCATGGATAGGCCGATCCGTTTTAAAGGATAGTAGGTCCTGATTGAAATAAGCGAGTTTCAGGGCTTTTGACCGATGTACAGTTCCTGAGGAAGGGCTTAGTTCCCCCGCAATAATTTTTAGCAAAGTAGATTTACCCGCACCATTGCGTCCAATGAGGCCTAGGCATTCTCCAGGGCTGAACTGATAATTGATGTCTTCAAACAACCAATTGCCAGCAAACTCTATCCCAATATGTTCTAATTGTAATACCGCCATAAGTAAGACGTAAAATTACAAATTGCCTGGGCTAAAAAAACCACAAAAATTTTTAGCGTTTTTACTAATTTCTTTATAGTTTGCAAAAAAAGAAATCAATCCCATGGGTGATCGAGAAAAAATCGTGATCGGAAATAACCTCCGCTTCTTACGGAAGCGGAAAGGACTGACACAGCAGGAACTGGCTGACAAACTGGGTATACGTCGTTCATCTATAGGCGCATATGAAGAAAATAGGGCTTCCCCTCGATACGAAACCCTAGAAGCAGTTTCCGATTTTTTTGGAGTTTCCATTGATTTGTTAGTTCGTGAAGATTTGTCCCAACTTTCTGAGGACGAATTTCTCGATATAAAAAAGGGAGGTAAGGCAGATATTAGCGGAAAGAAGATTCGCGTACTCCAGGTCGCTGTAGACAGTAAAAACCGCGAAAACATTCTCTTTGTACCTCAGAAAGCTTCAGCGGGTTATCTCAATGGGTATGGTGATCGGGAGTATATCGAAGAGCTTCCTCGCTTTTACTTACCCATGCTAGGTACAGGGTCCTATCGAGCCTTCGAAATCAAGGGAGACTCTATGCTTCCCCTTAAGTCAGGAACCATTGTCATAGGAGAGTACTTGGAAAATTGGCGGGACATTAAAGATGGACAGACCTATGTCGTTATTTCTGATACAGAAGGGGTAGTGTACAAACGCGTTTTTAACCGGATCAACAGTGAAGGAACTGGGGAACTTTTATTAAAGTCGGATAATGCAATTTACCCATCGTATACCATCAAGGTAGAAGAAGTACGAGAAATCTGGAAGGCCAAGATGTTCATGAGCAGCGACTTTCCAGAGCCAGATATATCCCTTGAAAAGCTTTCCGCCATCGTAATGGACATTCAAAAAGAAGTTATCAAGATGAAGGGGGATGATTAATTGGCAGAATTACATCCTTGAGCAACTCCTTTTGAACAAGTAGAAGGCCCCAAAGCCTTTTTTTGAGTGGTCTACCTTTCGTCCCACTCCGTGGCAGATGAAAGCAAGCTACCTACCAATAAAATTTCTCATCAACGGTTCCGATCTTACCAATGACATGAGTAATATATAGTTTTGCTAAAAAATTAGACATTTTTGTCAAAATTATTAGCTTTTTTCTTTAGCTTTCCGTATTATTGCTAATAATAAAAGAGTGATAGTATGGAAAGAAAATCAGATACCATCTTTGGACAAAACCTTAGGTTTTTGCGAAAGCGCAATCACCTAACTCAGCAAAGTTTAGCTGATACCCTAGAATTAAGCCGACACAATATAGGTTCTTATGAAGAGGGCCGTTCTACCCCCAAATATGAAGCCCTAGAGGTATTAGCAGACTTTTTTGACATCACCATCGATGTTTTTTTGCGAGAAGATTTGTCCCAACTTTCCGAAAGAGAATTTCAAGCTTGCACCCAATGGAGTAAATCCAAGCAGTGGGAGCGGAATTTCCGTGTACTTCAGGTAGCTGTTGACAATAAAAACCGCGAAAATATTCTTTTTGTCCCTCAAAAAGCGAGTGCCGGATACCTTAATGGCTATGGCGACCGAGAGTTTATTGAGGAATCACCTCGGTTTTATTTACCCATGCTTGGGTCAGGTTCATTCAGGGCCTTTGAAATTAAAGGAGATTCTATGTTGCCACTTAAATCCGGCACAGTTGTTATTGGAGAATATCTGGATAACTGGCAGGATATAAAGGATGGGCAGACTTATGTAATCATTTCTGATACAGAAGGAATTGTATACAAGCGCGTTTACAGCAAATTTAACGCTGAGGAAGGTGAGTTGCTCTTGAAGTCCGACAACACCTACTATCCCCCTATCTCCATGAAGTTGGAGGATATCCGAGAAATTTGGAAAGCCAAGATGTTTATGAGTCAGGATTTCCCCGATCCGGATATGTCATTGGAAAGGCTTTCAGCCATTGTACAGGACATGCAAAGGAAAATGGGATAGGGTTTGAATTCAGGAATTTGCAAATGAACTGAGGTTTTGCCCATTTTTGTAGAATGAATTTCTGCAACAAAGCTTTGTTGGTCAGGCTATTTATCCTGGATTTAATCCTGGGATCCTCCTTCTTACTTTTTACATGCCAATCCCCGACTAAGGAAATTCAAGAGCCTCCTAAAGAATTCGAACCAATGGGGGAAGATCGTATAGCAAAGTCTATCATTGACTCTGTGACGTCCGTAGATACCCTTACCTTAGATACGGTGCATAGAGATGAAAGAGAGATAACAGACTCACTAGCCTTATTGGAAAAACGTTTGGAAGGGCAAGGTTTAGTGGATGTCCAGGAACTTTCCCCAGATATAAAGATCAGTTTGAAATATGCTACCTCAGACAATTTTCTAGAAGAGGATGTCTATTATGGTCTTAGAAAATGCTACTTGCAGCCTGTAGTAGCTGAAATGCTCGCCAAAGCTCAAGAAATCCTCCGTAAACTTCATCCTCAGGTATCACTGTTAGTTTTTGATGGGGTTCGCCCCCAGTCTGTGCAATTTCGCATGTGGAATTTGGTAAAAGGTACAGATCAACAGAATTACGTCGCAGAGCCTAATCGAGGGTCTCTGCATAATTTTGGTGCAGCAGTTGATCTTGGGCTACACCATAGAGATACAGGAGTATTGGATATGGGTACTTCTTATGACTACTTTGGTGCGCTGGCTCAACCCCGATATGAAGGGAAGTTTTTAGAAAGTGGGGAATTAAGCCTTCCCCAGGTAGAAAATCGACGACTGTTACGAACGGTGATGAATCGGGCAGGCTTCACCGGCATCTTAAACGAATGGTGGCATTTTAATGCTTTTCCCAAAGAAGAAATTCGGGAACGGTTCGAGATTGTACGCTGAGAAGGAAAGAAAATTTCATAATTCTCATATTCAAAGGAATTTGGCACTTTTACAAGACCACTATATTGAGCGGCAAATGAAAAAGTACCCGTGAAGATTTGGTAAGTAGCTATCATTATTCATGATTTGATAAAACAATAAATCAATTCTATACATCCTTTAAAAGGGCAGGACCTTTCTAGAGCAAGTACTCTGGAGGTCTCCCCCATTTATTTCTATCAAATTTCAGACGTATACTAATGAATACATTTATTCGTTTACTGCTGCTTCTAATTTCTTTTTTTCTTGTTTTTTCAAAGCTTGTTCGAGGTCAAAACGATCTTGAATTTAAGATAGACTCTATATTTCACGAATTTTCGCTGGAGACCCCAGGAATAATGGTTTCTATAGTTAAAAAAGATAGTATCATTTACTCCAAAGGGTATGGGAGTGCTCAGTTGGAATATGGAATTCCAATAAATGAAAAGACAGTATTTCATATTGCTTCTGATTCAAAACGATTTACTGCCATGGCTATTCTTCTTTTGGAAAAACAAGGATTAATAAGTTTATCCGACGATATACATCAGTTTTTTCCTAAGCTACACGATTTCGGGCGTAAAATTACGATCAAAAATCTCTTGCACCATACCAGCGGGTTGAGGGATCAATGGCAATTGTTGGGGATGGCTGGTATTTACCTAGAAGATGTTATCACTCAAGATCATATTCTCAGCTTATTATTTGAGCAAAGAGAACTCAATTTTATTCCTGGCGAAGAATTCACCTATTGCAATACGGGTTATACGCTCCTTGCTGAAATCGTATCTAAAGTCTCTGGCCTATCTTTCGAAGAATTCACCCATCGAAATATTTTTCAACCCCTAGAAATGCATAATACTCATTTCCATTCTGATCATAAGCAGATAGTCCCTAACCGTGCTTATTCCTACAGCAAGATTGGTGATGATAATTATGAAAAGGAAATCCTCAATTTTTCAAATGTTGGGGCAACAAGTCTTTTTACTACTGCTGAAGATCTCCAAAAATGGCTTTCAGATGTAATGAGCGATCAACCAAAAGTAGCTGACAAGAAATTAACAACAAGGATGCAGAAAAAAGCGGCTTTATCTAATGGTGAGCCACTTATATATGGAATGGGAGAAATGAACTTTACATTTAAAGGGATGAGGCTTGTTGGGCATGGGGGTAATGATGCTGGGTTTAATTCTTTTATTGGGTACTTTCCAAATCAAGAGCTTGGAGTCATAGCCTTATCGAATTTAAAAAATATAAGTGCAGGAAATTTAGTCTTACAGGTAGCTGATGTATTTTTCGAAAATGGATATAAGAGACACGAAACTTCAGTACGACAAAAGCAAGCTAAGGCAGAAAGAACCCCCCAATCTTTTATAACTCCTTCTATTGATACCCTTACTATGCAGACTGGGATCTATGAAACTATATGGGGAAATGTGATTGTAAAGGAAGAAGATGGGGAGCTTTATTTCAAAAATGTTGATGAAGAATCGGACTTTCAATTATTCAAAGCAGAAACAATGACACAGTATTTCAATGAAAGTGATCAATTGGTAATAAAGTTTTCTCGTTTCAAAAATGGCCATTATTACAAATTAAAAGTTACAGGTCCTAATAACACCAATTTTTCCGCCGAGCGAATATTTCTTGTAGACTATTCTGTTAGAGAATTAGCAGAATTTGTAGGAGTGTATGTTAGTAAGGAATTAGATACTCGGTATGAAATTATCTTAAAAGATAGCACACTTATAGCGAAACACACTCGTCTCCAAGACATCGAATTGTCTTTAAAGAGCAGGGATCGCTTTACTGGCAATAAATGGTTTTTTGATATTCTGCAATTTGATCGTAACCAAGCGGGTGATATTGTAGCTGTGTTGATCTCAGGTGGTCGTGGAAGAGCTAAAAACATTCGGTTTGATAAAATAAATTAACATTTTGTAGCGGAAATAAGTGGATTTGAAAAACTGGCAGGAGATGTCCTATACGGTTTTAAACGCTCACCTCATTTTCCTTTTCTGTAGGTTAGGTATGATATTTACTTTTTTTGAAAAGTTATCTTAAGGGTTGCTTGCCTTGGACTTACTAGAAGTTACAGGAAAAGTAACAAGATAAACCCATACAGATTCAAAGGCCATTATTGATTGCACCCATAAAGGTACTCAGGGTCTCAATTCTTCCTTTTTTAAAGGAGGAGTTGTGAGAATGGAATCTGCCGGAGCAGGATCTGGGATTAGCCTTTCGAGTTCTGAATGGAAGGAGGGAGTTCTTGGAGAGGGAATTCCCTCTTCGTCTAATGGGGGTTGGAGGGGGCGCTCATTTATGCGCCATTTCATATTTTCTAGCTTGTTTTCTTGGAATAATACCTCATAAATAGGTTTAAACGTTCCCTCCGGATTAGCTAAAAAGATAATTCTATAGGCAGTATTATCTCGTAGCATGATGATCATTTCCTGAGAAAGTGCCTGGTTCATTCCCTCGTAATTGCCCTCATCATTCTTTGAGAAATAGATGCTTTCGCTATTGCCGATCACATGAAGCCTTACCAAAGCATTGTCTTTGAATTTAGCCTGGATTTCTTTTCCCTTAACTTGATTGAACCCTACTGTATCTTCTTTGGAGACCATAAACCCATTTTTTCCAATCCACATCGAATCGGGCTGATTATATTTCATTTGGACAAAGATGGTATCGCCTGTAATCTGGCTTTGGTCGGACCAAATGACAGGGTCTTGGTACAGGATAATGTTGGAATCGGCATATTGATAGACCAGGGAATCAGCTACTCCCTGCATTTCTCCCATAAAAAACGACAAGTTGTTATAAGCTTTAAAGGTGCGGTTCCCAAAGCTATCTTCAAGTGAGTAAAGCGTATCAGCAAACATAAATAAGGTATCCTCCTGCATGAACTGGATGGCTACGGCGTTGTCAGTGATAAAACTTTCATTTGTACTCCGGTTGAAGCGTCCGAATTCCCCAATCACCATGAGACTGGAGTCAGCTTGTTTGACGATAACTTCTCCGAAGGCCAAGCCCAGTTCGGTATCACTATTGTAATCCAGGCTATCGGCAAACAAAGTATAGCTGGAATCAGCAACAGAGGCTCGGTTGTATAGCCTAATTTTTTCGTTTAGGGTATCATAGTATCCCTTGTTGGTCTGGATTTCTCCTCGATCACTCGTGATGAGGGTAGGGGAGAGGAAAGAAGCTACCCGCGTTTCGGTATTATATCCCAAGGTATCTGTTTCTAGGATATAATCGGGATTTACCAGAATCACTTCCTCTTTGAAATAAGCCAGTTCTTGATTAGGATAGTAGTATCCATAAATGGAACTCAGGGTATTTGCTGTATCCTTGAGGGTTCCTCCCTCGCTGTAATAGCCATAGGTTTCTTCTCGATAGTAGGTGAGACGGTCAGTAATCAGCCGGGTATTGCCATTGATCAATTCGATGTTATCATAGACTTCTGCAATTCGGGTATTCATGTCATACTCTAATCTTTCACCCGTTAATTGGACGGAATCAGACATAATGACTCTGACTTGACTATAGGCCTCTAATCTATTTTCTGTCTCGAAATGATAGGCGCTGTCGCATAAGAAAATCGTAGAGTCTTGAATGAGGTGAACATTGCCAATGAGTTTTTTGATAGAAACTTCATCCCTTTTTTCAAAGTTGAGGATGTCCGTGTTAACAATCTCTACTTTCATTCTTTCGGTCGAGTCCTGTGTGGGTGAGGTAGGATTTTGGGCCAAAAGGAAAGGGGGTAGGCTACATAGAATGAACCCTAGCAGAATGTTCACCGCCTCTTTTTTAATACGTCGTCTACCTATCAAGTGATCTTATTTTTTCTTTCGCAAAGATAGGACAATCCTACAAAATGGCTTAAGGTATAGAAAATACCCCATCTTGGTTGGTTTTCCCCTAAATTTGTGGAAAATTGGGAGATTGAATCCAAAATCTATCCATGATTGAAAAAACTCCCGTAATCGTTCTGGCCTTTGCAAATGAATTTACGGATAAAGGATTTCTCCGCCACCTTACCCATGAAATGAAAGAATTGTTGAAGGTTCTTGAACCAGCAGTTCAGAAAGGAAGGTGCCTCATAAAATTAATTCCTTCTGCTACTCAGGACGATATAGCAGCTGTTTTTCAGGACGAATGGTACCAAGGGAGAATTTGGATCTTTCACTATGGAGGCCATGCTGATGAAGATGAACTGTGGCTGGAAGATGGGACAGGGGGAAACAAATCTTTTTTTTCCTTAGGCTTGGCTAAATTTTTAGGGGCTCAGGAGGGATTAAAACTGGTATTTCTAAATGCGTGTGCGACTGGGGACCACGGGAAACTTCTTCTCGATGCGGGTGTTCCCTCTGTAGTGGTTACGAGTCGAAGAATTGAAGATGAACAAGCTCGGACCTTTGCCCGAGGATTTTACCAGGGGTTAGCAGGTGGTGCAAGTATTTTAGAAGCCTACAAAGAAGCCGAGGGGCTTGTGCTGGGTGCATGGGGGACCTTTAGTCAGCAGGATGGCGGAGAGGGAGATATGACCCGATCTCTTTTTTGGAAATACAAGGACCCAGAAGAGCCTGACTTTCCTTGGCGTATGCATCATCAAGGGGGCTCTAATCTATTTGTAGATTATTGGCGCTTGTTTTATGAACTCAATCCAGCGCTTTCCAGTGAACTATTAGAAAACGAAGATTTCATTGGAAAGAAAATTCAAAATTATACGATTGATAGTTACTTAGGTCAAGGAAGATTTGGTTCAGTGTACAAGGCAATTCACACCAATTTAAATAAAGAAGTTGCTATTAAGATTTCCCACCCAGTAAAAGAAGGATTTGAAGAGTTGAAATCCATCATTTTTTCAGGAAATAAAGGTCTTTCCTCCTTACGACATCCCAATGTCGTAGCCTTTTATGATGCAGGAGAAATAGACTTTGGTGGAGATCGACGGATTTATGTTATCATGGAGCTGATCAATGGTAAAGGGCTTAACAAAATGGATTTTGGTGTCCCTTTTCTTGATCGAAATGAGCTCGCCGAACTAGCCGATAAAGCTATTCAAATTTGTAGTGGCCTCGAAGCTGCCCATACAGCGAAATTTACAGATGCTTTGGGAATGCCCAGAGAAGGATTTATTCATGGAAATCTCAAACGGAGAAAGATCCTTTTTACGCCGGATGGCATTCCCAAAATCATAGATTTTTTGTTTGCAGATATTGCTCGATCTCACAACATAGAAATGGAAGTTCCGGAATCTGTAAAAGAGTTTGCTAAAACCGAGCGACTGGAAGACACCTATCCTCCCGAAGTAATTTCAGGGGCACAATCTATTAACAAACAAACTGATATTTATTCTTTTGGGTCCGTTATGGTGGAAATACTGCTGAGTAAGCAGCTGAGTGAACTAGAGTTCAAAACCTTAAAAGACTTGGAAGAACTCTTAAAAGCAAGCAACTCAAAGATTCCAGGATATATACCCAAAATTGTTCATCAGGCTATTCATCCCAATCCCTCCCTCCGAACCCAACATTTTTCTGAAATCATCGATGCATTTATGAAGCCTAGGTCTTGGTTCAAACGAATTTCTTACCTACTTCGTAAAAAAATTTGAATTTTATGAAATATGGGGCAATAAGTTTTACCCAAAAGACGTATTAATTGAAAAACTCTTACTTTCCTAAGTAAAAAAGTTTGTCTGTCAAATCAACTGCTGAAAAAAGTTCTCGTAAAAGTTCAATATTTTTTTAACTGAAAAAAACACTTTGATTCTTAAAAAATCGCACTTTTCACAACTTTTAGTCTTCGGGTTCGTTAATATCGTACATTTTTATCTTATCAAGAATAGGATATTTAGAAATTTAAATTTAACTTGAAACCCGAAAGGTTAGGTAAAGCATAAAGAACTAAAATTTTTCTTTTTAATTTTCGCAGTTAATTTTTCTTATAAATATTCATTTTTTTAATCACATTAATGGAACGGTTATGGCACAGATTAATGGAGCAGCAAAACCAAATGGAGTATCCAGTATAGCCATCTTAGAAAAGCAGTTGTACACCATCCGTGATTCGTTTCGCCAGCACCAAAACGATATCCGCAAGAAGTACAAAATTTCCTCTAACGAGATGGAAATCATCCTTCACATTGCGGAACAGGGTCCTCAGCGAATGAAAACAGTGGGAGAGAGATTTACAATAAAGTTTAGTACCCTTACCAGTCTGGTCGATAAGATTGAACGCCTGAATCTCGTTAAGCGAGTGAATTCTAAGGAAGACCGTCGTTCTATTCTTATTACACTCACTTCGAAAGGGAGAAAATTATTGGATGAGTACAACAGTCAAGTTTCTCTTCTTGCGGAGAAAATTCAGAATAATTCTCAAGAAGATTCTGTAGAGTTGTTGGTTCATAGCTTAGAGAAAGCAAGTGCATAATCGCACCCTCTTTTCTAGCAAAATGAAGTGATGGTTTTCTGGATGCCTAACCTTTAAAGCTTTTCCTTAGCAAGTAGTAATCGTCTATAGATCATTTTATATAGAACTATTCCTCTCCATGGGGGATAGTTCTTTTTCATTTTCATTTAGGGGGATAAGTCGTATCTTGATTTTCATGAAGCATGGGGTTCTTCCTGTTGTATTAGGACTATTTATTCTGTACGGATGCAATCCATTTGCACCAGCTTATGATCCAGATGGGTTGGCAGATATAAATTTATTGGGAGACCCTACCACTGTTGAAGGATACTTTCAACTATTCAAAAACTCGTATGAATTGCGTGATACTACCCTTTATGGTCGGCTTTTCGCACCAGAGTTTTCATTTACCTATTTTGACTTTGAGCAAGGCCAGGAAATCCAATGGGACCGGGCAACAGAGATGAATATTTCTTTTAACCTGTTTCGATCTGTTCGACTCATTACCTTGGATTGGAACTTTTTTGTTCAACTAGATACCACTCAAGTAGAAAGGGCTTTTATCATTCGGAGTTTCAATTTGTTTATTGAGCAGGACGATGAAATTGCCTTTAATGGAACAGGTAGGGCACGCTTTGTCTTAGAGCGTGCAGGTCAGGGGCAGCCTTGGCAGGCGATCTCGTGGTTCGACGACTCGGATTTTTAGGTATTTCTCCTTTTCCTTCTACCTTTGCTAGAGAAAAGTTGATCTCCTTTTATGGCTTCCCATCCAGATACCTACCCATCCTCCCCCTTCCGAAGCATGCCTTTTTTCCTTTCTGTATTTGTGTTGTTTTGGCTTTTGGGAAGTATGGTACTTTTTCAGATGGGTTACCAGGAGAGCTTTCTCTTCCTCAATGCCTTCCGATCTTCGATAGCAGATTCTTGGTTCCCTCACTTAACCCATCTTGGAGACGGCGTATTTCTAACGGGAGTTTTTGGACTATTTATTTTACCTAAACGAAAAGCCTTATTTGTAAGCTTAATCTTGGTTTTGGTTTTGGTTTCTATCGCCATTTCCCTTTCCAAATCTTACCTGTTTTCAACTTGGAATCGTCCCCTTGGAGTTTTTCCAAATGAAAGTGATTTTTACTATGTAAGCTTAGATCGACTCACACGGAGGAGCTTTCCCTCCGGTCATAGTGCTGCAGCGGCTGCTATGTTTACTGTATTTGCTTATGCTTGGGAGCAAAGAAGGGCAGGTTGGGGAATACTGCTTGCATGCATAGCTTTAACTATTGCCTACACACGTTTATACATTGGCGTTCATTTTTGGGGGGATATTCTCTTGGGGACTTTTCTAGGGGTTGCTATTGCCCTAGGAGTATTGGAATTCGCCTATCCTCGCCTAAAGGTGTATTTTGATTCCCGTTCTACCTCCTCACAGCGAAGATGGCAGGTTGGATTGTACATCTTTATAGCCGTGGCATTTCTGGGGAATCTTTTTCGTCTAGCTACTACTTACTATTTATGATTGAGACACTTCAACAGATCGACTACTACATGTTGGATTTGCTCAATTTTGATGGTCCTCCCTTTCTGGATACCCTCATGTATGGGATTTCTGAAAAGGTGTTTTGGGTTCCGTTCTACCTCCTCCTGTTAATATGGGTGGGTACTCAGTATCGTTGGCAACATGCTGGGATGTTGCTTGTCTTAGCTGTAATAGCTGTTGCGTTGAGTGATCAAACAGCTTCTGGTTTTTTTAAACCTTGGATTCAACGGTATCGCCCTTGCCGAAGCGAAGCGGATTTGCCCTTTCAGATTTATCTGGTTCATAATAAATGTGGGGGAGCTTATGGATTTATATCTTCTCATGCGGCTAATTTTTTTGCTATGGCAACGGTTATTGCAGGCTTTCTTAATCGTCCTAAAATACGTGCTATTGCATACCTATCTGCTGTCTTAGTTTCATACAGTCGGATCTATTTAGGAGTCCATTTTCCTGGGGATGTGCTCGGAGGGGCAATAATTGGGATAGGATGGGGGTTGGTAATAATGAGTCTTTATCAAATGAGAGATAGATTCCGCAAAAAAAAGACGTAAATTTGCGAAAACTCCTTATGTCAGTTGAAAATACTAAGTACATATTTGTTACCGGAGGGGTTACCTCTTCCTTGGGAAAAGGGATACTCGCTGCCTCTTTGGCGAAACTATTACAGCTTCGAGGGTATCGAGTGACCATCCAGAAATTTGATCCTTACATAAATATTGATCCAGGCACGCTGAATCCCTATGAACATGGTGAATGCTATGTAACGAAGGATGGAGCAGAAACGGATTTGGATCTCGGGCATTACGAACGCTTTCTCAATGTTCCTACCTCCCAGGCCAATAATGTGACAACAGGTCGCATTTACGAAACAGTAATTCGCAGAGAACGGAATGGAGAGTATGGGGGAAAAACGGTTCAGGTTATTCCGCACATTACCAATGAGATCATTCGGCGCTTTACCCTACTCAATGAAGAAGAAGGAACTCCCTATGATATAATCCTTACGGAGATAGGAGGCACAGTGGGAGATATAGAGTCACTGCCTTACATAGAAGCCCTACGACAGTTCCGGTATGATTATGGCCCAGAACATTGCTTGGTAATTCATTTAACCTTAGTTCCCTATCTGGGAGCTACGGGAGAACTAAAGACTAAACCTACCCAGCATTCTGTAAAGATGCTGCTAACCTCTGGTGTTCAGCCTGATATATTGGTATGTAGGACAGAAAACCATAGCCTACCTACGGATGTTCGGAAGAAGGTCGCTAAATTTTGTAATGTTACCCAGGAGGCTGTCATAGAGAACCCCAATGCACCTACTATATACGATGTTCCTTTTATGCTAAGCAAAGAGCGATTGGATCAGGTGGTCTTAAACCAACTTTCTTTGCCCTTGAAAGAGGAGCCTGATTTGAGCTATTGGAAAAGCTTTCTCTCTCGACTTAAGAACCCAGTGGACAGCATAACAATTGGACTCATCGGGAAGTATGTCGAACTTCATGATGCTTATCTCTCTATAGCAGAATCTTTGGGGATATGTGGGGCAGAAAATGAACTAGACCTGCACATAAAATGGATACATTCAGAAGACCTCACCCAAGAGAATGTTTATCGCATGCTCAAAGACCTGGATGGTATCATCGTAGCTCCCGGATTTGGGATGCGTGGAATCGAAGGGAAAATCCTGGCAGTGAAATACGCTAGGGAAGAGGCAGTTCCGTTCTTAGGTATCTGCCTAGGGATGCAGACGGCTATGATTGAGTTTGGTAAGAATGTTTTGAAGTTGGAAGGGGTGAATAGTTCTGAATTTGATCCCGATACCCCGCATCCTGTTATAGATATTATGGAGGAGCAGAAGCAGGTTTCTCAAATGGGAGGAACTATGCGTTTGGGAGAATATGAATGTGTCATCAAGCGAAATTCACTGGTTCATCAAGCGTATCAAAATAACCGTATTCATGAACGCCACCGTCACCGGTACGAATTCAATGGCAAATACCAGAAAGAGTATGAAGCACATGGAATGGTGTTTTCTGGTACCAATCCCATGTCTAATTTGGTTGAAATCATTGAACTAAAGGACCATCCATTTTTTGTCGGAACGCAATTTCACCCGGAGTATTCCTGTACGGTTGAGAATCCCCATCCCCTGTTTTTGGCTTTTATAAATGCCATTTATCAAAATATGCTCCTACAGAGGGAAGCTGAAGGGGTAAGGGCGTCTTAGAGGAGAGAGGAGAGAATAGAGGAGAGAGAAGCCAGAGATTAAGTTTTTACCTAAATTAAGGTGCTTTTTCCTTTCGCAGCATAAGTGTTTCTTCTCCAGTTTCTATCAACTTGTACATCTTATGACCCAAATTCTTGCTATAGAATCTTCTTGTGATGAAACTGCGGCAGCGGTGTTAAATGGGGATCAGGTGTTATCAAATATCATTAGTTCGCAGCTAGATCATGCAGAATATGGAGGGGTTATCCCTGAATTGGCTTCTCGTCTCCACCAGCAAAATATTATACGCGTAGTCGATAAAGCGCTATCAGAGGCTGGTATTACGGCTCAAGAACTAGATGCAGTAGCCTTTACCCAAGGGCCCGGATTATTAGGGGCCTTATTAGTAGGGAGTAGCTTTGCCAAAGCCTTTGCCTGGGGATTGAGCATTCCTTTGATTGCAGTGAATCATATGGAGGCACATGTGTTGGCAAATTTCCTCAACACGCCCACTCCAGATTTCCCCTTTTTATGTCTTACCGTATCTGGGGGACATACGCAGTTAGTCTGGGTTACCTCTCCTATTGAAATGGAAATTTTAGGTCAAACCCTAGATGATGCAGCTGGAGAAGCCTTTGATAAAGCCGCCAAATTACTAGGTCTACCTTATCCTGGTGGACCTGAAATTGATAAATGGGCCCAAAAAGGGGATTCCCAAGCCTTTTCCTTCCCTAAGCCAGAAGTTGGCCCCTATGATTTTAGTTTTAGTGGACTGAAGACTTCCCTCTTATATCGGGTAAGAGATGGCCTAAAAGAAAATTCACAGTTTATCCAAGAAAATTTAGCGGATCTTTGCGCTAGCTATCAAGGAAAAATTATCGAGATCCTTCTGGAAAAACTTAGTTTCGCTACCAATAAACAAGGTGCACAACATCTAGCTTTAGCTGGTGGAGTTTCTGCAAATTCACTTCTGCGGAACAAGTTTCAGGTATTATGCGATCAGAATGGCTGGCGGGCCCATATCCCTGAGTTTGCCTACTGTACGGATAATGCTGCCATGATTGGGATTGCAGGATACTATAAATACCAGGAAAAAGCCTTCGCCGATTGGAAGGTCGTTCCCTATGCTAAGCTAGGTAGGTAGGGGGGATGAGGGTATTGGGTGTTCGGAGAATTGAACCTCCATCCTACCTGTCTTCGTGTTTATTGTATAATAGCCGTAGCCTCAATCTCCACTATCATACGATCGTCGATTAACCCACTCACTTCTACCATGGTTGATGCAGGCTTGATCTCTCCAAATACCTCACCATGGGCTCGGCCGATGTCTTCCCAAAGAATGATATTGGTCGTGTAAATTCGCGTGCGTACAACATCTTCTAAGCTGGCTCCTGCATCTTTAAGGCATTGCTCAATTTTTAACAGGATATACTGCGTTTGTTCGTAGGCAAGGCCAGGAAAAAGGATTTCACCTCCTTCTGTTGCAGTTGTACCTGCAACCTCTATGGTATTGCCAAGGCGAACAGCACGTGAATATCCAACTTCATCTTCCCATATGGCTCCTGAGGTGATATTTATTCGTTTGTTCATAAAAGTAGCTAAATTTTTTACTTGATGTTCATCGAAACGGGTGGTAATTTAAAGAATTGAACTAAGCTTGCCTTGACATAAATCGTATTGATCCATGTATCTGAATAAAATGTTTCGATTTATTTTCCGCAAAGGGGGAGAAGAACTTGAAGGTCAACTAGAAGGAAATGGTCAGGATTCGGAGCATTTACTTTCCCTACAAGAGGCGGATTTGGACGAGGGAATCCTTGAGTTACATCAAAATGGACAAAATGGGCAACCCGAGCTGCTACAAGTAGATTTAATAAGGTATAGCCAGGGAGCCTATGATATCTTGGGTAAGATGTACTTCAACGGACACTTTCAGTGCTTTACGCTAGAGGGAAATGTGTTAGGAGACGAAGGGACAGTGTACCTTCCTAGAGGTATCTATGAGGTAGGTCTTAAAACAAAAGGCGGGAAGAATGCGACCTATTTCTTTCGCTACCAAGATATGCATAGAGGAATGTTACACATTCAACGAGGAAAGGACTTCCCTTTTTCCGTTATCCACGAAGGAAACCGATATACCGATCGTAAGGGATCTATTTTGGTAGGCAGTATTCCTGTACAAGAAAAGGAACTCGGTACACGTCGTGAGCTGTGGTTTAGCGATGAAGCCTATGCGAAAATCTATCCTGAACTTGCGGACCACCTCATGAAAGGAGGCCGGATTCAACTGTGGATTCGCGAGGAGTTTCAGGCTCTATTGCCTCAAGCTTAATGTTTTTCCAATGAGAGCAATTATATGACAGAAACGCAGGCCCTGAAAGATCTCCTGGAAGACCGTTACCAGCGCTACAACCAACCTAACTTTATTGAATCAGACCCCATCTGGATTCCACACCAATACAGCAAAAAGGAAGATATTGAAATCTCAGGCTTTCTTACCGCCCTCATCGCCTGGGGGAGGCGAAGCAGCATCCTCACAAATGCCCTTTCCCTCATGGAGCGTATGGACCATGCCCCACATGACTTTGTATTGCATAGCACCTGGGAGGATCGCGAACGTCTAAACGGATTTGTCCACCGGACTTTTAACCTGGAAGATTGCTTGGCACTCATGGATTCCTTAGCGGGGGTGTACCAGCATCATGGAGGATTGGAAAACATCTTTTCACAAGGAATTCAGAAAGGAGATACGGATGTCAAAGGAGGAATTCTCAATGCTCGGGAGCTTTTGCTTTCTCCTCCGAATTTTCCCAAGCGAACCCACAAGCATGTAGCAAACCCCAACCAAGGTTCTGCTGCTAAGCGCATCAATATGTTTTTGCGCTGGATGGTTCGGAGAGATAAACGAGGTGTCGACTTTGGTATATGGCCGGAAATTACCCCATCTCAGCTCATTTGTCCCTTGGATGTGCACACGGGCAATGTCGCACGGAAGCTAGGCCTGCTTACTCGCAAACAAAACGATTGGAAGGCTGCCCTGGAACTTACGGAATCCCTTAGAAGCTTTTGTCCTGAAGATCCGGTAAAGTACGATTTCTCTTTGTTTGGGTTAGGAGTCTTTGAGGGATGGTAAAGGAGATTACCTTATGTGTTGCAATGCCTATTTTTACAAATATCTATCACATGGTAAAATAGTTGAATAAGTAGTTTTCCGATAAAGAGAGTTTTTTCGATATTTTTACCTTAAAGCATACAACCCTTCATCCCTAAATAATGGCCGCCGATAAAATCCGACAACTCATAGCAGAAAACCTGTTAGAGGAGGCAGCCCAAGAGCTCACTCATACCCCGATTAGGGAAAAGGGCATAGCCTTACTTAGGAGGGTTAAAGACCTAAATGAGAAAATCTATAGTGGCCAAATCACCCATGAAGGTGCAAACATTGAGAAAAACCAAATCTCTATAGCCTTGCTAGAAGCGGTTCGACAGTTAGAAAGCCCGGGGATTTTAGGGAAATCTCCAAAGTTTAAGTCTACTGTTTTTGGGAAAATTGCAGGAGCAATATTCCTTTTAGGAATAATCGCTGTACTTATTTATTTATATGGTCCTTTAGGTAAAGAAAAAGAATCTTCCGTTAACACGCTAACCGTATTTGTACATGGCGCAGAGGGTATGGATGACCTGGTTTTACCAAGCCGAGGCGAGGTTAGCTTGATTTATGGAGATGCAAAGGTAACAAAGCAGATTAACAAAGAAGGTGAGGTGACCTTTAGGCAAATCCCAGAAGTATTTTTTGAGGCAGGTACAGGTGTAAAAATTCTTTTTTCCGATCCAGAAGGAGAACCTTACCAATCCCTCTATCCGGATTCCTCGTACAGTATTACAGCGGACCAGTATGTATCCTTAGTAGTAAACTTAAAAGGAACGGGTTTCATCCAAGGCTATGTGAAGGACTTTCAAACGGGTAAATACCTGGATAGCGCAAAGGTAATGGTCAAAGGGGAATATGCGTTCTCAAATGCGGAAGGATACTTTAGCTTAGAGATTCCGACAGATAAACAATATAAATACCAGACTATCCGCATTCAGAAGTCAGGTTATGAGGAAAAAACGCTTTCAAATGTTCCTGTAGATGAAAATATTGAGATAGAGATTTTAATCGTACCAGATTGATTTTTTAGGTGTTAAATCTAGGATGTCTATGAAGTCAAAGCTGCTTTTTCTCTCTTTACTTTTGCGTATTCTTACAATTGCTGCGCAAGATATTGACTTGTATGGGGTTGCTACGCTTCACAACAGCAAGTATAAGACTGGGAAAACGGAATTTGTCAAAAATGTCGAGTTGAGGGCGGACTTTGCCAGTCCAACTGCAAGTGACGACAGAGGAATTTTTCGTTTACTGTTTCGTGGCATTCCTTCAGGAACTTCAGTAGATGTAATAGCTGAAAAATACGGACTTGAGGTCGTTAATGACCGGGATTTGAAAAATGTAGTATTGGGAAGAAAAGATAGCTTACGCATTTTTTTTGCCCCTAAAGGCGAATTGGCTAAGGCTCAAGTAAAACTCTACAATATTAATTTAAGGCGGATCACCCAACAATACGAGCAGGACATAAAGAGGCTTAAATCCAATCAGAAGCAAATGCTTGGAGCGCTCGAAAACCGATTCAATAAAAAAATTCGGGACCGCATGGAAGCAGAGGAACTCCTTACTCAGAAGTTTGAGTCGATTAAGCAACGTCTTCCAGAAATTACCCGGCAACTGGCACGGGAAAACTTAGACTATGCACCAGACTATTATCGCAGGGTAATTGAGCGATTTGAACGGGCAGAATTGGACTCAGCTTTATTGATCCTGGAGTCAGAAGAATTAAATGCATCCGAGGATATAGAAGCGTTAAAAGTACTTCAAAGCGATGCTAGAGATATTGATGCAGCCATACGGGATAGAAGAAAAGCTATAAAATATAAGCTAAATGGTATTCAATTTAAAGTGGACATACACGTCCTAAAGTTCAACTTTACAGAGGCGATTGGAATTTATAGAGAGAAAATTCAGTATCTCGAAGAAGTTCGTGAGTATTGGGGAGAATTGAAGCTAGCAAGAGCGTATTGGATTTTTTCGCGTTTACTGGCTGATGATGGTACATTCTCTCAAGCGCTAGAATTCATCAATAAAGCCATTGAGATTCAGGAAAGGCTGCTTAGGCCTGAAGACCCTGAGCTAGGTGTTTCTTACAACGACCGAGCGCTTATCTACCAAGATTTAGGCCGCCTAGAAGAAGCTTTAGATGGCTTAGAAGGAGGGCTAATTTCCGTGCTTGAACAACATGATGAATCCAGTGAGGAGGTTGCGGTGAGTAGATCAAATCTTGCCTTACTTTACAATGACCTCGGCCGTTATGAAGAGGCTGTAGAATTGTTGGAGTTGGCCTTAGTTTCACGAGAAAAAAACTATGGATCGTCCCATAGCCTTGTATATGATGCTCGCACTAACCTAGCAACAGTTTACGAAGATCTAGGTCGCTTTGAGGAGGCTGCAGGACTCCTGGAGCAAACCCTTAAACAGGAAATAAAGGATTTTGGTGAGGATCATCCTAGGGTCGCTACAGATCGGTCAAACTTGGCCTTAGTATATGATGATTTAGGAAAATATAAGGAGGCAGCTCAACTCTTGGAGCTAGCCTTGGCTTCAGATCAAATGAACTTTGGCGAAGCCCACCCTCGTGTTGCTAGGGTTAAAGGAAACCTGGCAATGGCCTATAGGGATTTGGGGCACTATTCCGAAGCGATAGAATTACTGGAAGCCTCCCTAGCATCGGACCGTAAAAATTTAGGCCCAGAGCATCAAAATATAGCGCGAAACAGTTCAAACCTTGGGGTCGTTTATGGAGATTTAGGCAAATACAAGAAAGCTGTGTCTGTGTTGGAGGCGGCAGTGAACCTATACATTAAAAATTTAGGAGTGTCTCACCCAGATGTATTTATAAGTAAGGCTAATCTAGCGGCTTCTTATAAGGAACTGGGCCAATACGAAAAGGCTGCTGAATTAATGGAGGAAATACTAGAATTTGAGAAGGAATATTTTGGAAATTCTCATCCGCGCGTAGCTAAGGCCTTAAATAATTTGGGTGCAGTTTACCAAAAATTGGCTCGGTATCAGGAGGCATCGAAACTTCTGCAGAACTCCTTAGAGTTGTATAAAAAGAATTTTGGATCCAATCATCCCACGTATTCCAAGACTATTTCTAACCTAGCGTTGATTTACAGAAATATGGGGCGCTACAAGGAGGCAGCCGAATTGTTGGAAACCTCTCTGCAAATAAATAAGGAAAATTTTGATAATTCTCATCCCCGGATAGCTGAATCCATGTCCAATCTAGCCGCAGTTTATATCAAATTAGAAAAATTCGAAGAAGCAATAGGGCTCCTGGTTGAATCTATCAAGATTACAAAGGAAACACTTGGAAACTCCCATCCACAAATGGCTGAGCGGATTACGCTGCTTTCAAATATTCATTACCTAGGGGGCTATTACCAAGAGGCTAAGGACTTTTACCAATCGGCTTTACAGATAGACCTTGGGAATTTCTCCGAATCTCATCCGACGATCGCCATAAGGAGATCTAACCTTGCTTTGGCATACGAGAAGCTAGGTCGCCTAGAAGAGGCTACAGAGCTTCTGGAAACTGTGCTACAATCCAATTTGCAAAATTTTGGGCCTTCTCATCCTGCAGTTGGTAGAACCTCCCTCAACTTAGCATCTAGATACCTGGAGCAAGGAAAAAAGAAGGAAGCTCATGATTTATTTGAGAAAGCTTATGAAATCTTTTTGAAGTATTTGGGTAAAAATCACCCTGAAACGATTCAGGCCAAAGCGTATTTAAAAGGGTAAATTCTCATTTAGCCTGCGCTGAAGTTTCCTGACTTACAGCCCCATCGCCTCTATTTTTTCCAGATTAATTTTCTCCTTATGCCCTGTATGGTTCGTACTTCTAAGAAATACATTCCTTTTGGAAAGCGATTGAATTTAATTTTAGGATGGTACTTATGGGGATATGGTTGAGAAAATATTCGTTTGCCTGCTAAAGAAAATAGGTTTATGCCAACGATTGGTTTCTCACTCTCCACATACAATACCTCTTCTACAGGGTTGGGATATGCCCGAATATCCAACGCTATTCCAGGCCGATTAGCAATCGGATCACCCACCGTAATACAATAGTCCTCCACTTCTCCAAAATCATAGGCCTCACAAAGAGGGGGTAGCTGTGCAAAGCGCATTGCCACGCGCATTCGGGTTATCCCTAGAGGGGTTTCTTGGGGAACTTCAAGCAGACTTTCTAACGGACGCACACTGACATTAAGGCTTTCCACAACGAGTTCCCCGTCTTCTTCAAAGCTCCCATTTTGGTCCCAGTCGATCCATATTCGCCATTGTTGTCCTAAACTATTGCCTGAGAAACCTGGCTCGAGGCTAATGGGAAGGGTAGAGCCTGGGCTGACCTGTAAAGATTCAAAACTGTAGTCTCCATAGCCATTGTCATTGCCGGTCTCAATTCTATTCCCTCCTAAATCAATCGCAGCAATCCATTCGCTGGCAGTAGAATTACCGCTGGAGGTACAGTAGGGGAGATCCGTACATACCCCACAACCTGTTGTACCAAAAGGGATAGCTTGGCTAAAGCTCCCTGTATCTTCAGGGCAAAGGCTGGCAATACCTATCTCATAGCCTGTACAAGGAAAGAGGTTGTCCAGCGTTAGGGTGGAATCCCCCAAAGGAAATTCCTGGAAGGCCCAGGGTGTCGTATTCTGCGGCCGATACCTTACGATGGAACCTGTGCTTAATGGGGACGGACTAAACGAAAAACTCACCGTTTCTTCATCCGTAGTTAACACCTGTAGATTCGTGGGGGGAATGCAGGAAGTGCTATCCAACCATAACGTTACACAGTAGTCCTCAACCTCTCCATTCAGAAAGCTTCCGCAAAGGGGAGCGGGTTCTAAGAACCGCATCGTAATCCGCATGCGGGTTTCCCCAGGAAGAGAGGAAAAAGGAATAAATAAACTATCTGAAACGGGAATCTGGGTACTTAAATCCGTTTGAAAAACCGATTCGGAGGCTTCAAATGTGCCATTTCGATTGAGATCTATCCAAATTTCCCACGCTTCTCGAAAAGGATTTTGCGAAAATCCTGGTACTAATCGAAAGGGATGAAAATCCCCAATGGAGAGTGGAATACTTCCCAAGTCAACGAAATCTCCACCACCCGCATTATCTCCACTACCATTGATAAAAGTATGTATGTATACACTATCGATCCACTCTCCTCCGAAGGATGAGGCGGTATTACCCTGCGCATCGCAGTAATCCCCTTCTTTACAGAGGCCACATCCCAAACTGGTAAACGGAAAGGTATTGGAAGTATCTCCTGTCGAATCTGAGCAATATGAAAGGAATCGAAGTGAATAATTGATGCAAGGGGATAAGTTGCTGATAGTTAGGCTTGTATCTATAGTTGTTTGTCGAAAAACTTCAGCGGAATTTTCTGCCCGCCATTCTACCCAAAAACTATCTGCTCCAAATATGGAATTCCAGGTAATTTCGGCTATTCCTTCTTCAGGCTGTAAAATTTCTATTGGCTCAGGAGGTTCACAACAGCCGAGTGTATTTGTTGTGAAAATGGGGGTTTTCGCGCTGCTATCATTTCCACATAGCGCTTGAACCTGAAATTCATAGGTAGTACAAGCGGTAAGATTGGTCAGTTCTACAAAAGGCGAATCTGCAGATAAGGATTCCCAGGTTTCGCTGCCCTGAATCCGATAATTGACATGGAAAGATTGGTTTTCGGCTCCTTCCCATGATATTTCTATAGCGGCTTCTGTTTGATTTTCCAGGTTTACGAAGAAAGGCGCAGGGCAGTCTGATAAACGCATACACAATTCTTCAACAAGTAAGAGGGTTTTTTGGAGGTTAAGCCTTCCTCCAGTTGTTGAAATCCCTACCAAAGAAGGTAGCGTATCAACTCCTTGAAGTAAGAGTTCTTTGAATTGTAGAGCGAGTTCAGAAGGATCATTTTTATAGGCAGAAAGTAGACTCGGACAAGCCGCACTAAAAAGTAAGGAAATGACTCCTGCTATGTGGGGGGTAGCCATTGAGGTACCCGTAAGGAGGTTATACTGCAATCCTAGACCAGTACTAAGGATCTGTTCACCTGGAGCAGCCAAGTCTATGTGTTCGCTGCCAAAGCCTCGGTTGGCAAATTGATCGTTGCGATTGGTACTCGTTACGGCTATTACATAGCGACTGCTACAGGTACTAGGTACATCACCTTCCTCATCTACATTTCGATTTATATTGGTGGTCGCTACTGCGTTTAGAATGCCCAAGGATCCTAATGAATCGAACATAGCACACCAAAGTGGGGTTTCAGATGCAAAAGTGGTTTCCAATCCAAAGGAGGTATTTGTAGCTACAACGAAGGCCCCCTTAC
Organism: Bacteroidota bacterium; assembly: GCA_039197765.1. Lineage (GTDB taxonomy): Bacteria > Bacteroidota > Bacteroidia > J057 > J057 > JBCCTX01. The sequence goes on from JBCCTX010000007.1 coordinate 41,402, forward strand.
TACCTGCGGTTTCATCATACATCCTTCTTTGCTCGTATATATAGGAGTAGGCTGCAATTACGTTGGATTCAACATTTAAAAATGTATTGTCCAGGTCAAACCCTACGACCGGAAGAAGTTGTGCATCCCAGTTTATTCCCGAAATACCTAACCCATTATTTCCAGATGCTCCTGCAATCCCTGCGACGTGAGTCCCGTGCAGTTTCACAGGGAGGTTAGGCGAATTTTCTACTGCATTCCATCCTATATGGTCATCTACATACCCATTTTGGTCGTCATCTATGCCATTATTGGGTACTTCATCGGAATTGACCCACCAGGGAAGGTCTGGGTGCCCCAAATTGAAGCCTTCATCCACAATGGCAATAACGGGGAGGTCTCCTTGCTGTGTAGGCCCTCCAGTACTTATTTCCCAAGCTTCAGGGGCATCTACATCCGCATCAAGGGTTCCTCCGGTCTGGCCCGTATTATGTAGGTTCCATTGGTTTTCGAATAACGAATCGTTGGGGAAAAGTTCTAATCCTCTCCGATTTTCGATATAGTGGTTGACTTGGGCTAAGTGAATGGAAGGTAGTTTCATCAATGTATGACAAACAGAAACCAATGATTCTTGAGGAATATTCTGTATGTTAAATACGTGAATATTCATTCGTTTTGAGAGCGTTCTTTTTAGTTCTAATTGATACTCAGCGCCTAGAGTTAAGGAAAACTCAGATGCAGACAACCCTGGGGGAAGCATTATGATTAACTCATCGGGAACATAGGCTACTGTCTGTGCCTGACAAACGTTCAAGGAGAAGGAAAACAGCCAAAAAAAAATGTTAATTTGTATTAATCGCATGTGCTTCGTTAATGGAAATTTCAGGTAATTGCGAAATATGGTACCTTTGTCATAGAAAACAGCTTTGTGGTTTGAAGTTTACTGTTTGAGGCCCCAGTTACTATAGGATTCTACACTTTTCTTCAAACCCTTCTTTTATTGCCAACAAAAATATAGCAAGCTAAAGTTAGTGAATGAGACTTGTTATGAAATACATAAATGGATTCATACAAATTATTCTGATACTTGGGGGGCTAAGTCTGTCTATGGATGCTCTTGCGCAACAGGTAGAGCACTTAGGCTGGCAGATCAATACCCAGTACGATGAGCGCGAGCCCATCTTATCACCAGATGGAAGGACTTTATATTTTTGGCGCAGGCTTTCTCCCGAAAATACGGCTGGCGTTAATGATCATGGAGACATTTGGTTCACCATCCAACTGGGTTCAGGGGACTGGGCCCCAGCAAAGCGAATGGGCATTCCTCTAAACACCCCAGGACACGACTTCATTTGGCAGGTGAGTGAGGATGGAGACACCCTGTGGATGACCCAGGTCCCGCAAGGACCCTATGGGCGAAGAAATCCCGGACTTGCTTACGCCACACGCAGTAGTTATGGCGGATGGAACCGCCCCGTACCCGGTCGTATTGAAGGCTTGGTGAGTTCCGGTAATTGTAAAGATTATTTCCTAACTCCTGAGAAAATCCTGTTGCTCCCTAACCAAGGGGGAGATACCTATGGAGCATCAGATTTGTATGTTGCCTTTCCCGTTAAGCAAGGTATGTGGTCTAGACCGATAAATTTAGGGCCTGTTATTAATTCATATGGAGATGAAGATGCCCCTTTTCTAGGAGCAGATGGTAAAACGCTATTTTTCAATAGCAATGGACATGGAGGACTAGGAGACCATGACGTCTTTATGAGTACACGCCTAGATGATTCCTGGACGAACTGGTCTGAGCCCGTAAACTTGGGTGCGCCTGTAAATACGCCTGGATACGATTTTGACTTTCGACTTTCTCCTGATAAAGCCTATGCCTATTGGGGCTCTGAAACAGGGACGCAAGGCGAAGGGGACATATTCCGAATACGGATTAATAGCTGCGAAGTAGATGTATATCCAGAAGGGGATCAAGCCCTCTGTCAAGGAGATAGCCTACGCTTGGAAGCGGGCTTTGCCTTCTTCCCAACAGTGGAATACCAGTGGTATAAAGACGGGATTCCCTTACCAGGAGAAATTTATCGATCCCTTCTTGTGAAAGAGGAAGGTTCCTATAGCCTTGAGCGAAAAATGGGTACCTGCCAAGTGCGTTCTTCTCCCAAGCGCATTACCCTCCGAACAGTTCCTGAAATTGCTCTTTCTACTCCTGCAGATTACCTATGTGAAGGAGATTCTGTCCTACTTTGGTCGGGTAGAAGAGAAGGGTATACCTATCAATGGCAGATGAATGGCCTGGATATTTATGAAGCAAAGTCCCCGGGGCATTGGGCTACCGGACCTGGAACGTATTCTTTGCGAATGTCAAATGGGGAGTGTTCCTTCGAAACCCAGCCTGTTACTCTTGAGCAAATTCCCTCCCCAGAAGTCTACATTTCTGGGGATATCCTGCCAACTTCTGCTTCCTCTTTGCCCAAATGGTTGTGGACCAATCATGCTCCCTACCAAAAGGGGGAAATTAGTTTACATGATATAGAAGCAGACAATAGAGGGAATTCTTATGTACTGTACTTGCGGAATGAAAATGGGAAAACCTATGAAGATTTATTAAAATACTATTCAGAAGGACCTGTAAGTTTTCAGGAGTCTATTTCCTCCATGGCTCAGGCAGGAAGGAGATTTCTTGAAATTGATCCTAGGGGAAATGCTGTAGTTGCACGCTCCTATCCCTATCTCAGTAAGTATTCTTCTTCTGGCAAATTACTTTGGGAGATCAACCAGGATATTGGACAAATCAGTGGAGTAAGTTCAGATGCAGTAGGAAATATTTACACTTATGGCAGGTTTCAGCGAGCGATTAAAATTGGGGATGAGGTGCTTACCCCAGCCAATCGAGGCAGTATATTTTTGGCGAAACACAGCCCTAATGGGGAACTTATTTGGGTGCAAGACTTTCCTGTAGGAGGAGTAGCCCCTCGATTTGGGAATTCTATTCATGTCGATAACTGGGGGAATGTATTTATCGCGGGTTCTTTTAATGGAATTGCCAATTTTCGGGAATCTGTCCTACGCGCACCCATCAGAGGGGAAAGTTTTTTTATCGCCAAGTTTGATACTCGGGGAATATTTCATTGGGCAAACCCTGTAACGGTACAAGACAACCCTGGAAATACGCAAGACTTTTATTCAGACCCCTACGGTAAGAGTTATATCCTACTCGGCTCTGAGCTTATGTCCTTTTCTTCTGAAGGGACTGAGCGCTACAATTATAACCTGGAATATTCCTTTGTGCCCAACCGAATGCGCATGGTGGCCCAAGATGACCAAGTGTACATTATGGGCTTTGCTGAAAAGGAGCGCATGTATTTTGTTCAGATGGTTTCTTCAGAAGGGCGATTATTTACCCTTTGGGAAGGCGGCAAAGGAGAAAAGGGCTATCCCAACCAACATGTTTTAGGTATTTCTCCCGAAAATGAGATTCTCGTTTCGGGCCTTTCCTCCGGCGGAGAACTTCCCTCAGACCCCCTGAGCCCAGGGAGAAACTCGCGCTTTTTTACCTCTAAGTTTGGTAGACCTAAGGTTCGCCCCGTTAGTAAGCCACTTTCTTTATGTGATGTTTCCCCCATCTATCTTTTATCGGGAGAGGTAAAGGGAGTCCAATACGAGTGGCTCAAGGATGGTATAGCAATTCAATCGGGTGCCTCCAATATGCTAGAAGTGAGTGAACCAGGAAATTATCAGGTAAAGCTGCGGGGGGGAAGTTGTGAAAATGTCTCTGCTGTTCAGCAGGTAGTTCTGGATTGCGAAGACGGTCCCTACTTACCTCCTAGCCTTCCTCCTGTGGTCGCCCAGACAGAAACACGATCGGAGCCCGAACCTCTTGTGGAAGAAGTAGAGCCTGAGCCTCCTGTTGATCCGTTCGAAAAAGATGTGCCTGAATTAGAAAGATCTTCCGTAGGGGCTCCAGTAATGCTCAATAACCGCAAGGTAGTCTCTCAAGGAGGGGTAGAAATACGCAATACTACGGTTACGCTCTCACTGTGGGACCACGAAGTATTTGACCAGGATACTGTCTCGTTAAACATAAATGGAGAATGGGTATTAGAAGACTATTGTTTACTTCCCGAAAAGAAAGAACTTACTTATACCTTTGACCGGAATAACCCGAATAATTTTATCATTTTATATGCGAAGAATTTAGGGTTAAAGCCCCCTAATACGGCTTCGCTTATGATTGATGATGGGGTTAGAAAGAGAACACTCAGATTGCGTTCTACGCTGGAAGATTGCGGAACACTTGAGATCAAATTCAATGAATAAAAACAGGTAGAGACGCTTTGCTTGTCTCTACCCATTAATGAATACCTACCTATTATTCAACAAACTTATTCTGGAAGAATTACGCGATCGATCACATGTACTACACCGTTTACGGCTCGGTTGTTGGCATCGATTACAACTGCATCATTAATTTTAACAGCATTTTCTCCTACGCTCACTTTTATCTTACTCCCTTCAACAGAGGCTACCGATCCTGAGCTTAGGTCATTGGCTTCAATACGACCGGGAACGACATGATAAGTGAGGATTTGAATGAGCTTTTCTTTGTTTTCGGGTTTCAGAAGCGACTCAACTGTCCCGTCGGGTAGGGCTGCGAATGCATTATTCGTTGGAGCAAAGACAGTAAAGGGTCCTTTTCCTTGGAGGGTTTCTACTAATCCAGCTGCTTTAACTGCTGCTACAAGGGTTGAGAGATCGTGGCTCGAAGCAGCTAATTCTACTATGTCTCTTTCTCCGTAGCTTCGTGAAGTTCGTGCACTACTTCTGTCTTCTGTGTAACTAGCACGGTGAACTTTGTGTGATTTTCTGGAGTTGGAGCTACATTGAGCAAAGGCGGCATTTCCGATCAGTAACAATCCTAAAACGGTGGCGAAACATACTTTTGATAATTTCATCTTGTTAAGTTTTTGCATTAAAGTGTGAAACAAAATCAGGATGAATACGAAGTAATTGTGCCTTTTAGATTTAATTGTCTAAATTTTGTTTAAGTTTTTTTAAACAAGATGGAGATTGAGGGAATGAGGGTATAGGTTTAAGTGGGAATTAGGAAATGGGTATAAGGAGCTGGATTTGAGGGTAGGCAATCAGGGAAAAAAAGTGGTGATCATTCCTCGAGCGGTAAAAAAGACCCTTATTGGATAGAACGTTAAGTGATGGCCAGGGATTCTCTAATACTTGCTTAGACCCTAGGAACTTCTCCTTTTACATACATTTGTTCGAGGTTGGGCAGAGGACTCCCGCCAATTTCTTCCAGCGTTACGGCAAAAGCTTGGACATCAAGTGCCATAGGGCGAAGGCGCTGTATTTCAGAGTGGAAATCGAATATTCCAGCGTCTAGCGATACCCCATCTTTTATGGCCCACAATTGGTATTGGTGCCCTTCAGGAGGATCGGGAAGTTTTTCTATGTGTATATACACTTCTTTTGACAGCGAATCCATGAAAACAGTTGCCTTGAGGTCAGAGTCAGTTTGGAGGCCTACTAAGGGCACTCGGAGGATTTGGGAGCTTTCCAGAATTCGGGCTCGGTTGGTAATGACCTCTGGACTCAGTTTGCTTACTTCGTATTGCTGGGCTAGGTAGGACTCTTGGGTTTCTAACAGCGTAACGCGGTCGTTTAAGCGAACATTTTCCTGAAAGAGATACCAATTGATTCCTGCACTAGCAACCAGTAAGACGATAGATGCAGCTACCAGCCAGGGCATCCAACTCAAAGAGCGGGAGGGAGTAGATCCAGAAATACTAGGAACAGCGTGCTTTTCTTGTTCTCTTAGGAGGGCTTTGACAGAATCCAGAGAAGGAGCCTTAGCTTGGGGGTTCAATGCACCATATGCCTGGATTGAATTCCTGATTTCTTCTAATTCCTTGTTTATTTCAGGATGATTTCCCGCCAAATTATCTATTTCCTGCATCTCCTCTAAGGAGAGTAGGCCTTGAACGTAGGCTTCCAGTTGCCCGGATTCTATGAATTGTTGTATGTCCACTTAGGTATGTAACAATTTTCTTAGCTTTTTGATTGCTGCTCGTATCCTAGTTTTTACAGTTCCCAGCGGTATTTCCAATTTTTTCGCAATTTCTTCGTGGGTATACCCCTGGAAAAAGGAAAGATCGATCAACATTTTTTGATCCTCTGTCAGCAAATGAAGGACTTCGCCTAACTTTTCTCCCATAAGTCCTTGAGGCGCTTCCTGTACCGGAACCTGGAGCATTTGGTCCTCCTGCACTTGCCGTTCTCGGAGTTTGTAAGATTTAGAACGTGTCGCATCAATCGCAGCGTTCCTACACACACTCACTACCCAGGTAAATAGGCTTCCTTTATTGGAATCGTATAAAGCTCCTTTTTTCCATATTTTAACTAAGGACTCTTGAAATATATCTTGGGCGAGGTCCTCGTGTTTAACAATACGAAGAATGATGTTAAAAAGGATGTGTGAATATTGAGAATAAATGAGCGAGATAACTCGTTCGTCCTGATGCTTAAGCATCTCGACCATATCTCTTTCGATTTTATTGGAAAAAATCAGTTTGCCCATCTAAAATTGGTTCCTAAAGGTAATGGTATATAATTTTGAGGAAAAAGTAAAGAGTGGAGCTGATGCAAGTCTCGGATCTTAGAAACTTGAGGCTAGCTGTTGAACAGAAAACCAAACGCAGGAGCATACTATGAACATAAAATCTTGGATAGGCGGAATGTGGGCAAAAAGGCGTGTCAAGGCCATTGAAAAGGAGTCAATGAGTGCCTGGGAGTTGCAGCAAAAAACCTTTAAGGAATTGGTTGCAAAGGGTAGACAGACAGCCTTTGGGAAGGCTCATGGCTTTGAGGAAATTCGATCAATAGCAGATTTCCAGCAAAAAATTCCCGTTCGAAATTATGAGCAAAATAAAGAATGGTTTGATAGAATTGTTGTGGGAGAGCCTGATATTTCTTGGCCAGGAAAACCCCTCTATCTCGCCAAAACCTCTGGTACTACTTCAGGGGCTAAGTATATTCCAATTACGGATGTATCCATCAAGAAGCAAATTCAGGGGGCAAGGGATGCCTTGCTGTGTTACATGCACGACACAGGTAAGCGGGATTTCTTGGGAGGAAAGATGATGTTTCTTTCAGGAAGCCCCGAGCTTCAAACAAATGCCAAGGGAATGAAGATTGGTCGGCTTTCTGGGATTGTAAATCACTATGTACCTTCCTATCTCACCCGCAATCGAGTACCTACCTATGAAACCAATATAATCGAAGACTGGGAAGAAAAAGTGGGTACAGTTGTAGGGGAAGTTGCTCCCCAAGATTTACGACTTATCTCCGGAATTCCTCCTTGGGTTCAGATGTTATTCGAAGATTTGAAGGCTAAGACGGGTAAGGAACCCTTAGAAGTTTGGCCCAACCTACAGCTCTTTGTGCAGGGAGGAGTCGATTTTAGCCCATATAAACCCATTTTTGACTACTATTTTAAGGATAAAGTGGATACGGTTGAAGTTTTCCCAGCTTCTGAAGGCTTCTTCGCCTTCCAGAATGCTCAAGCTGACAATGGGTTATTACTCATGCCAGACTATGGCATCTTCTATGAATTTGTGCCCATGGATTCTTATGGCAAGGAGGGCGCGAAGCGTCTCACCCTAAATGAGGTAGAACTCGGGGTCCAATACGCTATGGTCATTTCTACCAATGCAGGTCTTTGGGCTTATGACCTGGGAGATACGGTCAAGTTTACTTCCTTGCGTCCCTACAAGCTTCGCGTTACAGGAAGGGTAAAGCATTTTATCAGTGCCTTTGGAGAGCATGTGATCTCAGAGGAGGTCAATCAAGCCATCTTAAAAGCGGTAGCGTCTACTGGTGCAGAGTTTCAGGAATTTACGGTAGCTCCCTTAATTGTGGAAGAAAAAGGGGACTCAGCTCATGAATGGTTTATTGAGTTTGTAAAATATCCTGAGGATATGGAACGTTTTAGGAATGTCTTGGATGAGGCAATTCGCGAGCAAAATCCTTACTACGAGGATTTACGACAAGGAAATATCTTGAAAAAAGTAGTGGTACATCCCATTGAGTTGAATGCATCACGCGCTTATATGAAGTCGCAAGGAAAGTTGGGGGGGCAAAATAAATTCCCTAGGCTTAGTAATGATCGAAAAATTGCCAACTTTCTTCAAGACTTTGTACAAAAAGGAAGCTAAATCAGGGCAAAAATTGCGTAACTTTACCTTAGCACGGTTTTTGTATACGTTGAATTTGATTAGTATGGAAATATGAGAGAGTTAGTCGCTGCTCTAGTTCTGTTTGGTGTTGTGGTTTATGTAGGTGAAAGGGGATTGGAGACGTCGGAACTCTTCGATATTAAAAAGATCTTGGGAATGGAGGAAGAAAAGGTTGTGGGAGGCTTAGTAGGAGAAGAGGATGAGGTTTTAGGTCAACAGGGAGAAGACATTGAGGTTGAGAGAGATCCTGACAATATTGAAGAGATTACTTTACCACATTATGTTGTAGCCTACATTTTGGGTGATCATAAAATTTATGCCCAGGATATCGATGCGACTAAAATTACGCACATTAACTACGCTTTTTTAGACGTCAGGAATAATTCCATCCGATCCTTTTTACGAAACGACCGACATAACCTGGCTGAACTCCGAAAGTTGCGACGTAAATACCCCCATCTAAGCATAATGGTATCCTTAGGAGGCTGGACCAAATCCGCAGGCTTTTCGGATATGGCTGCATCTAAAAGAAACCGAAAGCGGTTTGCAGAGAGTGTTGTGGATTTTCTCCGTACCTACCGTTTGGACGGGGTAGATATTGACTGGGAATATCCAGGACAGTCAGGTGCAGGTAATCCCCACCGGAAAGAAGACAAGCAGAATTTTACCCTGATGGTCAAAACCCTCAAGAACTATTTGGATGACGCCTCTGAAGAAGACGAGCGCGAGGATAAGCCCTATCTTCTCAGCATTGCAGGTGGGGTAGGGTATACTTTCCTTCGGAATACTGAAATGGGTAAAGTTCAGCGTTATGTTGATTTTATCAACTTAATGTCTTACAACTTTGCGGGCGCTTGGAGCCCCAGGACGGCTCACCATACCAATTTATATGCCTCAAATCTAGCAGGAGGATCCGAGAATGATGTAGCAGAAGTAGTTCGACAGTATGCCGCTGAGGGAGTTCCTTTAAATAAGATTACTATAGGAGTCGCATTTTATGGCAGAGGGTGGGAGGGCGTCAGTCCTCGTTCTAATGGCTTACATCAGAGCAGTACCCAGAACCTTGGAAGCTTCCGTTTCCATGACCTAAGGAACGAGTACATAGATAAGAAGGGTTATATTAGGTATTGGGATACCCTTGCAAAGGCACCCTATTTATGGAACCCTAATGATCAGGTTTTTATTACTTATGATGACCCTGAATCCCTCCGCTATAAAGCACAATACGTCAAGAAACAGCAACTTGCTGGACTTATGTTCTGGGAATACTATCGAGACACCTCAAAAGTCCTGTTAGAAGCCGTTCATGAGGAATTGAATGGGGAGTAGGGTTGGTAGAATTGGTCCGCGGTAAGGTAGTCGGTAGTCCATAGTATCCTTTGGTTCGAGATCAAAGTACACCTATTCAAACCTCAAACCTCAAACCTCAAACCTCAAACTTCAAACCTTATACTGGTTTGGAAACCTATCCAATCCAATTTCGGGATAGGCTGCAATGACTTTACGATTATTCTCCTTGTAGTATTCGTTGACTAACTTTTCGATGTAGTGTTGGTTGTGGTCATGGGAATTATCCTGAACGGCTGACAAGGCAAGGTCCACTGCTTTTTCCGAAAGTTTGTTGAAATACTTATTGGATGATCCCGCAGTGACTCGATTAATCAATCGCTTCTTGTGAATGGTTTGTTTATTAAGGTCCGCAGGGTCTATGAGTTTAAAGGCTTTTTGCTGAATCTCATAGGGTATTTCCTCCAGGAGGATCTCTCCTAGGCGCGTAAATACAGTCTCGGGATAGGTATAAAAGTCTTCATACAGGAAAATGTGTAGTCGATCTCCAAATAGTCCCTTGTAGTAGGATATTAGTTCGTAATATTTGAAATTATTTATATTAACGTTGAACCAGGCTGTATTGTAATAGAGTGTGCTCGTGGAGGGCATAATTCCTTCTTTATACATTTCATAGGTAAAGTTCATCTGAGGTTTCCAGACAAACTCGTCTACCCGCTGAAAGCTTTTTGCATATCCCAAAACAAAGTTGTGGAAATGCGAAAGCAGCATGTCTTCTTGTCCTCGTAAGAAAAGGATAATCTGAGTATTTTCAGAAAGTTCGGCTAGCCTTTGGGCGATCACTGCTCGATTAATAGCGGAAACATAGGGGTGCCCGGTTAGGTCTTCGGAGGAAAATAGCAGTCGGGAGCCAGGGATTTTTTCAATGAGTGTTTTTACGGCATCTGATTGGTAAATCGTTTGGTCTTCAAACTGTAATTTATTGAATTCAAAATTGTGCTGAATGAAGCTGCGGTCCATGTAGTTCCAGGAGTCCAATTGAGTAAATATTTCCTCCTGGAAGAATGCTGTCGCTGTTTGGTGCAAGCCTATGTGGAAAACCAGTGCTTTTTCGCTCATATCTTATTCCTGTTGTATGAAACCAATAAGTATGGAACGAATATAATATGAAAATTATATTTTTTGAATAAAAAAATATAAGTAAGAGGCTATGGACGAGAAATGAGGTTTAAGAAAATACTTAGAGGACTTTCCATTTATTTCCCTTCTATCTTATCTCCTCTCGGCTCTCACTTCTGGAAAATATTTTTCTTAAAAAAGTTGCTTTTTTACCCAGAAGGCCTTTATTTCGCATCACGTTTTTATAAAAATTCCCCATTAGCTCAGTTGGTTAGAGCGACGGACTGTTAATCCGCAGGTCCTAGGTTCGAGTCCTAGATGGGGAGCGAAAGGCCACAAATTCAAAGAATTTGTGGCCTTTTTTGGGGAAAAAATCTTAGGCTAATTATCCGTCCCATTTCCCAAAATTTCAAAACCTGTGTATATTTAAGCTGTTCAATACAGGTGAATGGAAGAGCCAAGTAAATTAGATGTATTGCCTGAGCGTAGTGAAGAAGTCCAGGAGTTACTGGGGCGGAACCCTATTTGGATGATTCGCTGGGGAACGGTCTTAGTAGTGGGGATGGTTGTGGTATTGGGAGCTTTGAGTTGGGTGATAAAATTCCCCGACGTCTTAAAAGCGCGCATTATTCTTACCTCGACACAACCCCCAATTGATGTACATGCACGTAGTGCTGGGAGGATTGCCGAGTTATTTGTGAGCGATAGCCAGCAAGTAAGCTACGGCGCACCCCTCGCGCTGATCGAGAGCTCGGCCGACTGGGAAGATATGCGCGTTCTACAACAAGTACTGGATTCCTTGCAACGCCTCATACAAGACGAGGAGAATCTTCCAGGAGACTTAAAACTCCCCCAATCATTGGCCCTGGGTCCTGTCCAAGGAAGCTATGCCCGATTGGTCGATGCTTGGACCGCCTATTCCTCTTACTACGCTCTCAATCCTGTAAGTAGAGAGCGGGCTGCTGTAATGAATAATTTAGCCCAACAAGAGTCTGTATTAGTAGCCTATGAGGCACAAATTCCCAGATTAGAGCAGGCTGCCAACTTAGCAGAAAATGCCCACAGCAGAAACAAAAAATTATACCAAGAGCAAGTGATCTCCGAAAGCCAATTGGAGACCACCGAACGGAGTTTGCTAGAGGCAAAGGGCAAAATTGACGAGCTTTCCGCCAATCTTGCACAAAGTAAATTACAAATCTCTAGATGGGAAGCAGAATTGGTGCGAATTAATGTACGACAGCCTGAGGCAGAAATTCAATTAAGAGAGCGCTTCACCAGTTCCCTGGATCAATTGGCCAGTGCCATTCAAGATTGGGAGCAGAATTTCCTATTAAGGGCACCGATACAAGGGAGGACGTCTTTTTTCTCCTATTGGAGTCCTGAACAATATGTTGAGCTTGAAGCCTCTGTAATGACCCTGGTCCCAACAGAATCCTCCCCTATAGTTGGGAAAGTTCTACTACCTATTCAAAATTCAGGTAAAGTCGCCATTGGCCATCGCGTCAATATCCTCCTTGATAACTACCCATTCCAGGAATTTGGTTTTTTAACTGGGAAAATTTCTCAAATCTCTCTAGTCCCACAAGGGGATAGCTACGCATTAGATGTCTCTCTGCCACAAGAGTTGGAAACTAGTTATGGGCAGACGATTCCCTTTCGTCAGGAGCTTCAAGGAACGGCTGAAATCGTAACAGAAGACCTTCGTCTCATTGAACGGATTCTCTACCAACTGAGGAAGGCGTGGCGGGAGAGTTGGTAGGATAAGGTCGGTAGGTTATTCGTCCATGGTCCGTAGTAACCTTTGATAGAAAATCAAAGTACATCTTGACCACCGACCACCGACCACCGACCATTCAACTATTCACAAACTGGCTCAAGGAAGGATCCTCCGAATCCAGATTGGTATCATTCAAAAGGACCTTGTGTTCGAGCCAGGCTTTGAGATTAATCATCCAAAAGGACCATCCCCTCGTACACCCGCAGTAGATGTCCATTTTACTTTTGTCGTCGGTTGGGATACGAAGTTGGGTAAGTTCCAAAAGGGTCTTATCCTGTGTCTTGGAGAAAGATAGATGGACCTCCCCTTCTCCCATGAAAGAAAATTTTAGAAGGTCTGTACCATTTGCCTCTAATACCTTACCTTTTTCTATAGTATCCCAATTGTACCATTTCCAATGGAATTCATCTCCAGCTTCATAGAGCTGCCAGGGATCGCGAGGACTTCCATCCGCTTTGAAGTAATCGGCTTCATCGAGAAACCAAGTGGTAAGCTGGGCGGGAGTTGCCCAAGCCTTGTATACATCTTCAAGATTTTTTGCGATATGGATTTTGAGGGTAAACTGCGTCCAATCGGAAGGAGGATTCATACGGGTTGCATTGAAAATGATCAAATAAAAGCCTTCCCCCGTGTAGGAAGCGGCGCTTTTCTCATATACAAGACCCAATGAAGGAAATATAGCGAAATTTATTTCCAAACCCGCATCCCTTCACTGCAATTTTGACATATTTTAATATTTTGTCTAGAATAGAGAAGGGAATTTCGGAACGTTTGATAAATGGGAGAATTCCAAATTTGGTCAAAAGGAGTATCGGGAAATTGCCCCATTACATGTTGTGCATCTTTATCAAAGCAACAGGGAAGCACTTTCCCATCCCAGGTAACCTCTGCTCCCTGCCATAGTTTCCAACATTGATTCTCTAGGGGATTTTTAATGTGATATTTTCCATCCTTACCCTTGTAGTAGCGGCTATATTTTGTGTTTTGAGGCATAAGTTCGCTTCCCTCTTGATAATTGTATATTTGAGCGCTTTTTAAAGCGACAGTGTCTACTCCTAAGGACTTGCCCAGTGCTTTAATGTTAGAAATCTCATGCTCATTGTGTCTGACCACCAGAAATTGGAGGATGATATGAGGGGAAAGACTTTTTAGTGCTTTTCTGGAGCGAACCAGGCGTTCGATTCCTGCCAAGACTTTATCGAGTTTCCCCCCTTTCCGATATTTCTCATAGCTTTCCTGGGTTGCACCATCTACCGATATTATAATTTCTGATAAGCCACTTTCTACGGTTTTCTGGGCTCTTTCTTCTGTCAAATAGTGGCCATTGGTGCTGGTGGCAGTATAAATTTTCTTATTATTCGCATAGGACACCATGTCGAGAAACTGGGGGTGTAGGTAGGGCTCCCCTTGGAAATACAAAAGCAGGTAGACAAGGTCTGGAGAAAGTTGGTCTATTAACCGTTGGAAGTTTCCTATATCCATCATGCCTGTAGGACGGGTGAAGGACCGTAAGCCCGATGGACATTCTGGACAGCGGAGGTTGCAAAAAGTGGTTGGTTCAATTCCAATTTTTAAGGGGTTGCCCTTGTGGAAGCTCTTTTTTCTGTATCTAGATAAATAAAAAGAGGAATACAACCGTAAAAAATTTGCGCATTTTCTTGTGTTTAAGGTTCGGGTCAATAACCTGACTTTTCGATAGGTGAACATGCAAAGGATTGAAAATTCTACAAATACAGTCGTGAATTTCTACTTAAAACGAAAAAAGGAAAGTTTAAGTTGAAAATAATCATGAGATAATCCAATAAAAAAGTTCCCCAATATATGGGGAACCGGTAGGGTAGATAGGCAAGGGTAGCTTTGGAGCTACCCTTTTTATGTGGAGAAGGTATTAATTTCTTTTCCGGCTACGGTCTCTGAGGATCCGGATGTCTTTCCCTGATTTTCCGTTAATGACGCGAATGTTAGAGTTATCAAAATAGAGAGATTTTAGATTTTGAAGCTCATTGGCCTTTCCCTCTTCGGAAATTCCTACCTGATCCATTACCTCTTCCAAGTCTGAATCTCCCGTATCAAACTCAGATAAGGCCTCACGAGAAATTTTAAACTCCACCTTTGCAGGTAATTTACACTCAAAGCAGGCAGGCAGTTCTGTTCTAACCATGAGGTATTCCTTTTCTTCAAGGCTTCTTAGGGTCCGTCCATATAAGACCATAGCTTCTTTCATCTCCTTCAAAAAATCTCCATAGATGTCTTCCAGCTTATTATCCCGCTTGATGAGATACTCTCTTTGTTCTTCATCCATTTCTCCCTCTTCTTCCCTCTCTTCCCATTCATCCTCATTGAACCTAGCCAAGGATAGAATAGAATTATATCCAGCTAAATAATATCCAAGGCTAAGCTCATACACAACGCCCAAGCCCAGTATCCTTTCATGTTCTACCCGATCTCCCCATGCAGACTTAAAACTATAAGAATTCCATCTAAAGGCTTCCTCATCGCAAGGGACAGGGGCACAAGGTTCATCCTCCTCATCGGCTCTGCCAGATTGGGTTATTGCAAATACGGTCTCTCCTCCATTATCGTCTTGCTGAAAGAGACTCTTTAAAATTTCACCAAAAATTTTGAACTCTTTAGTGGTGGTTTCTTCTCCTTCCGATTGAGAGATTTCCAATCTGGCTTCGAAATCATCCCGATTGATTTCTCCCCTTCTGAACTGGGTTACACTTTCTTTTTGTGCTTTTACTAACAAAGAGGTAGCCGTTTCTTTTCCTGGAAAGGACCGAATCGTTTCGGTCTTTACCTTACCTTTTTTGCCTTCGACCCAATAAAAAGAATTGCTTCCCTCTCCAGTAGTATAGCGAATCATAATGGACTCCTCAAGCGGTAATTCACGGGCTAGATCTCCATAATCGGCTAGGAAATCGATGAAAATAGGTAGCATCTCAGGTTCATCATCATCCGATTGGTTTTGTCCAAAGCTGAATGAATTTGAAGAGTTACCCGCATATAACACAATTCCTACATTGGGGATGTAGCGTGATTTGTTTTTATTCCGCCAGAGCGGAGTAGGTTCCCAGGAAAATTCTTGCTTTAAGACCTCATTCAAGGCTTTCTGCATGATTTCAACGTCTCGGTCCATTTTTTCTTCATCTATTTGACCCTGAACCCCAAAAGGGCAAAGACAGAGATAGAGGAGTAGGAGGAAAATGGAAGTGTTTTGGATTTTATGTATGGATTTCATGAATAGGATATTAAAGGTTAATCAGATGAAAAATTGGTAATAAGCTGGCCAAGCAATATTTCCGTTTCTTTTTGTTGTATATCGTTTTGCTGCAAAATTTCTTGAAGGGCTAGGGAGATCAACTGTAAATCTTCCGATCGCTGCGTATTGAGGTATTGTGCAAAATCCCCAAGCATCTGCTCATTATAGGCACGTTGGTATTCGGCTGCATATTCCATGAGGTCTGTCATGAGTTGGTAGTTTTCACGAAGTAATTCCTTGCGGATGGAGCGAAACTGGTCCTCAGATAGATACACCTCTTGACTAAGGGACTGCTTACGATTCTGTTGGCTTTTCAGGCGCTGATCCACCTGAAGGTATAGGGATTCCAGTTGTTGGGAAAGGCTGTCTTCCTGGGCATCTAATTGGGCTGACAATAGGCCCATTTGTTGAATCAATTGTTGCTGAACGTTATCTTCCTTGTTCGAGACCACTGCAACGGACTCTGTATTTATGGGTTTTCTCCCAAAATGCAGGTTGAACCCCTCTGTCGAATTCCATGACACTTCTAGACCTGTAAGCGCAGCCGTACACATCATCAGCATAGCCCATATAGCGGCCTGTATCCAAGGAGAACTCAGAAAGGAAAGTCCACTCCTGAAAGGCTTCTCGTGGGAAGTATAAGATAAATCAAGTTTTGGCGGTCTTGCCTCAGGAGTCTTAGCTGCCTGTAACTTCCCAAGTACTTCGGATAAGGTATCTAATTCCTCCTCCCAATCTGGATGCTTTGCCAGTTCTGCTTCAAAGCCTTCTTTATTTGCTTCTTCCCACTCGTCGTACAAGTAAGAAATCAAGTTTTTTTGATGTTCTGATTTATTCATAAAGCATGCTTTCTTTATCTAGATCCCAAGCTTCAAATATCTTTCTCAGGGCGTGTAAGCCATAATACATTCTCGATTTGGCCGTATTTTCAGATATTTCTAGGGACTGAGCGATTTCTTTAAATTTCAATCCTTCAAATTCCTTCATGATCACAACTGTTCGCTGTTCTTTAGGGATTTGTTCCAGCGCCTTGTAGATCCACTCCTTGCAGTTCTGTTTTCTCACAGAGGCATAAGGGCTTGTGCTCCGTTCTACATAGCTATCTCGGAGGCTTACTTCCTGATGTTTTCCTAACTCTTGGAAGGAAAATATCGGCTTCCTTTGGTTTCTGCGATCTTCTTCATAGCAATAATTCAATGCAATCCGATAGAGCCAGCCCTTAAATCGTTTGGTATCCTGGAGCTTTCCCAAGTTCCTATGAACCGAGATAAAGGTCTTTTGAGATACTTCCATCGCGAGATCGTGGGGCACACCCCGTCTACTGTTGCTGGAAAAGTATTTATAAGCAAAGTTATAAATACGCGGATGCCAAAATTCCACCAATTCCTGGTAGGCCTTACGATCTCCATCACGGGCTTTGTAGATGGTGGATTCTTTTTGTTTTTTCACTTGGTTGTAGTTTCAGGAATAGGATGTCCGTGCAACTGAAAAAGTTCTATCTACCTAGTAAAAATACGGATTTTTGTAGCTTTACGGAATGAATCCACACATTGCCGTAAATACACGGCTGTTGCTTCCAGGAAGGCAAGAAGGAATAAGCAGGTTTGCCATTGAAGTTTTGCGCAGGATGACCCAGCGAAATCCGGACGTAAATTTTTCCTTCTTTTTTGATAGGACTTATGATCCAACCTATGTATTTCATTCCAATGTTCAGCCCTATGTTCTTCCTCCTCAGGCACGTCATCCGGTATTGTGGTATACATGGTTTCATGGAGTAGCTAGTTGGAAATTACGCCAACTAACCCCTAATGTATTTTTTTCCCCTGAATTTTATTTGTGTCCTAATGCACAGCTACCTCAGGTTCCGGTTTTTCACGATTTAGCCTACGAGCATTATCCGGAAGATATTGGAAAATGGGCTGCTAGATATTGTCGGAAATATTCTCCCCAATATGCTCAGAGTGCTACAAAAATTCTCACTGTCTCGGAGTATAGCCGACAGGATATCGTCTACCAGTATGGGATTGAGGAGGAAAAAATTCACGTGGTGTACAATGGGGTAGGGGAAAACTATGCTCCTATACCTACTCAAGAACGAGAAAAAGTAAGGGAGCGGTATAGTCAGGGTTGTCCCTATTTTCTATTTGTGGGTACCGTTCAGCCTAGGAAAAACCTAGAAACTTTGTTGAAGGCCTTCGATATATTCCGAAGTAAGGTATCTATTCCCATAAAATTGTTAATTGCAGGAAGGCGGGGCTGGCAGGTAGAAAAAGTTATAGAAACCTATCAATTGATGCAAAATAGGGATGAGGTAGCTTTTACCGGATTTGTTCCTGAGGAGGATCTGCCTAAGTTGTATGGTGCGGCAACAGCACTTTGCTATATTCCCTATTTAGAGGGCTTTGGAATACCTTTGCTGGAAGCGATGGCATGTGATTGTCCCATTCTATGTAGCAACGTGAGTTCATTACCGGAAGTTGCAGGTGAGGCAGCTTTACAAGTTGATCCCTTTGATACCGAACAGATAAGCCAAGGGCTGATGAGGTTATGGACAGATAAAGTATTCCGAGAAAACCTTATAAAAAAGGGGAGAGAGCAGAAAAAGAACTATAGTTGGGACCGTACTTACGACGAAGTTTGGAAGGTGCTGCAACAATTTTTGTAAAAATCACCCTGTTTTCAGGCATTTATACACCCTCGGTCTTTTTTTATACACCATTTGGGAATATCCCGTCTGGAATGGGAACGCAGAGGCTGTGGGGAAGGTATAATGGGAGAGGGTATGGGGAGTGAGGAATGGAGAAATGTGGTGATGTGGATATGAGGGCCGTAGTATAGTGTGGAAAGGGTATTATCGTCTGGCTGAAGTTTTGTCATATACAGATTTTTTTTTGTTTACAATCTGAAACCCCAAAATAGCATTCTAATGAAGCGAAGTTTATTTTTTTTACTTGTTATAGCCATCGGATTTTCTGCCTGTAAGAGTGGAAAGAAAGCCTATCAGCAAGGCGATTATAGAGAAGCGGTTTATAAAGCGCTGAATCGATTGAAATCCTCACCTGATAACGATAAAGCTGCAGGAATTTTGCAATCAGCCTATCCCGCCTTGGTTTCATACATGGAAGACCAAATTTCTCAGGAAAATCTCACGAGATCTCCCCTTAAGCATGAGAAAATTATGGATATGTACGAATCCCTCAATGCTGTTTATGATGAGATTCAGCGAACTCCATCTGCTCGTAATTTAATTCCCGATGCAAGGAGTTATCGCAGACAAGCAGAGAATGCTAAGGCTCAGGCTATAGAAGTCCGATATGCCCTGGGCTTGGAGGAGATGGAAACAGGGTATCGGGAGGATGCGATTGAAGCTCACCGCAATTTTGAACGCGTAATGGAGTTGGACCCCAATTATAAGGATGTGGAGGAGAAGATGGGAGAAGCCCTTGCCATGGCAACCTTATGGGTAGAGGTGCCAGAAATACCCATGCATTCTATACGCTACAAAGTTTCCGCCAATTTTTTTGAATCCCAGGTGCAGGAGTTTCTAAGGTCAGCCTCCATCAGTCCCTATGTTCGCTTTTTAGGGCCTGAAGTCCGAGGCGGTAGAGCTCCTAAACCCGATCACCGGTTGGAGATGCGCTTTGAGGACTTTGTTGTCGGACAGGTATATCAGCGTGAAATTCAGGCAGAGCGGGTTAAGGATAGCGTAGTAATCGGTACAGTAAAGGTAAGAGATACTACCCTCAATAGATATGGTTCGGTGAAGGGAACCCTCATGGGCTTTGAAAAGGAAATCTCTTCAACAGGAATTTTAAGCGTAGCAATTGTTGATACCAGAACGAAAGCTATTCTTACCCGTCAAGAGTTTCCTGGATCCTTTATATGGTATGACTACTGGGGCTATGTGGAAGGGGATAAACGTGCGCTCAATGACGATGATTTGAAATACATTGATAAAAAACGTCCTGCTCCCGAGCCTGATTCTCAAACGCTCTTTGTTGAGTTTACACGGCCAATTTTCGATCAGGTCACTGGCTTTTTAGATGAGTACTACGAAAGATATTGATTTTAAAGGTGAAAATAGGGAATCCAGCAGTGAGAATATGCTAGTCAGAGTAGAGAGGGTCCAAAGGAGATTTCCTTGTTTCCTCTCTTCTCACTACAAAGGGTTCCCTTCTCTAATCCTCTGTAAACCGCTCTCTTAATTGTACGGGTTCTACTTTTTTTGTACTTCTCATGCGACTATTGAGTAACTCGACCAAGAAGGAGAAGGCCATCGCAAAATAGATGTATCCCTTATCTACATGTTGCTCGAAGCCTTCTGCTACCAGCATGAAGCCGATTAGGAGGAGAAAGGACAA
>JBCCTX010000008.1:0-57023 GCA_039197765.1 Bacteroidota bacterium
TATTTGAATAGACTAACCCCTTAGTCAGTAATTAGCATCATTCGCGGAATACTCCGCCAAAATTCGAGTACATGTCCAACAGGAACCTTACGGTTTGCTTATCCCTAATTCTCCTTTTAGGTTCAGCTTTCTCCCCTTTAATCCTTGCACCGGGAATTAATAACCCTGAACCCATAGATCCCTATCTAAATGGAGCCTTCCCAGATCGGATTCCTGCTACCTGGGCTTGGTCAACCTTTCATTCTGGAACCGGAATGACCAATGTCATCACTGCACGGAGAGTTCCCGGGACGGACCAAACCGCTTTGGGTAGTATAGATGGGAAAATATATCTCTACCACACTGATTCTAGTAATCCTACCCCAGTCTTGTTGGGAGATATAGCTCCAGATTTCAATTTTACAAGCAATCGATTTGGCCTAAAGGGGATTGCCTTCCATCCCGAATATGGACAAGTAGGATCTCCTAATAGTCAGTACATCTACATCTCCTACATCACAAATGAGCCCAAGAAAAGACTGAGTAGGTTTACCATTTCTCCAAGTTCGGGACAGATGGATCTCTCTACAGAGCTCATTATGATCGAAAATATACTACCAGGAGGGTCCTACCATAGCTTTGGAGAGATAGACTTTGGCCAGGATGGCTTTTTATATCTTCCCACAGGAGATGGGCATGGAGGAGGCTTTGGTCCCTACGCGGGGAGCCCCATTTCAGATACCATTATGAATATGGTACAACGTATCGACCATAATTTAGTAGGGGGAGTTTTGCGGATAGATGTAGATAAGGACTCTACTAAGAGTCATGCACCACGAAAAGTTCTTCCTCAAGACTTTCCGGATGAATTTTCCGGGGTAGGATACTGGATTCCCAATGATAATCCCTGGCAGGCAACTGATGGAAGCCTAATGGAGGAGTACTATAGCTTAGGGCATCGCAATCCCTGGAAATTGACCATAGATCCACTTACAGGAATTCCCTGGGTGGGTGAAGTGGGACCACATAATGGGGAGGAATTGAATAGGATTATTAAGGGAAATAACTATGGTTGGCCCTACCGAGTGGGAAGTACTGGGGAGATAAATTGGGATCGAACCCCTCCAACCGCACCAGAACCTAATCCTTTCTTAGGGCCATTAACAGGACCTATCTTTTCTTCAGAGAGATCAGAAGGGCGCTCTATGATGGTAGGCTGTGTATATAGAGGAGAAAAATGGCCTGAGCTCTATGGCAAAGTTTTGACTGGAGACGCAGTTACGGGAAATCAATGGTTGGTAGACTACAATTCACAAACAGGACAAACAGACATTGAGGAACTGCCTCAATGGCCTAGTAGGGCTTGGACCATTTTTGAAAGCCCTGAGGGAGACATACTCATGGTGAGAACCAATGGGACAATTTCCCAACTGACGAGAAATTCAGGAACAAGCGTGGGTATACCTGCTCGATTGTCTGAAACGGGAGCCTTTTCAAATCTTTCTACCTTATCTCCAGCTTCAGGGTTAATACCCTACACAGTAAATACGCCCCTCTGGTCAGATCGGGCGATGAAAAAGCGCTGGATCTCCCTAGCAAATGATGGAACTTTCGATGCTTCATCTGAGCAGGTTGTATTTGCAAATAAAGATCCCTGGCAATTCCCTGAGGGTACAGTAATCATCAAGCATTTCGAATTGCCGATAGATGAGCGGAATCCTACTATAACCTCTCGATTAGAAACCCGCTTCCTCGTGATAGGAGCTGCGGGTAGGGCCTATGGCGTAACCTATAAATGGCGAGTTGACGGATCAGATGCAGACCTTGTGCTGGATGGAGATGACCAAAATTTTACCGTTACAGATGTAGCTGGTCAAAGCTATACCCAAACCTGGCACTATCCCAGTACCTCGGAGTGTCTAACCTGCCACAATGGCAATGCTGGCTATGTATTGGGAGTCAATACCCAGCAATTGAATGGGGATTTTACGTATCCTTCTTCAGGAGTCACAGACAATCAGCTCGAGACTTGGGCACACTTGGGTATTTTTGATTCCCCGATTGGAGAGGTCGAGTCTCTAATTCGCAATGTCCACTTGGGAAGCTCGACAGCCATAAACCAATACAAAGTACGGTCCTATCTGGACGCCAATTGTGCCTTTTGCCATAGACCCGGGGGAACAGATGCTGCCTTTGATGGCCGGCTCAAGACAAGATTTGAGTCTCAAGGTCTGTTGAACACCCCAGTCCAAAGTGCGGGATCACAAGGGGAGTTTGTGCTATTGGCTGGAGATACCCAACATTCTGAACTATGGGTACGGGATAATAGTGTAGGTGCAGATGCCATGCCTCCTTTGGGTAAATCTATCGTTGACCAGGAATACATGAATGTTTTGTCGGAATGGATAGAAGAGATGAATCCTTCGGTTACGGATACCCTGGGAGAAGTTGGCAGTATAACCCTCACTGATGCCTGGAAAGATATACGCTTTAATCGGGTTTATAACGACCCCGTTATTGTTGCGGGAGCTCCTACAATGAACAGTATAGATCCCGTTACCGTCAGGGTTCGAAACCTTTCTCCTTCCGGTTGTCAAATTCGTCTTGACGAATGGGAGTGCCAAGATGAGTCCCATGGAGAGGAGCAACTTACCTATCTGGTTTTGGAAGCTGGGGAACATACCTTACCCAATGGGAAGAAAATTATGGCAGGTACCATAGAAGCAGACTTGGGTTTTGATTCCTATGCTTTCCCCAATTCCTTTTCCGAAATTCCCATTGTACTGGCCCAAGCAGTTACGGAGAACCTAGCTGAGGCCCTGACCATTCGTTTTCAGCATACTCAGACGAATTTAAATGGATTCCAACTTAAGCTACAGGAAGGTCAAGGGGGAGACGGAATCCATCCTTTGGAAACAGTAGCTTGGATTGCAGCTGAGCCAGGCACTTTTGATGGATATTTACCTTTTGAGATAGGAAATTCTGGGCAATTTGTAGAGGAATTCTGGGAGTATATGCCCCTGAGCCAACAATACGATACCCCCCCTTTATTCTTGGGACAAATTTCCAGCAACTATGGGGGAGATGTATGTGAATTGCGTCATCGGAATGTACAAAAGGGAAGGGTAGAAGTATTCTTACAGGAAGAGACCTGTGGAGATGCTGAGACGGGGCATTTTAAGGAAGAAGTACACTTTATAGCCTTTGCAAAAGCTGGGTATCTTTTGGGAACTTCTTCAGAAACGGGTATATGTTCTTCTCCCCAAAACCTTGCACTTGCAGGGTTAGCTTCGCAGTCTTCAACTTATGGATTGGGGCAAGCAGGCCTAGCAAATGATGGTAATACTACGGGAAGTTCGGCTTGGTCGGCCGACCTACAACATACACAAAGTGAATTTCAGCCTTGGTGGGAGGTAGACTTAGGACAATTGTCCTCGGTCGGGGAAATCCAGATTTATAATCGGTCAGATGGCCTCCAAGAGCGACTAAAAAACTTTTATATACTCGTTTCTACTGTTCCGTTCGAGCCTTCCCAAAGTTTGGCAGACCATTTATTGGATCCTGGTATTACCGCTGTATTCTTTTCAGGCGAAGCAGGACTATTGGAAAATCTGCCACTAGATGCATCGGGGCGCTATATACGAATTCAACTTTCAGAAAATGGAATCCTCCATCTTGCAGAAGTAAGTATTATGGGATGCTACGACGCAAATGATCCTTGTACAGGAGTTGAAGCCGTTAACATAAGCTCTATGGGACCCTTTACAGAGAATGCTGGAATTGTACAACTTCAGGCTAACCCTGTTGGGGGAAGTTGGAGTGGAGCTGTGGGTGCTACGGGCTTATTTGATCCCAGTCAGGGACCGGGTACCTATGCGGTAAGCTATACCTATTCCAATGCTGGATGTACCCAGACAGCAAATGCAGAAATTGTAGTCAATCCTGCAGGAGGATGTGTGAGCACAAGCAATTTAGCACTTAATCAGCCTGCTATCCAGTCTAGCACCTATGGAAATGGAGTAGCTTCTTTCGCAAATGACGGCAATGAAACGGGTACTTCTCCCTGGGTTGCGGACCTACAACATACTACCAATGAGGTCAACCCTTGGTGGGAGGTGGATCTTGGAGCCTTCAACCAAATAGACCAAATACAGATCTTCAACAGAAGCGATGGAAGCCAAAGTCGCTTGAAGAATTTCTATGTATTCGCATCTGCCTCCCCCATGAGTGGGGTAGAGAGCTTAGCAGACTTGTTGAATAACCATTCTATCGAACACATTCATTTTCCTGGAATTGCCAGCGCACAGGAAGTATTATCTACCAATTGGGAAGGACGATATGTGCGCATCCAATTGGGGGATAATGGAATTTTACACATGGCTGAAGTACAGGTAATGGGTTGTGCAGGAGGAGTAGACCCTTGCCAGGGTGCCGAAGAACTGCTTATCTACTCCGTGGGACCTTTTTCAGAAGATGCAGGTATACAAACCCTTACTGCCAGTCCTGCTGGAGGTACCTGGAGTGGTGCTGCCAATCCTGATGGGACCTTTGATCCTAGTCAAGGGCCAGGTACCTATACCGTTTCCTACACTTATACTGATGGCAATTCCTGTACGCGGACTACCTCAGAGAGTATTTCAGTTACACCAGCTGGAAGTACCTGTTCTCAGCCTGAAAATCTAGCCTTGGATCGACCTACCAGCCAATCTAGTACCTATGGTCAAGGGAATTCAGCTATCGGAGTAGATGGAGATATTGACGGGACGAGAGGACCTTGGGGTAATGCCTCTATTGCGCATACCCAACGGGAGGATTATCCTTGGTGGGAGGTAGATTTAGGGATTGAAAGTGAAATCCAAGAGCTTAAAATATTCAATCGGACAGATTGCTGTCAAGATAGATTGAAAGATTTTTATGTATTTGTTTCAGATGTACCCTTTGAGCAAGGGGTAAGCTTGAATGAATTAACCTCAGACAATGCGATCTCACGTATGTTCTTTTCGGGGGTAGCAGGCAACTTGGAGAATATGCTGTTGAATGCCACAGGCCGCTACTTTCGGGTTCAACTTTCCTCTCCCAACGAAATCCTTCACTTTGCAGAGATTGAGATCATGGGGTGTTCTGTTTCACAAAACATCAGGTTAGGGCGCTCAACGGAATCATATACTTCAGCCAGGGTAAGCCCAGAAATTCAGGTATTTCCAATTCCCACTCAGCAGGAATTGACGATTCAGGTCTTACACGCCCAAAGTGAGGATTTCTTTTCGTATGAGTTGTATAGCCTCTCCGGACAGCAACTCTGGAGGAAGCAAGGCCAAAATAGGTTACAGGTACATCTGGGTGACTTGGCTCAAGGGATCTATTTATTAAAAGTTCAGGGAATCGATTGGACAAAAGTCCAACAGGTATTGGTTGAGTAGAAACTACAAGATCCTTTTCGATAGAATTAAAGGGAGGAGAGTGAAATTTTTGACGTAATGTCCTATCTAGGAAGGAGAAATAGAATTCTATGCCTAAAGCGATTACCTATTCCCCCACATGGCAGCGTGTCTTGCTAGAGATACTGTTCTTATTCGCAGGAATTACTTACGTCTTAAAATTTCCACTTTTTACGAGTTTGACTATGGGTAATTGGAGATATACGATAAAGTCAACTTCCAACACAATACAGAGGTACTGAAGCCTCTTCTATTAGCCCACTTTGATTTCACAGCAGAAGGCGGACCAAAGCCCATCAATTATGCCCAACTCCGCTCCGACAATACCTTTCGCCAGACCCTATGGATGGCTAAAATCATAGAAGAAAGTGCGACCTCAACCGATGAATCTATCCGCAAGAAAGGGGAAAAATTAAACGAAGAACTAGGAGTTGAAATCTCCTGATTAGAGACTTATTGAAAGTTTAGGTCAGCACCTAAGCAGGAGGGTTGCCCGATTGGAAAAGATTCATTTAGACTGTATTCATTTCTCTGCCCCATAGGACTATTTTTTCCTTCGGAAAAATTAGAGAGAAATAGGAATGAATTTATCCTTTTTCTCATTTAGTATTGCTAATAAAATTAGTTTTTGCTAATTTCGTTGAAACAGATCGCTTTTGTTTTTTTAAAACCTAAGGAACTCATATACTATGCAAAAGAGCTTAATCCTTAAAAAGCATCTCGAACTTCTGGGTAAGCCCTTGAGTTGCTCCTTTATGAAGCCCATTTTAACGAAAGAGGAATATACATTTTTAAGAAAGCATGGCAAATGGATGAGAGCTTTGTACAAAAAGGAAATTCCTCCACTTTCTCATAAACAGAAGCGTTATTGTGAAGAGTTGTGGAGTGGGGAAAGGCCAGAGGATGAACTCGCCCTCATTTTCTGGAAATACCTCCATCGCAAGCAATTGATTCAAAGGGGTAAATTAGAAAAGATTCGTTCCACAGGTAAGCTCAAGCAAACTAGCGTACAAAGCAGGAAATGATGGTTCGACTAATGTCTTGGACCACTTTTCATTGCTGAGAAGCGCCTCATTTTTTATCCTAGCCAGACTCCGACACTTACTCCTATAAAAGTTCCGATTACATAGCCCAAAATTCCAATGAGAATGGCTGGCGTAATTCGAGACGGAAGGCCCATTGCTGCAGCCATCGGGGCAGATACACCAGGACCTCCAACATTTGCGCTGGAAGCTATTGCTAGGGTTTTGATTCCTATACCAAAGATTTTGGCAGCCAATAGCAGAAAGGATAAGTGAACGACCAAGATAATTGTAGCAAATAGAAATACCTCCGGCCCTGTTGCAAATATTTGTCCCGGATCAGAACTAGCCCCAATCGCTGCTAGGAAGAAATAGAGAAAGAACATGCCCAAGGTGAAGGCTGTATGTTCCAGTTGTTGCATTACCTTGGGAAAGGTATTGGCCACCAGGGTTATGAGCAGGGTAATGACCAATAGATCCATCGATATTTTTGTCTGGAATAGTCTTTGGATTACTTCTGTAAGTATTTGGCCAATTTGGACACCTAGTCCCGCAATTGCCCCTGCAATGGCGAGGCAGGTAGTCAAACTTTGTAAGGATATACCTTGAACTTGGGAAATGGGCTGAGATTCAAGGGATTCTTTTTGCTCTATAGACTCCTCTCTCGGCTCAATAATAAAGTAGCGTTGTATAAGACTAAGCGTAGGGAGGGCGAAGAGTCCTGCAATGAATAGACTAAATATAAAGTTGTCTACCGCCATAGCCGTTATAAAGCGAGGGCTTTGGGAAAAGCCAAGGATTTCTGAAGTAGCTAAGAAATTTACACTGCCTCCAATGAAGGTACTAATAAATACTCCTGTAAGTTTTCCTCCTTCTTCTGGGATCTCAATCAATAGGTAGGCAAGGAGAGCACCCAGGATGACGCCAACTCCTCCTAGAAGATAGGCGATGAGTAAAGGACCGGCTTCTTGAATGATTCTGCGAATATTGGCATTGAACAACAGCAAAGGGATGGCAAGTGCCACTACATAAGTAAAGGCAAAGTCGTAAATGGGCACTGAGCTACTAGGGGTAGGAACTGGGACCAATTTGACATAGCCCAATAACGCCATCAATAAAATGGTAAATACCATTCCCGCGATATTCATGGCCCATTTTTTTCCTTCTGCCCACATTCCAAATACACTGGTTCCGCACATAATGGCAAACAGGGCGAAATGGTCTTCTGAAGAAATCAAGGATTGCATAGGCACTAATAAACGGGATTTTTCCTTTAGATTAAACCCTTCGCCTCATTTTCCTACAGGGAGTAGGGCCGTCCAACAAAGTTCATAGGGTAAGACCATTTCCTTCGCAGGATAAAAAAGAAAAAACAGGCAGAAAAGATCCTGCCTGTTTTCATTTTAAAAACCGGGGGACTCAATCACATTGTGAGAATCAACCCCAGCCCTTGCTCTTGACGTTATTAAGGCAAATACTATGCCTACTTAGCATTCGGTAGTTTTTTTTGATTTTTTTCCTGCTCTATTCATGGAATCCCCAGAGCAGCAGGACCTTGCTTATAAAATTTACCAATGTATATGAATTTCCTCCTTTCGCATTTCAACACAGGTGTGTTTGCGAAGTGTCCGACACAGTTGACACCAGTGTCGACGAAACAGGTTAATGAGGTCTGATGTCTTGATATTTTGAAGGGAAAGGTACAAAAGGGAGGGGGAAGGATCTAGCCTAACATGCCATTCTAGCAAGTCTATATCTTTGGATACAACTATGTAACCCTGTTGAACCGCCCATTGAGATAATTCCTTGTCAGTTGAATACGGTAATTCCTTGCTGTGAATAGCTTCTTCACCTTGTTCGATTAACCAATCGGTAAGCTGTGGAGGAAGTTGTTCGTCAATTAGCCACTTCATATACCTCGATGAGAAAAATAAATGAGAGAATACCCTTTTCTTATATAAAATACCTTTTTACCTAAAACAAAAATCTAAAATGCCATAGGGGGATCTCATTCCCTTAGATACAGATTTGAGCGTATGAACAGCACTTATCTGTTTCAACCAGAAAAGATATTTCATTAAAATATCTGTAACTACCCCTACTTCTTGGGCCAGTTGGCTGATATTGAGTGTAAAAGGAACTAGGCCCGTCAGAATGGAGAAGAGTCGTTTGAGTTTGTGGATACTTTGTTACGGTATAAATTTTTCACGTTCAATACACCTTCCATTTGGTTCATTCCACTTGATTTCTTGCATTAAGTCCCTCGTAATCATTGTTCATTTCGATTGAATTTCAAATCAATAAAAATGAATAAAATGACTTTTCGATTGTTTTTAACCACATTATTGCTTTCAGGCTTTCTATTGTCTGCTTGTAACAAGGATGACGATGTCCTGGAAGATATGGAGGACGACATCGAGGTAGATAATCCCAATCTCGATGATAACGGAATCGATACACTCGTTACTTCAAGTGGTGTACAATTCGTCAGAACCCCAGAGGAGTATTTTCAAAACCTGTCTGATTGGTCTTATGCCTACCAATATGTTGAAATTGATGGGTTACGGCAAGCGTATGCTCAAGCTGGACCAGCTGATGGCGAGGTTGTGTTATTGCTTCATGGTCAGCCTAGTTGGTCTTATTTGTATCGAACCATGATCCCTGTATTAGCGGATGCTGGGTATAGGGTCATTGCCATGGACCATTTAGGAATGGGACGTTCTGACAAACCCATTGAAATTTCCGAATACAGTTATCTGGGCCATGGCGATCGACTGGAGCAATTCATTCTACAACTTGGATTGAGTGATATTAATTTGTTTGTGCAAGACTGGGGCAGTCTTATTGGGTTGAGAGTAGCAGGACTTAACCCTGACTGGTTTGCTACGATAAGCGTTGGAAATGGCAACCTTCCAGTTGTACCCCCGGGTATCCAACCTATAGCCCCCATTGAGAATCCTAATGAAATAGAAGATTTAGTATCTCCCTTTGCTGATTTTCCTGCGCAGCAGGTATCCTTCTATGAGGGATGCGATCTGATTTTCGAGGAAGGAGATTTTAGTTTTGGAGATTGGGCCAACTACTCCATGAAAGGTGCCTCTTTTAAAGCTTCTGAAGTGGTAGAAGCCTTAACCTGGTTCGACCTTCCAGCCAATGTGGAAGAAGCCTATGATGCTCCTTTTCCCAGCAGGGAATATATGGCCGGTGTGCGGACCTTTCCTTCATTGGTCAATGAGATAGTAGGTGTAAATGATGAAGCTTGGGCTGGACTTACTGCTTATACAAAACCTTTTCTTACCATATGGGGAGGGAACGATGCCGGCTCGCTGGGTGCTTGTGAAACGCAACAAAATTTTATAGACAATGTGCCTGGGGCTGCCGGAAAACCACATGTAAGACTCCCCGAAGCCGGACACTTCCTCCAAAGTGATCAAGGCGTCGAAATAGCCAATCGACTAGTAGACTTCTACGCTACTGATTGGGGGGATACCGTTACAGAAGCCTGTGAAAATTTTGACAGTCCGATCCCAAATGAGGGCAGAATGCAAGTATTAATGCCACCCTCAGACATTAGAGACTTCCAGTACTGTGAAGTGCTTCCGGTATTTGAATGTGGGAGCAATGTAATTACCGAAGTCTACGCTTCTTTTAGCCATAATGATTGCCCTGATGCGGATTGGTTTGCCCTCAATGAAGAGGAACTGAAAGATGAATTTAACATGGTAGATGTTAGGCTAAACGGACCTAGACATTGGGTAATAAATAAAGTAGAAGGAGGCACTACTGATGGGAGTAGTGGTTTTGATAAAGTATTTTCTTTCGGAAATATTGAAATGGGTTTATCCGCTCAGATTCAAGGAAGATCTGCTGAAGATTTTTATCAGGATAGCGAAGTCCAACGCACCACTGTATACACTTTCAGTGCAGGTAATGAAATATATAAACTGGTTAATCCACAAGGAGAAGAATACATCATGCAATCTTACAGTAGGAAAGTTGAGCGGGACCAGTCTATTGATGATTTAGCCTCCTTGGGTTCAAGACTCAACCTTCCCTCAGGCTGGTCATTTAGGGTAGAAGTTTTGGAAGAGGATTTTCTTTTAGTTACCGAGGGACTTGCCTTTGTCATCCAGGATGACCTAGAAAATGCTTACCAGAAAATTGTGGAGTAAGTTATTGGAAAATTACACAAGTGGTAGTGCTGAGAGGTAAAGCACTACCACTCCTTAGTTTTGTAAGCCCTAATGAATTTATAAAGGGTTGATCTGAAAAACTCCCAAATTTCCCCAAGTTGGATATTGCTCGTTTTTATTTGGAGGCTACTATCTATTTATTGAGTACATGACAAAAAAAGAAACGCTTCGAATTCCCCCTTGCGGAGGAGGTATTGTGAGTCAGAGAAGGGGGCTGGGGGATGAATTATAGCTTGTTGGAAGATTGGAAATCGACATTTGGAAGTTTTGTCATGTACAGAGATCTATTTATTTAAACCCTGGAGCAATCCTTCAAAAACAAAAAAATCCCCCAACACACTGATTGTTAGAGGATTACGCCTTACTAGTGTGGAGCATGGCGGAGTCGAACCGCCGACCTTTTGACTGCCAGTCAAACGCTCTAGCCAACTGAGCTAATGCCCCATTTGTACAAATGTACAAGCGAAAATTGAAAATGGAAAATTGTAAGTTGAAAATAGCAGAGCAAACACTGTTTCTCAAGCTTTTTTCCTTCACAATCCTTTAAAAGCCTATCCAGCGCTGCAAAACGTATAATAGAACCCCAATTCCAATTCCCCAGGGAATCATTTTTCCAAGAATCTGCTGAAAGTCTAGGCTTTTCCGTTCCCTTTCAGGTCCTCGGCGTTCAAATCGGGAAGAATTTCTTTCGCGTAGCATAGAAATAGGGGTTAAGAGGGTAGGGTATTAGGGAATAAGAGGGTTAAGTTTTTAGAGAAAACTTGAGGGTGAAAGATTTACTTTGGAACCATCAACAATGAATCAACCGTGGACCCTTAAACTATTTAACCATTCTAACCCCCTTCCGGCATTCTTTCTCCCGCCAAAATCTCTAAACTCAAATAATTCTCTGGGGGAGGCAAAGGGCAGACAAAGTCGGGATTGTATACACAATAAGGATTATAGGCCTGGTTGAAATCAATTTTCAATTCCTCTTCTTGAGGGATATCGAGATAGCGTCCACCTCCATAGGTGGAAACATTGGTTGTGAGGTCTCGGAAGGGAACAAACAATTGGTTAACGGATTCGTCCAGGTTTTGGTAGGCTACCAGTTCCTGTGGAATTCCCTGTAGCTCAAACTGGAGTTTTCCTTTGCGAATCATCTTTTGGATAGAGCCTACAGATGTCATCAGAATCAAGGTGTCCTGTTTTTCTGCAGGAACCAGGGTAGTAGAAGATATATAGGATTCATCGATCGCGAAGTAGTTCAGTCCCGCAAAGCGCGTGCGTTCTACTGAAGGGATGGGAGAATCAGGTGCATTGCGAAATTGTCGATCTTTCAATTCGCGTTGCTGGGCAAGCCGTAAGGAATAGGTACTAGGGTTGCGCAAGGAGTAATACTGCCAGAGGATAATAGCAACAAAGGCGATACCAATACCAATGAATATTTTTGTGCTCGTTTCCCGGGAATTGATGTCCATTAATTAATTCAGTTCTGAGTTTATCGTATAGGGTTCTGGGGTTAGGATTCCAACGACGCTTTGGGTAAGAAGCGTTTCATCCATGTTTCTTTGAGAGGCACTTCCCATTTACTCAGGTCGTCGCTCTGATTCAGTGTATGATCAAAGACTTTTGTTTCTGATTTCAGTTTCCCTTGTTGGATAAAGGTAGGGAGTGCCCTAAAATCTATAGATTGGATTTGTTCTTCTGGGTCTTTGAAAAATACCTGTGAAGCTTCAACCCAGGTAAGCCCTTTTTGTTGGAGGATACCCTCTACCGTTCGCTTAAGTCCATCGATAGAACATCCGGAAGGTCGATCTTCACCAGGATTGGCTTGGATAATAACAAAGCGCTGATAAGCAAGGGTAATTTCGCCTGCTACGGGAGTCCCGTGAGAGTTCCACTTTCCCAAGAATTCCCCAAAGGATTGTTTGAGGTAAGCAGTCTGTTCTGCTGTTGTAGGCTGACTCAATGAATATATCCAGGTATATCGTTGCATGAAAATTTAGTTTATGGTCAACATTCTACAGATTCTACCTTTTTAACTGACCAAAGATTAACTATAGACTGTGGACTATCTAACTATGGACTAAAATACTATATAATTTCTACGTCATCTTCCGTTTGGAGTTCTGGCAAAACAGCACTTTCATTCTTAGCTGAGGTCAACTTCTGGCGAGACCTAAGGGCATTTTCTTTCAGGTGCACGTTCTCCTGACGGTTTCTGTAGACATCAATGGCTAAGTATAAGGATTGGCGAAGGCTCTCGGCATCGGCAATATTTTTCCCCGCGATGTCAAAAGCCACCCCATGGTCAGGGGAGGTTCGTATAAAGGGAATTCCCGCTGTAAAGTTTACTCCAGTGTATCCTGCCAATAATTTAAAAGGGATAAGCCCTTGGTCGTGATACATCGCAAGCACCCCATCAAAACGTTGATAGGTAAGGGCGCCAAAAAATCCATCTGCAGGGTAGGGGCCTTCTGCGAGGATTCCTTTCTTTTGTAATTCCAGGATAGCCACTTGAATGATTTCTTCTTCCTCAGTTCCCAGTAACCCGTGGTCTCCTGCGTGAGGATTTAAGCCTAAAATGGCAAGGAGGGGGCGTTGGATACTGAAGTCTTGCTGTAGGCTTTGGTGGAACATTTCCGCCTTTCTCACGATTCCTTGTACAGAGATATTTCTTGAGACATTTTTGATAGCTGTGTGATTGGTAACCAGACCCACACGGAGTTCATCTGACACCATCATCATCAGGCTATCATCAGACCCAAAGGAATTCGCCAGTAGCTCGGTGTGGCCTCTAAAATCAGGTTGTTGTTTTTGAAAAGACGATTTATCTACCGGAAGCGTAACCAATGCATCAATGGCCTTATGCATAGCATCTTCAACGGCACGCTTGACAGCCTGAAAGGCCCCCTCTCCCCCTATGTCAGAAGGTTGCCCAATTTCCACTCGCTCCAGATTGGGGATGCACTCCAATACATTGAAGCGGTTGTATTGTGCCTGGTTTGGAGAATTAATGATATTGTAATTGAATTTATTGATATTCAGGATCTTGCGATAAATGTTCAGTACCTTCGAAGAGCCATACAATATGGGAGTACAGAGATCCTTGAGACGATTGTCCTGAAAGGCTTTTAGGACTAATTCAGGTCCTATTCCTCCCACATCGCCCATCGTAATCCCCATTCTTAATTTATTATGTTGTTTTGCCATGATGGATCTTGATAAATTGGTTTTGGGTTCCACGTTGGGGGCTCAGGATAACTTATTTGCCTGAAGTATATTGCAATTGTATAGATAAGGATAACCCCCTAAATTGCGAAAAAATCTACCACATACCATTGCTTTTTGCAATGACAAGGCAAGCTACGGAGTATTTTTAATCTCACAAAATCTTGTTGATCAGAAGGGAACATCTCCTGAATCGGGTCCAGGGACTGGAGGAGGATCAGAAGGAGGAAGATCATCATTCATTTTTGAACCTCGAGTGATGGTTTGAGGACCTCCTCCATACTGTGAGTAGGCTGATTCTATATCGGGATTGCTGTTGTACTGCCAGTCAGCAAACTTACCATATTGACCGATAAAACTAAGTTTTACGTTACCTGTTGGACCATTTCGTTGCTTTGCAATAATGAGTTCGGCCATACCCAAGGTGGAATTCCCTTCATCGTCTGTTTCGAAACCGTAATATTCTGGTCGATACAGGAACATAACCATATCTGCGTCTTGCTCGATAGACCCACTTTCCCGCAAGTCACTCAATACCGGCCTGCGATCTCCACCCCGACTCTCTACCGCTCTACTGAGCTGAGAAAGGGCAATTACGCATACATCCAATTCCTTGGCGAGTTCCTTGAGTGCCCGGGATATACCTGCAATTTCCTGTTCACGGTTGGAGTTTTTGGTATTGCTTCCAGACATAAGCTGCAGATAGTCTATCACAACCAAGCCAATTCCTTTTTCCGCCTTTAGTCGGCGGCATTTGGCTCGCAGGTCAAAAACGGATAAGGCAGGGGTATCATCTATAAAAATGGGGGCTTTATTCAGGTTACCAATCCGATGTAGGAGCTGCTTCCACTCGTGTTCCTCCAAGCGACCGGTTCGTACCTTTTGGGCATCTAATTCCGCTTCAGAACAAATCATCCGTTGGGTAAGCTGGACGGCAGCCATCTCCAGGGAGAAGAAGGCTACAGGCTCATCAAAGCGCATGGCTGCATGGCGCGCAAGCGTCAGCGTTAGGGCGGTTTTTCCCATCGCTGGACGAGCGGCGATAATGACTAAATCTGTTTTTTGCCAGCCAGCGGTCATCTTATCCAAAGCCATAAAGCCAGAAGGAATCCCGGTTACGCTACTGTCTTTGCCCCTCATTTCTTCGAGGCGCTCTAGCGTTTTCATCACCAATTCTGGCATAGAGGCATAGTTCCTCCTTAGGTTCGTTTCTGATATTTCAAATAATTCCTGCTCGGTCCCATCCAATAAGTCAAATACATCTGTAGTCTCATCATAAGCGGCTTTGATAACATTATCAGAAATGGTAATAAGCTGTCTGAGGATAAATTTTTCAGCAACTACACGCGCATGGTATTCAATATTTGCAGCCGAAGCGACCCGAGAGGTTAGTTCCGTAAGGTAGTAAGCCCCCCCACTTTGCTTGAGCTTCTGAATTTTACTCAGTGCGTTTTTAACTGTAAGGATATCAATCGGTTCAGAATTTTGGAATAACTCTATAATCGTTTCATAAATAAAACGATTGGCATCCTTGTAAAACATGTGAGGTTTGAGGATATCTATAACCCGATGCAAGGAGTCCTTTTCAAGTAATAGGGCTCCCAAAACGGCTTCTTCCATGTCCAGAGCCTGAGGTGGGAGCTTACCTCCCATACTGACAGGGTTATTGATACTAAGTACCTTGCCCCGGTTGTCAGGCCGGTTTTCCGCTTGTGGTGTCATAGACTTATTAGGATTTGGGAATTCAAATATACGAAACCTACCCCATACATAGAATTCCAGATTAATAAATGGTTAGAAAGAAGCCTGAGGAAAGAAGCCTGAAAGGAGAACTTATTTAATTGACTATCAAATAGGTAAACCCTACTCCGTTGGAGTTATCAAGATTTTTTACAATTTATTAACAGGGTTATACACAACGATAAGGCCAAAATCCACAAAATTTCTCATAGGTATGTGGAAAACTATGACGGACATGTGGAGAAGTAGGGAATGGTCGGTAGTTAAATGGTCGATAGTTAAATAGTCCATAGTCGATAGTCCATGGTAACCTTTGATAAAAGAGTCCGTGGTAAGGTGGTCGGTAGTCCGTAGTAACCTTTGATAGGATAGTCCATAGTTGAATAGTCCATAGTCCATGGTAACCTTTGATACGAGATCAAAGTACAACTAAACCTCAAACTTTTGCCCCTTTTTAAGGGGTTGGGGTTCCTTCCCTCAAACCTCACTACCTAAACTCCACCCCAACCTGTAGTGCTAATCGATTAAGAAAAATGGACTTACCTTGTGCAGTTGTATATACCGGACTTAGGCTGTAATTGTGGGTAGGCCCTACATAAAGATTGAGATGGGAATTAACGTGGAAGCGGTACATGAATCCTAAACTGGCATGAATATGGGAAGATTTTTGAGTGAGTAGCGGCTGGTCGTAAGGTCCAAAGGCCCCTAAAGCTTGGGCTTCTAAATTTGGATCGCTACCTGGGCCAAAGTCCAAGGTGTTTAGGCTTTTGTTAAAGGAAACTCCTCCAGTAAACACCCAGCTACTTCGTTCGGAGGCAAATATATATTGTGCAGTGAGGGGAAATTCTAAATGAATGTTACGCATAGTAAATTCTGGGAGTGAAGGATCAATCCCACTGGAATCTGAACCTACCAAGGGGTATAGGGGAGAAAGTTTATGCTTACCACTTACAAATAGACTCATCCCAGTATGCAAGCTCAATTTTGGGCCCAAGTAATATCCCATTGTAACTCCTGACGAAAAGCCAGTACGGGCATAGGTTGCTTCATAAAACACAATACTTGGAGCGTTCTGTGTAGCTGCAGGGAAATCCGAAAATGAATCCGCCCTTTCAAAATCTCTAATAGGCTCCTGTTCTCCACTAATGGAGGCAGAGGTATACCAGATCATTTCTGGCCTCGCAAAAAAGGTAAAGCTGAATTTGGAAGGGGAAGGTAGCGCTGCACCAGACATTCGCTCCGCATTAACAGAAACAGCTTCAAAAGGTCCGCTCAATGGATATAAATCTTCGATCATAGATAGAGCAGGAATATCAACTTTGCGCAAAGTGATGGAAGAGGGGGAGGTTTCAAGTAGGGATAGTTCCTCATCCATGAGAACCTCTGATGCAGGACGTGTACGTTCAAGGGCTGAGGTAGAAGGAGAATTCTCTACAGGAATCCCTGTATATTTCTTATCAGAATTTAAGCCTTGTCCAGCTACACCTGAGGGCTGGGTTTGGGGACGAGGTGTCGATACGTCTTGTAGGTTTGTATTGGAGGAAATTTTTTCAAGTGTTCTATCTGTATATTGAGAAAGGGAATCCGTTTGGGAAGATCCAGGTAGGATGGATTCTTGATTCTGTGTGGAAGAATCTACTGATACGGTGGTTTGAACCTCTTCAAGGGATACGTGTCTAGGAGGATAGAGCCAAATATATGCACCTATACCCAATAGGAGGCTCACTGAGGCCGCCATGCCCCAGATCCATCCTTTTTTCTGGTACCACTTGGGTCCCTGAAGACGCGTCTTAATTCCTTCCCAAACCTCTGGATTCGGGGGGAATTCCACTCCACTCAGACGCTTGCGCAAGCTCTGTTCAAAGTTGTCAGATGGCATTCTTGAATGTATTAGTTTCCATACAATCCTCACGGATACGTTTAATTAAAATTGCTCTAGCTCTGGTATACTGTGATCTCGATGTACTTTCGCTTATGCCCAATTGTTGTGCAATTTCTTTATGAGAATAGCCCTCGATTGCGTACAAGTTGAATACCAGACGGTATCCAGGGGGCAGCTCTTGGATAACCTGGTATAAGTATTCCAATTCCAGTTGGTCAATCTCTTGAGCCTCGATATGATTCCCAGCTCCCTCCTCAATGGATAATTGATACCGATAGGCCTTTTGTTTCCGCAGGTAATCAATGGCCGTATTAATCATAATTCTTCGAACCCAGCCTTCCCAGGAGCCCTGAAAGTTGTACTTCTTAATTTTTTGAAAAATCTTGATAAACCCCTCCTGAAGGATATCTTCAGCTTCTGGCAAGTTCTGTGCATACCTCATGCAAATACCCATGAGCATGGGAGACATACGGGTGAATAGTTCATGCTGCGCATGAGCATCCTCTTGCATACAGGCATGTATGAGGCTTTTGGGTATCATTCAATATATCGAACGCTTTATGTATAAACGTCTACACAGTCATTTATGCTGCATCTGTTGGAAACAAATTAGGGATATTTTAACTTTAATCTGAGAATTAGGTATATATTCTAAATAGGAGAAAGTTGCTATCTCCATTTGGGGGGTTCCCCAGCACTTTTACAAAAAGGTTCCACAACATTAAATTTAGCACAAATCAATAACTACAGGTACCATGGAGGAAGATATTAAGCTCATTTTCGATGAGACAAAAGACGGAATGGGCAAGACTATTAGGCATTTAGAAAACGAACTGCTGAAAATACGTGCGGGTAAGGCAAGCCCGGTTATGCTAGATGGAGTGAAAGTCGATTATTACGGCACCCCTACTCCGCTCAATCAGGTCGGAGCGGTAAGTGCTGCGGATGCACGCACCTTAACTATTAAGCCTTGGGAAAAAAGTATGCTCCAATTGATTGAACGGGCCATTATTGAAGCAAATTTGGGGTTTAATCCTCAAAATGATGGAGAAATCATTCGAATTCCCATTCCTCGACTTACAGAAGAGAGAAGAAAGCAACTGTCCAAGCAAGCTAGAGCTGAAGGGGAAAATGCCAAGATTGGGATACGTAACGTTCGCCAAGAAGCCAATAGTATGTTGAAAGACCTGCAAAAAGAAGGTGCCTCAGAGGATGCCATTAAAAGTGCGGAAAGACAGATCCAGGAAATTACAGATGCTCATGTGAAAACAGTGGATGAGACCCTTAAGAAGAAAGAGGAAGAAATCATGACCGTTTAATCGGGATCCCAATAGTTTCACACTTCCGAATTGACTGCTAATTCTTAAAATTTGACCTTTCTTCTGATCCAACTAGTCCTCGGCTGAATTTTCGCTACATTTGGCCTATGATTCAGTACCTAAGCATTTTTTTGAAAGGGGTCGCCATGGGAGCTGCAAACGTGATTCCAGGCGTTTCCGGAGGAACCATTGCCTTAATTACCGGTATTTATGAGCGACTTATAAACGCGATCAAGTCATTTGATATGGCAGCGATTAAGTTGTTGTTGGCCGGTAGGGTTAAAGATTTTTGGCAACATATTGATGGTTCATTTGTACTTGCCATATTCTTGGGAATTGGAGTTAGTGTAGTGAGCCTGGCCAAATTACTAGAATACCTATTAGAAACCCAGGAGACCTATACAATGGCCTTCTTCTTCGGCCTCATTCTATTATCCATCTACTTTGTAGGTAAAACGGTCAATAAATGGAACTTTGCCAGCATTGCAATGCTGATTTTAGGTACTGCAATTGCAGTGGGAATTGCCTTATTAGCCCCTTCAGGAGAAGATAGTAGCTTCTTTTATGTATTTCTATGTGGCATAGTGGCTATATGTAGCATGATCCTTCCAGGGCTTTCGGGTTCCTTTGTTTTGATCATCATGGGGAATTATGCCTTGATTCTTGGGTCTATCGGCAAGGTAGATTTGGGAATTTTACTGCCCCTCGCCTTGGGGTGCGCAGCAGGTCTAATTGCCTTTTCTCATCTCCTTTCTTGGATATTTGAAAATTACCACGACCAGACCATTGCCTTGATGACGGGATTTATTCTTGGCTCAATGGCCATCATATGGCCCTGGAAAAATACCCTGACAGAGACTATAATTAGGGAAGGTAAGGATTCCAAAGAAGTTGTAACGGGATATGAATGGTTTTTACCCTCCTTTGAATTGAATTCCACCTGGATATCCCTAGGGTTAATAGTCCTAGGAATGCTTGCGATTTGGATTGTGGAAAAATCAGCAGGTGGGGGAAAGAGCTCCGCACAGGGAGAAGCCAGAGGAGAGATGAGCAGCGTGAGATCTTAGAAGCGAGCGTTCGCAGGCAGTAAGAGAAGATAGATTATACCCCTAATTCCTCTAATCAAAAAAAGCTTCTCTTCATTCCTTTCACTGCATAGCATGCTGGCCGTTATTTAATACGTTAGTAATTTTTTCCTGACTTCATCCATAAGCCATTGAGGGGTACTTGTCGCACCACAGATTCCAACCGTATCTCCTGGCTCAAACCAATCTTGAAATATTTCTTCTGTACTGGAAATAAAATAAGAATGGGGATTGACCTGTCTGCAGACTTGATAGAGCATTTTTCCATTAGAAGATTTTCTTCCAGCAACAAAGAGTATCTTGCTGTAAGCGGAGGCAAAATTTCTAAGATCTTCGTCCCTATTAGATACTTGGCGGCATATAGTATCATGAACTTTAACCTTGGTACCCCTTTCCTCTAAGTAATTGACTACATCGTAGAAGGAGCGTTTGTTTTTTGTCGTTTGACTGTAGAGCGTTATACTTTCTGGCAAAGAATGAGATTCGAGTTCCTCAATACTCTGGAAAACGGTAGCTGTTTCACGGGTTTGACCTTGCAATCCGATGACTTCTGCGTGGTCTTTTTTTCCGTAAATAAAAATATTTTCCTCCTGCTCAAAAGAGTTTCTGATTCTGTTTTGCAATTTTAGTACGACAGGGCAAGAAGCATCAATTAGATTTAAGTTGTTTTCTAAGGCAATTTTATAGGTTTCTGGAGGTTCCCCATGGGCTCGGATCAACACCTTTGCATCTCTGATCTCTTTGAGTTTTTCGCGTGAAATCATTTCCAGCCCCATTGCTTCTAAGCGCTTCACTTCCTGATCGTTATGTACGATATCACCTAGACAGTATAGACTTCCTTCATCTACAAGGATATCCTCCGCCATCTCAATAGCGAATACCACTCCAAAACAAAATCCAGAGGAAGAGTCAATAGATACTGTTAAGTTGAGCATTTAACTGAAATTTTTTTTTGAAAAACTCAAATAGGTGAACATTTAGAAGTAGTAAAAGCATGGAATAGAATGGATCTTCAAATGGTACAGTACCCATGCGAATTCCTAGGTTTTCGGCATTGTTATATAGTACAACTGGCAAGGCAGTAAGCACGCCATTTATCAGAAAAAAAGGTACTAAGTGAATAAGGTACATCTGGGCAAAGCGTCCCAAATAAACGGGGGCATAAATTGCTGTACCTATGAGAAGGACACCTAAGGTAAAAAAAGTAATGGTGGTGTAAAGTTTTCCCAATTGGGTACAAGCTATGATGAATAACAAGGAACCTGTTACAAAATAGAGTTTTCGCATAGATTCCGTATTCCAAGAGAAGGGCAAATAGGCTTTTATGCATTCGTAAATAAAAATACATGCATAAGGAATGGTAAAGAAGAACATCCATTCTTCCATCGGAAGATTAGCCCAATAAATTCCGGTAAGATAATCAGGGTTGAATGCCCAGACGCCTAATTCAGTAAATTGTATATCCCAGAGAATAAAAAGTGCAGCTACTACAAAAATGGACGGAAATAACGCCTTCCAGTAGGTATAGAAATGAACCTTCTTATCGAATGATAGCAACAATGGAAAAAGAATTGTGCCGATATTCAAGAGAAGGTAGGTATACATGTAACGGAAGTACTATGGTTTTACGCTATATAATACTGAAATGGTGTTGAACATAGGTCTTAACCAATAAAGCGAGCTTTTGGTTGTCAGGAACGCGAATTCTTTTCTCTTGTATGAGGGTTGCAGGGGTTTGAATGATTTTATTAAATAATCTTCGGTAGTAAACGTAAGCCAGGTATACCCCCATTTTGGCACCTTCGGGGAGTTGGGTAATACCTTCTAGTGCATGGTCAAAGTCTCTTTGTATATCTTGCTCAATGGATTTTTTAACCTCATTTGTGAAAAGGGTAAAATCCACACCCGGGAAATACACCCTTCCGCGTTCCTGAAAATCGCTCTTCATATCTCTCAAGAAGTTCACCTTCTGAAAAGCTTTTCCTAAGCTTCTCGCGTGGGGGGCAAGCTGATGGTAGCGTGCTGAATCCCCTTCACAAAACACCCGTAAGCACATAAGTCCTACTACTTCTGCAGAACCATATATATAAGTGTCATACGAACCTTCGTCATGACGATCCATCTTCAAATCCATCTCCATGCTTGTTAAGAAAGCTTCGATGAGTTCCCTTTCGATGGAGTAAGCATTAACCACATGCTGAAAAGCCTGAAGAACCGGGTTGGTACTTATTTTCGCATCAACTGCTCGGTAAGTCTCATCCTTAAATTCTGAAAGTAATACCGCTTTATTGTAGGCGTGAAAGGTATCAACAATTTCATCAGCAAGCCTCACAAACCCATAAATACCGTAAATAGGAAGGTGAAACTTTTTAGCTAGCATTTTAATGCCTAGTGAAAAAGAAGTGCTATACTTCCTTGTGATGACTTTGCTGCACTCCAGGCAGGTGGTGTTGTAGAGCTTCATAGAAGGAATAAAGATTGGGATCTTGAGGTTGAACAAGGTATTATATACCGGAAGTTAAATTTTTAAGCTTCGCTTTTAAAATTTTTCTTGCTATGTGAATCCTGTTTTTAACCGTCCCAATGGGTATGTCGAGGATATCAGCAATCTCATAGTATTTATATCCCCTAAAATACATTAAAAATGGAGTTCTGTACTCATAGTTTAATGAATCCACTGCTTTATGGATTTCATCAAGGGTCATACTACTGTTTGCGAGATTGTCAGTAGTGTAGTCTGAGATCGTAGAAAACTGCAAAGAGGTATCAATAAATGATTTCCGCTTTACCAACCGATGGTAATTGGTAATGAAAGTATTCTTCATGATTGTATACAACCACGCTTTCAGGTTGGTTCCTTCAGTAAATTTGTCTCGATTAGATATCGCCTTTACAAATGTATCTTGGATTAAATCATTTGCATCTTCAACATCTCTTGTTAACTTTAGAGCCAGCGGTTTCAATAATTGCTGGTTTTGTATAACTGCGGAGTTGAATTCTAAGGTAGTCATAGCATTAGATTTGTTTTACGTTTTCCCTTAATTCTTAAACAAATCTAAGACTTATCGGGAATTTTCCCAACTTTGTTTATACTTTTTGCTTGTTTTTCAAACAAAAATGGCTCATTCTGCTCAAAAATGGCCAAAAAAAAATCCAGACAAACCGTCTGGATTAATTTTTGAACCCTAAACAAGAGGGATACTCTGCTTAATCAATCGAAGAAAAGTCAATCAAATAAAACTTATCAGATAGGCGATTCTGCTTGATAAAGTTGCGGTGATCAGCTCTCCATCCAAGTAGTTCAGGCAATTGCTGAGAAATATCTCTATTGGTATAGATTCTATCAGCCTCGAGCGGATTAGCAACCATCCATCGAAGGTTCTTTTGTAATACAACCATTACCTCAGGATGCCGCGAAGTCCAGGAGTAGTTGGATAATAAGTGCTTCGCAACTGAAGCGTTTTCATACATCCAAGTGAGATTGCCAAAAAGTTCCGCTACTACTTCAGGATGTGTATAGAAAAAGCCGATATCATTGGAGGGTAATTTGGGGAACTTGTAAACTAGCTTTCTCAGCTCGCGTCTTTCTATACTTGTCCGATATTTCATTTCTGTTTGGACCCTACTTCGGATTTCATTAAAGCTTAAATAGCCATCGCGATTTATATCAGATGAGTTGAAATGGTGATCTACTAGGTAATAAGCAAATTCGTTGGAAAATTTTGCTAATTCCTTGCGATCTAGCAAGGCATCGTCATTGCCATCTGTAATAAGAAAGCGCTCCTCCAAATACCATTCTTTCATATTTTGGGAAATGGGAGAAATCTGGGCGGAAGTAGAGACGAGTAAGGAAAAGAGAAAAGTGTAAACCAATAGGTGCCTGAAATGGTGAATCATAAAGGAGAATTTGATTGAATTTCACAGCAAATATATACATCAATGTTGTAAAAATCGAAAATAAAAAATTTTAATTTTTAAAATTTTAAATGTGATTCTTTTGACTAGCCCGAAAAGTGTAATTCATTAGATAGAAAAGCGGTGCAAATCTTTACTAGACTACCTAAACTGTAACGAAAGTTCGTTGAATTTATTAGGAAAATCTAACAAATTCAGTATAACTGTTCATCATTTACTTGTTGAATGGCTCTTTTTAGTTCATCAAGTGCATGGTTATCAGAAATTTGATTTGCTACATCTATTCCCTCCTCAAATGTAGATATCGCCTCATCCCATTGTTCTTTTTGCTGGTATATTTTTCCTAAATGGTAATACAGGCCAATATATAAGGGGTCTATATTTTTCAACTTTTTGAAGAAATTTTCTGCTTCTTCCAGTTTTTCCCTCTTTAAATATTCATAAGCGATGGAGTACAACGTAAATCGATCTGTTGGATCCTTTTCTAGGAAGGCCATTAGTTGGTGAATTCTATCAATTGCCATTTTATTTAATGCTTATTTGTTTGTATTTTTGTATTCATTTTCATGCAATTTTCCATCCAAATATGAAGATTTTAGTTTGCATTAGCCACGTGCCAGATACAACAACCAAAATCCAGTTTGATTCGGCAGGGCAGGAGTTAAATAAGACAGGGGTAACTTTCGTGATCAATCCTTATTGTGAATATGGATTATCCCGTGCGATT
Source organism: Bacteroidota bacterium (assembly GCA_039197765.1). Lineage (GTDB taxonomy): Bacteria > Bacteroidota > Bacteroidia > J057 > J057 > JBCCTX01. The sequence continues at coordinate 24,514 of JBCCTX010000008.1, forward strand.
GGCTTTAGAGAGGAAGGGAAGCAAGTTTCCATAACAGTGCTTTGTGTTGGAGGGCCTGAGGTTGAACCCACCCTGAGAAAAGCCTTAGCCATAGGGGCAGATGATGCGGTTCGTATTGACGCGGTTCCTTCAGATTCAGGGTCAGTTGCTGGACTTATTGCTGAATATGCCAGGGAAAGGGAATTTTCAATAATCTTCACTGGTAAAGAGTCCCTGGACTTTAATGGATCTATGGTTCCTGGAATGTTAGCCGAACATTTAGGTACAGCTTATGTGCCGGCTGCTATCAAAATGGAGTTGAAGGATGAAGATTCAGCAGTAGTTCATAGAGAAATAGAGGGAGGAAAGGAAATTATGAACGTAACCTTTCCCGTAGTTATAAGTTGTCAAAAAGGGATTGCGGAATGGCGAATTCCTAATATGAGGGGAATTATGGCCGCAAGAAAGAAACCTTTATCTGTGGTGAAGCCTGCAGCTGTTCCAGCCTTTGTAGAGAGCACAGGCTTTGCCTATCCCCCTACGAAGTCTGAATGTGAATATATCGACCCTGATAATGTCGATCGATTGGTTTCTTCTCTTGCGAATAAGGGTTTTATTTAAAAGGACTTAGGGTTTAACCAAAATATTTTTGAAGATATGTCAGTTTTGCTTTTTGCCGAGTTATCGGACGGAATTATAAAAAAGTCGGTCCTTGAGGCCTCTACATATGGATATGACCTTGCCCAAAAGCTAGGGGTCAATTTTGCAGCGGTTACTGTAGGGCCTGTAGATCCATCAGAGCTGGAGAAGCTTGCTCAGCACGGTGTTTCTCAAATTTATACAGTAGGTTCGGATAACGCCGAAGCCTTTGTAAACGCGGGATATGCAGTTGCTGTTGCTGAAGTTGCGGAACACATAGGAGCTAAGGCTGTGGTAATGGCTCAAACCTACAACGGAAAGGCCATCGCTCCCAGGATAGCAGTAAAGCTCGAAGCCGCTATACTCAATGGGGTGATCACCATGGTAGATCCAAGCCAGAGTTATTCCGGAACGCGTATGTCCTACTCAGGTAAAGGTGTCCAGTCTTTCCAAGCGGTTAAAGATCGAGTGATCGTTCTTCCCATGGCCAATAGTTATGGGGTAAAAGAGAATCCCGTTCAAAGTAATACAGAGGTGTTTACTTCTAGTTCCTCAATCGATGCCATTGATGCAATAGCTACTGAATTGCTTAAAGTGAGTGAAGGAGTTTCACTTACAGAAGCCGAGGCTGTGGTATCAGCAGGAAGAGGAATGAAAGGTCCAGAAAACTGGCCTATGATAGACGAGTTGGCCCAACTGCTGGGAGCAGCTACTGCTTGTTCGAAACCTGTAGCAGATATGGAGTGGAGACCCCATCATGAACATGTAGGACAAACCGGAATTCAGATTTCTCCCGCCTTATACATCGCTATTGGAATTTCTGGAGCCATTCAACATTTGGCTGGGGTGAGTTCATCCAAGACAATTGTTGTCATCAACAAAGATCCAGAGGCTCCCTTTTTCAAAATTGCAGATATTGGGATAGTTGGTGATTTATTTGATGTAGTGCCTAAGCTTATCGAAGGGATAAAGTCTGCAAAGGCAACCGTATAACCTATATACCCCTTCAATCGTCCAACAATACGCAAACAGGTAATTTCTTTGTAAAATTACCTGTTTTCTCTTTACCTTTGATAAAAAGCGGCTTAGGAAAACGCTTTCCTTCTGGTGAATTGTTGGAGTTTGGCTTCTGACAATTGAAGGCTGAAAATAAATTTGCAGGTGGAAAAAATACCCTTAGAGATTATAGGATTGTCATCCAGTCATTCTCAAATCGGGCATTATGCTTTGGTATTGGGAGAGAAAAATGGGAATAGGAGGTTGCCTATTATCATTGGAGGTGCAGAGGCGCAGGCAATTGCTTTAGAACTGGAGAATATCAAGACAAACCGTCCCATGACGCATGACTTGATTTACAACCTTGCCAAACACTTTGCAATTGATTTATTAGAGGTGGTTATTACGGAACTTAACGAAGGGATTTTCTATGCGAAACTCATCATGGAAACCAATGGCGAAGTTCACGAAATAGATAGTAGGCCAAGTGATGCTGTTGCTATTGGGGTTCGTTTCAAAGTACCCATTTTCTGCTTAGATTCTGTTCTCTCCGAAGCGGGAATTATCATTGATGATGAAAATAGTGGAACAGCCTATGCAGATGAAGAGGGGGAATTTTCCTTATCCGAACTAGAAAAAGAGGACCCCGAACCTGAAGAAGCCTTTACCTCTCCCTCTGTATCAGGTTCTAAATCGAAAGACAATATAAGTAAACTGCGCAAGCGCCTCGACGAAGCCCTCGCCGGCGAGGATTACGAAGCGGCTGCCAAGATCCGCGATGAAATCCAAAGACTTGGTGGGGATATATAGGGGAAAGTTTTCGTGTCAGAGAGTTATAGTTGAATAGTCCAGATTAAATGACCTAAGGTCAGCATAAACCTTTGATCCGAAATCAAAGTACAATTGAACCCTGAACCCTGAACTCAGAACCCTTGGTTCATATCCCAGTTTTCTAAGTAGTCTCCAACCCTTCGAACAAATTTCCCTCCGAGTGCTCCATCTATAATGCGATGGTCATACGAATGGGAAAGGAACATCTTATGACGGATTCCTATCATATCCCCTTCCGGTGTTTCTACTACTGCGGGGAGTTTTCGAATAGCTCCCGTAGCAAGTATAGCTACTTGTGGTTGCATAATGATCGGAGTGCCCATCACATTGCCAAAGGTTCCCACATTAGACAGGGTATAGGTGCCACCTTCTAGCTCAGAAGGGGTTAATTTATTTTTTCTTGCCCTCGAGGCCAGGTCATTTATGGCACTTGTCAATCCAGCAAGATTCATCTTGTCCGCATGCTTAACTACGGGAACAATAAGGTTATCAGAGGGAAGGGCCACAGCAATTCCAATATGGATATCTTTTTTGAGGAGGATTTGATCACCCTGGACAGAAGCATTCAACCGAGGTAATTCTCTCAAGACCTTCGCTACTACATGGACAAAAATAGGGGTGAATGTAAGCTTCTCGTTATAGGTATTAAAAAATGCTTCTTTTACCTTCTTTCGCCACAATACCACGGGGGTGACATCTGCCTCTACAAAGGAGGTGACATGAGCTGAAATATGCTGGGAGTAAAGCATATTATCCGCAATCATTTTACGCATCCGATCCATCTCTTCAATTTCAATATTCCCATGATGGGTAAAACTGCGTTCAGCAATATGAAATCCATTTGAAGAACTAGATGGGCTTATTGTAGTAGGGGCAGGGGAGGAAAACATTGGCTTGGAAGAGACTTCCGGAACAGTTGGAGACTTCCTATTTGCTACATAGTAGAGAATATCCTTTTTGGTAACTCGGCCTTTACGGCCTGAACCGGGTATTTGCTCCAATTCCTGAAAGGATATACCTTCTTCTTTGGCTATATTTTGAACTAAGGGAGAGTAGAATCGATCACTTTCTCGGACGGCTGAAGAGGAAACAGGTATTCGCTCATGGATCACTTCTTCCTTTGGGAGAAATGGAATGGTACTTTCCACTTCCTCTTCTTCAGAAGTATGCCCATTTGCAGGAGAAATGGCATCTGTCTCTTCTGTTCCTACCGTTTCAATAATGGCAATCGTAGCTCCTACGGGTACTACATCGCCCTCTTTGAACATAATTTCTAGTAGCTTTCCTCCAGTTGGAGCAGGTACTTCAGAGTCAATCTTATCCGTTGCGATTTCCAATAGGCTTTCTTCAGCTTCAATTTCTTCTCCAATACCTTTAAGCCAACTCAGAATGGTAGCCTCTGTAATACTTTCGCCCATTTTGGGCATCTTTATTTCAACTTTAGCCATAGGTCAAAATTAGGTAAAAATTTTACTGTTAGAAATAATTGGGCGAAGTTGGAGAAAAGTTTTTTATCCAAATGAGATAACCCAGGAAATCGCTTTTCTATTCCATCTCCACCAGGCATAGCCTCATTGCATATTGAATAGCCCGGTCGATACTGGCGATTCTGTTTCCATATAAGGTTGCATGGATCGATATTGTTTTTACCTCATCAGCATATCCCATCCATACCTCTGGCGGAGTGGATCCATCGGGCTCTGCCCATCCGGTAGTAGCTAACCCTATATCTGTTTGGAATAAGTTCCTAACTCGAATGGCCATTTCCTCTGCTACCTCACTGGAGACTACCCCATATGTCGATATCGTCTCAGGCTTTACCCCAAGTACGCGCTCTTTTATGTTGACATCGTAGGCGCAAATACCCCCTTTGAGAAAATTAGAAGCACCAGATTGGCTGACTAATTCTGAGGTTATTCCCCCGCCTGTTATACTTTCTGCAATGGACAGGGTCTTCTGTTGGCCCAGAAATCGAGCGTGCAGAAGTTGGGAAAGGGGCTGGTCCCCTTGGGTATACAATTTTTCTGGGAATAAGGCTCTGAGGGTATCTACTGTTTGATTGAGGTCGTGCAATAGCTCGCTTTCCTTTTCTTGCCCTTGAGATTCGACAAAAAGTTCCAACCAAAGCCCATCTTTTCGTGGGAGATAAGCAATTTGAATGGTTTCAGGGAGATTGGAGCGGATTTTTTGTATTCGATCTGCGGTTTCTGATTCAGAGATATGAGCCAAACGGAGAATTTCATGTTGAAACAGTCCAGGGGCAAGCTTCTCTTTCATAAAGGGCAGAACCTCGTGTTCCATGAGGTGCATCAACTCAAAGGGTACTCCCGGTAAGGAAATCGCATAGGAAGAGTCTATTTCAAAAAGCATTCCAGGGGCAGTACCCATACGGTTGGGAAGGACCCTGCAATTGGCTGGTAAAAAAGCTTGCTGTTGGATTCTTTGAGAGAAAGGACGCTTTCTCGCTTCAAAACGTTCCTTTAAATAGGCGAATGTAGGAGCGTGCAGGACCAATTCAGTACCCATTACACGGGCAATAGTCTTTTTCGTAATATCGTCCTCCGTAGATCCCAATCCTCCAGATATCAATACCAAATCGTGGTCTTCCAATTCTTGCCTAAGGGTTTTGGCAATGGCTTTTTCCTCGTCTGGGATCACCACTGTCCGAGAGAGTTTATACCCATGTGGGCGTAGCATCGTTCCAATCTTGCTGGCATTGGTATTTATGATTCGGCCTTTTAGTAACTCAGATCCTATCGTAATGAGACTAATTTTTGTCATGCTTTTGCTAAGTCAAAGATTTTGGTAAATTTTGTTAGAAGGATTCACTCCAAATTTGTAAAACTTCATCCAAATCTTGTATGCGTTGGGGAAAGTTTGTTATCTCGTTGATATGTACGGTTATACTTACCTATTTCTTATCCGTCCCTATGGGAGGAATTCCCTTTGCACTAGGGGATTTCTTTAATCCTTTCAAAGGGTTTTGGATGAACACTACCTCTCAATCTCAACCGTTTGAACTTCCTAACCAATTACCACAACTAAAAGCTCCTGTAGAAGTTGGGTTCAATCAGCGAGGTGTACCCTATATTTTTGCTGAAAATGACGAGGATGCCTATTTCATGCAAGGCTATATTACGGCTAGAGATCGCCTTTGGCAAATGGAGTTTCAGACCTACGTTGCAGCCGGAAGGCTATCTGAGATTATGCCCATTCCACTCCAGGAAACTGTATTGCCGCTCGATAGAGAAATGCGAAGAAAGGGTATACCCTATGCTGCGAGGCGTTCAGTGGATGGGGTTATGGAAGATCCTCGGTCTCGGAATATACTGGCTGCCTTTACCGCCGGTGTAAATGCTTATATAAGGACCTTATCCCCTTCTTCTTATCCCCTTGAGTACAAGATTTTGGGGTACCGTCCAGAAAAATGGACCGCCTACAAGTCTTGTTTGTTATTAAAATATATGGCTAATATGCTTGCAGGGAGGTCTCGAGATATATCCAATACAAGAAATTTGAGTGCCTGGGGTCCTGCTATGTTTGATACCCTATTTTCTGAGCCTTTACCCGTCTTGGATCCGGTAATTCCAGAAGAAAGTCCCCTTCCAGATACATTTTTTATCCCTCCTGCAATCCCACAAAACTATCTTCCCGATTCCTCTTGGATGACGGGGAGCATTCCCCATTTGCCGACTCGCAATATCGGATCCAATAATTGGGCGGTGGCTGGAGTGAAAACCTCAACAGGTACGCCCATGCTGGCGAATGATCCACACCTGGGGCTGAGCCTTCCTTCTATTTGGTATGAAGTTCAAATATGTGTGGGGAATGAACCCACCTATGGGGTTTCTCTGCCAGGGGCTCCAGGAATAGTGATTGGGTTTAATTCAGCCATAGCCTGGGGGCTTACCAACTCAGGTAGGGATGTCCTGGATTACTATACCTTGAAGTTTCGCGATACCACACAGGGTGCATACTGGTATAAAGGAAAGTGGAGAGACGTAAGTCGAAAAATTGACACCTTTCACTTGAAAGGGGGAGACATGTTCTTAGATACTGTGATGTACACAGAATTTGGTCCAGTAATGTATGATGCATCTTTTGGTGATATACCCGTTCCTCTCGCTGCGCGTTGGACAGCCTACGAACCCGGCAATGAATTGCTGACGTTCTATTTACTTAACCGAGCAAAATCCTATAAGGATTATGTCGCTGCTTTAAGCTATTATGTAGCTCCGGCTCAGAACTTTGTCTTTGCAAGCCGCTCTGGAGACATCGCCATACACCAGCATGGAAAGTTTGTGAACAGGTGGAAGGGCCAGGGGCACTTTATCTTAGATGCTTCTGATAGTACCCATCAATGGCATTCCTTTTTGCCACCTTCTCAAGTACCTAAGGTGTTAAATCCTCAAAGGGGCTTTGTAAGCTCTGCCAACCAACGTGCTACTTCCCAAGCCTATCCTTACTTCTATCAGGGGAGGTTTCAAAAGTATCGAAACCGTCGCTTGAATGCGCTGCTCAGTCAGGATGAACCCATTGACATGAAGCGAATGAAGGCGATGCAGTTGGATAATTTTGGCCTGCTTGCCTCCGAAATTTTACCCGTCATGCTCGGAGAACTAGAACCAAATGCCTTGACAGACAAGGAGAGAATTGCTTACAATGCTCTGGTAAAATGGGATTATTTATACGAAAGTGATGAAATTGCCCCTACGATTTTTCAACAATGGTGGGATACCCTATATACCTCCATTTGGCAGGATGAGTACCTCCAAAAAGGGCTCGCTGCCCAATGGCCAGAACCGTATACCACCATTTCTCTGCTAAAATCCAACCCTAACTTTTCCTTCTTTGATGACCTGAATACGCCTGAAAAGGAGAACCGTCGCAAACTCGTGGTTCGCGCTTTCCGTGCTGCTCTAGACCAATTGTATACCCAGGATAACGCTCCTGAAAATTGGGTCTGGGGGGCTTTTAAAGGAACCAGTATTCGACACATGGCTCGACTTTCACCTGAGTTGGGGAGGCATAACCTGCTAGCTGGAGGATTTAAAGAAATTCTAAATGCTACTTCAAAATATAATGGCCCTTCGTGGAGAATGGTCGTTTCCTTGGGAAAGGAAATCACTGCAGAAGGAATTTATCCAGGGGGTCAGTCGGGTAATCCTGCCAGTCCCCTTTATGACAACGGAGTGGATGATTGGGTGGAGGGAAATTATTTTCCCCTATCCTTACTTTTCTCATTAGATCCGGAAGAAGCGGACATTATGTATCAAGTTAAGATAACCAATTGATGAAATTCTTATTCCGATTACTGAGCATAATGGGCTTATCAGCTATTTTTCAACTGTATTTTCCTTTCTGGATAATCGGGGTCATCGCCTTTTTAGTAGGCATTGCATTTGCGCAGAGACAGCGTAGGTGGGCCTTCAGCAAGCGAAAGAAACAGCAATCCTTCAGCTTTTGGGCCGGTTTTTTGGCTATTTTTATTCTTTGGGGCCTTATTGCCTGGATTTTTGATATGAAAAATGATTCTATCCTGAGTACGAGAATGGCAGGGATGCTTTTTTCGGGATTTAGTGATACCCTTTCTGCCTCTGTTAAGCCCTTTGTGTTAATTTGTCTTACCAGTATGATAGGAGGCCTATTGGCGGGATTCTCCTCCATGGCTGGCAACGCCCTGGGAGAGATTATTCGCAGTTAGTAGGCTAAATAGGTTTTTAGGGCTCCCAGAAGATAGATGCCTGCTGTTTCTGACCGCAACCGGTTTTCTCCCAAGGATACAGGGTGAAATCCATTCCCAATGGCAAGTGTTACCTCATTTTCTGTAAAATCCCCTTCCGGCCCAATTAGCAAATCAATTGATATAGCATCTTTTATGGCCGTTGAATAGCCTTGGAGTGGTTCATGGCTTTCACACCATGCGACCATCTTTAGTTTGCCGGAAGTCTGCTTTACATAGGATTCAAAGGGGATAGGTGTACTAAGATGGGGAAGTTGGGAACGCTTAGATTGTTTTGTCGCAGCTAACAAGATCTTTTCCATTCGATCCTGCCGGGGAAGTCTACCTGGCCCAGTTCGTTTACACAGAATAGGGGTAATATGGTCTATGCCTAACTCTACGGATTTTTCTAGAAACCACTCAAATCTGTCTTTTTTTGCCAATGGGGAAATCCCGATAGCAAGCTGAAAAGGACTTTCCCCCCAGCCATTGTTAGCATCGCCTAATTGCAAGAGAACTCCGTCCTTCTGGATAGCTTCTATGATTGCAGGGAAGTATCTACCTTCTCCATCTATGGTATGAATAGCGTCTCCTACAGCATGCCTAAGTACCTTCACGCAATGATGTGCTTCCTCTGCGTGTAATTTGCCTTTGTGTTCTCCTAGCACCTGAAGATGAAAAATCTGCATAGATCACTACCTTTGTACTGCAATGGCGAAAGTACAAAAGTATTCCTTAATCTTGTGGGTCCTGGTTTTCGCAGGAGTGGGTCTACATGCTCAGCCCCAAGAAAGCCTATCTAAAGGTGAGGTATGGCCATTATTTTCATTGGATACCTTTGATTCTGAACAAACTAAGAGTCGTCAGCGCGTTCCATTTATTGTTTCGGATCAGAAAAGGTGGGATAACTTCTCATTCGAATGGGTCGTGGACTGCGACTTGCCCGATACAGTATTCTTTTATGTCAAGGGACTTGCGTGGAACGCAGATCTATACCTCAATGGTCAGTTTATCTCTTCAATGGACAATCCCCTTGATGCTTGGGTGGTCCCCCTTTCAATTCTCTGGATTCAGGAAGGAAAAAATACCCTCACTCTAACTTGCAGGTATTCTACGTATTTCCCCAATTATCCCAAGCCATTTTTAGGCTTATTACAACCTATCCAAATTTATGAACATCCGCCAGATGAGGATCAGCCCAAGTCCTCAAGATATATTGCCTCAAACGATTCTGTATGGGTTTGGGCTCCTTATTTTGGAGAAGCGGGCTTCACTTTTGAGAAAGAGACTGCCCAGAAAGAGTTATTTCACATGAAGCGCACGGCCTTGCGGCATATATACTTTCCTTTTCCTCCTCCTGCAGAGCAAGTATCTTTAGCCCTAGCATGGGGATTCCTTCCAGTTGATTCCTTAAAAGAAGGGACCTATGTTGCCATGCTGAATACCTATCCCTATGAGCCAGTTGGATTTTCATTCCCCCTGAGCTTCTGGTTGGATGAAGGGGGGAGAAGGACATCCCACTATGGTCAATTTCTTTCTTGGGTTCCTAAAGACTACCCGACCCTTCCCCTGAATCCGGGTGTGGGGACGGTATTCATTCTTTTATTTCCCTTCCTTGCCTTACTCGGCGTAAAATTTATCAATCCCAATTTTTACTACTCCCTGGAAAGGATCTTTAGTAAGCCAGATAAATACATCGATACACTTAATGACAGTTCCTCTGGGAGTGGAGGATTTGCATTTGTCGTAATTCTTATCAATCAGCTTGCCTTTAGTATTCTCCTCTTCCTCTTTGTCTACTATATCTATAGAAGCCATTCCTGGGAAACTATGACCTTGCTTAGAGAAAGAAGCCTTCTTACCCGGTTTTTCTATCCAATCGAGAATGTTCACACCATTTTTTGGCGATCGTTCTTGATCGTAGCGGGCAGTTTTTTGTTCAAGTATCTATTTTTAGGAATTCTAGGGAGTATCTTTTCTATTAGAAATTTGGTTTCTGGAACCATAAACCTGGATATCATCGGGAATTTCCCCTATCTACAAGGGCTCTCTATCCCTCTGTTGTTACTCCTTTTATATCCTGAAGATCAGAGAATTCTGTGGGGGCTATTTCTCTTTTTAGGGGCAATTATTTTTTTTCGAAAAATGTATACCTATTTCTACGGCCTTGAACGATTATTCAACTTTTCATCGGGGGTAAAAATTTTATATATTTGCGCCTTCAATATTTTACCGTATATCATCTGGTTTTGAAACCCAACGTGTATGGAGGTAAGGATCGGGACGCGGAACAGTCAACTTGCTTTGTGGCAGACTCATCAGGTAAAAGGTCTACTTGAGGCACAAGGAATCAAAACAACAATTGAGGAGATTCAGTCTGAAGGTGATCGCAATCAAACAGATGCTTTGTATGCCATGGGATCGGTAGGGGTTTTCACTAGGGCATTAGATGAAGCCCTCCTATCGGATAAGATTGATATCGCTGTCCACAGTGCGAAAGATATCCCTTCTTCTATTCCAGAAGAACTGGAAATTGTGGCTTTTCTAAAGCGGGAAAACCCTCGAGAAGTACTCTTGGGTGCGAGCAAGGAGGTTCAACTTGAGAATTTTTCTCGTCCGTGGTCCATAGGTACTTCTTCTGTAAGGCGGAAGGCTCAATTGGCATTTTTTGCTCCCCATATTCAAGTGAAAGACATCCGCGGTAACCTCAATACCCGCTTAAAAAAGCTCCAAAATGGGGAGTATGATGGAATTTTACTGGCATATGCAGGGGTAAAGCGAATGGGATGGGAGCATCTCATCACTCAGAAACTCAACGTCCAGTCCTTTGTGCCAGCTGTAGGGCAAGGCGCAGTCGCTGTTGTCGCAAAAAGGTCCTATGACTCCTTTGATAAAGTCAGATCCCTGTTAAATCATAAGCCGACCGACTGGGCTATTCGAGCGGAAAGGAGCTTTCTTCGCACGATGCAAGGGGGATGTCACACGCCGATTTTTGGATTAGCAACTCTGGTACAAGATCACCTTTCGCTCACAGGGGGAATTGCAAGTTTAGATGGTAAGCGCATGGTAAAAAAGACTATGGAGGGCTCTGCAACACAAGGTGCGGAGCTTGGAAAGCAATTGGCAAGAGAAGTTTTGGAAGAAATTCAGATTAATCCACTTGAAATTCATGAGTACTAATAGTTCTGTAAAAACTATATTGATTTCCCAACCTAAACCTTCGGATACCTCTTCTCCGTATTTTCGACTAGCTGAGAAATGGGAGCTTCAAATTGATTTTCGAAAGTTCATTCAGGTTCAAGGCATTTCCCTTAATGATTTTAGAAAGCAGGGAATTAATCCATTAGATTTTCCGGCCATTATCTTTACGAGCAAAGTCGCTGTTGATCACTTTTTTGGTCTTTTAGAGGAAATGCGGATCGAACTGCCCCCTGAGACCAAATACTTCTGTGTGAGCGAGGCTACTTCTCGTTACTTGCAGAAATACATAACTATAAGGAAGCGGAAGTTATTCGTAGGAGAGCGAACAGCAATGGACTTAGCTCCCTTTGTCAAGAAGCACAAGAAAGAAAAATACCTATTTCCCTGTAGTAATGTGCATAGAAGGGAACTTCCCAACTACATGCGTGAAAACAATATTGACGTTACAGAGTCTGTTATATATGAGACTGTGGCAAGCGATTTGTCTGATTTAGAAAACGTAAATTATGACATGATTTGCTTTTTCTCTCCTTCTGGAATTAAATCTTTGTACAAAAATTTTCCCAATTTTGTCCAGAATAATACCCGAATAGCTGTTTTTGGTCCTACTACAGCAAAAGAAGCGGCAAAGCATGGACTTCGTGTGGATGTAGAAGCTCCCAAACCTAAAATCCCTTCCATGACGGCAGCGATTGAGAGCTACCTGAAAAAACATAAGGAGTAAAGGAGGATTCTGTTATGTGGAATTATTTTGTACTTGAATGTTTAACATAAAATTTTCAAATTACCCCATCAAACACTAGTCTGAGGATGAAAAAGTATTTGCTGTTGTTGGGAACCTGTTTGCTCCTATTTTCTTCGGCCTCTGGCCAGATATTCATTCAGAATACCCTGTATCCGTATAATCGCTTTGTCTACAATCCAGCTGCTGCTGGGGTTTCTGGGCAAACTACGCTTACGCTCATGGGGCGCCTCCAATGGCTGGGTATCGATGGAGCTCCACAACTGTTGACGGCAAGCTTGGACGCTCCTTTGGATGGAATAGATAGCGGAATAGGGGTGTATATCATCAGAGACGAATTAGGCCCCTTATCTACTACGGGCCTTAATTTTGCATATTCTTACAGACTTTCTCTGGGTAAGGGTACACTGAGTGCCGGTGTTTCAGGTGGTATTCTGCAAAAGGCATTAGATGGGGATTTTATCTACAACCTTGACGGAGGAGAAGATCCCTTGGTTCCCTCAGGTGCTTTTTCTAGTAGCCAAATTGTGCCAGGGCTAGCGGCTGGACTCTATTACAGCCATCCCAATGCAGATGGAGAAGAGCTGTTTTATGCAGGAATTTCCGGTCAAGATCTTTTAGAGCCCTCTATAGACGATCTGACTCAATCCCCAGGTTTAGGGGCTATTTCGCGTGTAGCTCGTTCTTTTTATCTGTTGGGAGGGGTAAACCTTCCTGTAGGAAATGATGTCATCCTTCATCCTAGCTTTGCTACGCGTACAGATGGTATCTCTTACCAAGTAGATGGAAGCTTACACGTTTCAGTGAAATCTTTTTTGCTAGGAGCCTCGTACAGAACTATTAGTAATGAATCAATATCTGGCATTGTTGGTGCAAGAGTTTCTGACCAATTATTCTTTGCATATGCGTACGATTTTGTGCTCTCTGGACTCAATGCGCAAAACGATCTATCCTCTCATGAACTCATTATTTCTTACGCCTTGCAAGGTGGAGGCTCCCTCAAAGCCTATGATGATGTTATCAAAAAGAAGAACTAATTAAACGCGTATGTAAGAAAATCTCTACATTTATTAAACGTAATAAAACCATTTTCTTTTTGTTTTACATCCTCAATGGAAGTAGAATTAATTTCTCAAAGCGGCACGATTTATGCACAGCGTTGCATAGTTGTTTTCTCAATTCAACCACAATACTTTTGAAACCAGCGCAGATATGAAACGAATAAGTCTTTTCCTCGCCGTCTTGGCCGTACTAGTCCAGGGTTGTGGCCTTTTTGGCGGCAAGACCACAGGTTCTCGTGGTGAACTCACAGGGGTGTTGGATCGTCCTACCTGGGACTTTTACCGACCCTTAGGAATGGTGAGAATTCCAGCAGGAAGTTTTCACATTGGGCAAAATGATCAAGATGTTCCAAACTCACAGATTGCCCCTCGTAAGCAAATCACCATTAGTGCCTTCCTAATGGATGAGACAGAAATTACAAATAATCAGTATCGTCAATTTCTCTATGCGGTTACTGGACAAGGAACAGATGGAGATTCAGACTTTTACTATGACAACCAAGATAGCGGCGACGAAGTCGAGCCCTATAACTTGGATCCCAACATGACAGAGGATGATATCACTCCTGATTCTACAGTTTGGACGCGTGATTTTGCTTACGCCTACAACGAACCCATGATGGAGTACTACTTCCAGCATTCAGCTTTTGACGATTATCCCGTTGTAGGGATTGATTGGTATGCAGCAAGAGAATTCTGTCGCTGGAGGACCAACCACCTCAACTCTTACCGTCAAGGAAGAAAGTTAGAAAAGATACCTAGTTTTCGCCTTCCTTCTGAAGCAGAGTGGGAATATGCTTCTCGCGGAGGATACGAACACAAAATATACCCTTGGGAAGGTCCTTACCTTCGTAACTCAAAGGGATGTTTCTTGGCTAATTTCAAGCCTGGAAGAGGAAACTACATAGACGACAACTTTACTTATCCCGCTCCTGTCGACAGTTACTTACCCAACGACTATGGCTTGTATAACATGCCAGGTAACGTCTCCGAGTGGTGCCAGGATGACTTTGAAGAGGCGGCTTATACTTATGTGAACGACCTCAATCCTCGTTACAAAGATCCACGTTATATTGATGATGAAGAGCGCTTCCCTGGATTCGAAGCCACAACAGAATTCAGCGTTCCTCCTGTACGTAAGTCCGTAAGGGGAGGATCTTGGAAGGACATCGGATATTTCCTTTCCAATGGTTCTCGTTCCTACGAGTATGCAGATACAGCTAAAGCTTTTATTGGCTTCCGTTGCGTTGTTACAGAAGTGGGATCTTCCGCCTCAAGAAGATATTAATCCAAACTAAAACGTACTTAAAAACCAGGCTTTTCTGAAAATGGAAAAGCCTCTTTCTCAAACGGTTTTACTATATTTGTAGTACTTTTCTCAAATTATCAGGCAATTTAAAATTTAAGAAGAACTAACAATGGCAAGAAAAAAGAAAGTAAGCTCAGGTGCTCGTCTCCTCAATATGGTCTACGGATTGGGAGCCGCACTTGTAATAGCCGGAGCTTTGTTTAAGATTATGCACTGGCCATTTGCAGATTTGATGTTAATTGCGGGTATGGGTACTGAGGTAATCATCTTTATCATCTCAGCTTTTGATACAAGCGCTTTAGGGGCAGATTACGAGTGGGAAAGGGTATATCCAGCCTTAGCAGAAGAAAATGGTCATGTAGAACCACAGATCGATACATCTTGGACACAGAATTTGAACCAATTGGATGGCAATGTATTTGGCGCACTTTCCAATACCTTGGAAGGCCTCAACAACAACGTAAGTCGTTTGTCTGGGGTTGCTGATGCAGCAGGAGCCACCAATGATTATGCAATGAAAATCAAAGAAGCTGCTGGTAAAATTGATAACCTCAACCGCAGCTACTCTGTAGCAGTGGATTCTATGAGTGGTTTCGCCAATGCTGCTTCTGATGCCCGTGCCTATCACGAGCAGGTTCAAAAAATCACCACTAACCTGAGTTCGCTCAATTCTATTTATGAATTGGAACTCCAGGATGCCAAGACTCACCTTAAGTCTCTCAACCAATTCTATGCAAGTATGACTCAGGCCATGCAGAACATGTCTGAAGCCAGCAAAGATGCTGAAGCATATAAGCAAGGAATGGCTGACTTGAACCGCAACCTGAGCCGTCTCAACCGCGTGTACGGCAATATGCTTTCTGCTATGTCCGGAGGCTTACAGTAAGTTGGTACCTATTTTTCACCACTAAAGAATCACTATGGCATCTGGAAAATTATCTCCCCGTCAGAAGATGATTAATATGATGTACCTGGTACTTACTGCTCTACTTGCATTGAATGTGAGTAAGGAGGTACTGGATGCATTCCAAATCATTCGGGGGAAACTGAATAATACGGCTGTGACGGCCAATGCAAATGCGAATAGCGTCGTTGTAAGCATGAAGGAAACGATTGATGACGAAGTTAATAAGGAAGGTGTAAGGAAAAATATAGGACTTAAAGATACGCTTGACCTTATTCAAAGTAGAACTTCGGAACTAGTGGGACTAATCGATAACCATGTTTCTGAACTTGAGAAAATGGGAAGAGTTGATCCCGAAACTGGCGAAATCGAAAGAAAAGACGAGCTAGAACTCAATTATCAATATTGGATGGGAGGGAATGACTTAGCCAATGGCGGCCATGGAAATGGTCAGGCTAATGAGCTCCGTCTAAAAATGAATGAATATTTTGCCTTCTTAGCAGATATCGAGAGGCGAAACACTAGTCCAGCACAAAGGTCGCAAGTTACCCCCACGGTCCTTGAGGAGAAAATTCCTGGGCAAGATGGGACAGCTAAGCCCTGGGAGTTGTAC
Source organism: Bacteroidota bacterium (assembly GCA_039197765.1). Classification (GTDB taxonomy): domain Bacteria; phylum Bacteroidota; class Bacteroidia; order J057; family J057; genus JBCCTX01. The sequence goes on from JBCCTX010000008.1 coordinate 40,511, forward strand.
AATTTTGATGGCCCCCTTATAGGGAATTTAGCAATCCTTGAGGCATTTAAATCAGATATTTATGAAGAGCGAAAAAAGCTCTTTGATAAACTTGGTGAGCGCCTGGGAGTAAGAAAGTTTACAGGAGATAAAGTGGTTGCCATCAATTCACCCGTTTCAACCATCGTACCTGCTGGTCTTCCTTTTGAAACGCGTCTTGCTGCTGCGATATCTTCCTCTACCATTAAGCCTAAATACTCTTCTGGAAGTGGAAACATAGAAGTACAAGATGATGGGACGGCGATACTCAAGATCAACGCAAGTGGTAATTCTATCCCTAAAGGAAAAACGGAAGGTAAGCAAAGTTATACTGCCTCCATCCAGGTTCCAAAGGCCACAGGGGGAATGGAGACTATCACGGTAGAAGAGCAGTTCACCGTTCGCAAGCCTTCTGTAGAAATCACTTCTGCAACGGTTCAAAACCTCTATCAAAATTGTGCAAACGACGTGAACATACGGGTTCCTGCTTTGGGAGAGTATTACAACCCTAAGGTATCTGCTTCTTCTGCAAATGTTGTAGCAAGTCAGAAGAGTAAAGAGCAGTTTCGAATAATCCCTACAGCTAAAAAGTGTGTGGTATCTGTATCTAATGTCCTGAATGGAAAAACCACCAAGGTGGGAGATGTTCCCTACAACGTAATTAAGCCTCCTAAGCCTACAATTGCAGTAGGCGCAAATGGGAGACAGTTACAGGGCTCTGCGCCTATCAGGAAGGGAAGTAAAATTCAGGTTCGTCTGGTACCTGATGCAGACTTTAAGGCTTCCTTACCGAATGATGCGCGTTATCAAGTATCTCAGATACTAGTAAAAGCTAATCTTTCTTTAGGACCTCCTGTAACGGTTAATAAGATCAACACGGCAGGCAGGGATGCTACCCAGCCTATGAACGTAGGGCTAGGCTCTCGTGGAAATTCAGCACCAAAAGGGACAGTATTCTATATAGAAATAGACGAGATCATCCGTGTAAATTTCCAAGGGAAAAAGATACCTGACAAGCGTTTCTTGAAATCTGAGTTAATGGCTTCATTTAAGGTAGAATAACATCGCAAACATGAAAAAAATACTGATAATCCTTTTGGTAGGAGTTATGGTTGGGCAGGTATATGCTCAAAATGAAAATCCTGCTGCAGTTGAGACTGAAATGGAGTTGACAGAGGAAAAGGATCCCAATGCGATTATTCCTCCTACTCATATGCTCAAAAGACCACGTAAGGAAGATCACTTTTGGCGTCAGCGCGTTGTAAATCGCATTGACTTAAGGGAAAAGATCAACGCTCCCTTGGTAGATAAAGAAATGGCTTTTTACAACTCTGATAATAGCCAATTTACTGAGAGAAATGGATTGGTGATGGCCTTGTTGAATGGCCTCAAAGCCGGGGAATACAATGCATACGATCCCGATAGCTTGACAAAACCTATGAGTTACGAGGATGTGATTCGCAAATTTGGAGAGTTAGATGGAACTTTGGTAGAGACTGATGAAGATTTGAGCGAGGCAGAAGAAGGATCTGAATTCTTTGACTTTGCTGGAGAAGATGATTTCAGCGTGGAGGATGAAAGCGATCCTTTCGCAGATGATCCCTTCGCAGAAGATCCATTTGGAGATATGGGAGCAGCTGATTCCGCTTTTTCAGAGCCTTCAGCTTCTGAAGCGATCGATGACTTTACTTCTTTGGAGACGGTAATCGAGTTCGTTGAAGATAGAATTTTTGATAAAGTTCGCTCAGACATGGTGTACGACATCCAGTACATCCAATTGGTCTGGACGGATCTTGGAGGAATGCTACCAGAATCCTATCTCTGTGTTTTCCGCTATGACGAGGTAGTAGGTGCCTTGGAAAAGGCACAGTGGAAGAATCGCTTCAACGATGCTGAAATGAGAACCCTACGTGAGGTATTCGATTTTCGCATGTTTCACAGCTACATTATCAATGTAGGGGGACAAGGCGTGCGTCGTTTATCTGAAGCTGAAGAACGCAGACAGAAGCTGGTGGAGTTTGAGCACCACCTCTGGAGTTATTAATGGAAATATATTTATCCCGCTTAGGATAAAAGATATGGAGCCATCCCATTTGGGATGGCTTTTTGTTTTCACTTCTCATGAATGCCAATTGATCCGATTGCACCAAAGGGAAATGTATTTTTCTCTCTTAATGAATGGATATCTTGCCTACTAACGGAATCGGAAGATAACTCTGGCATTCAGTAATCTTGCCGAAAGGTGATTGGGAATGGCAAACTGCCGAAGGTCTAGGTCAGAGATCCAAATATGGGATACAGTATTCTCCCGTTGGAATAAGTTGAAAATTTCCAGGGTAGCCCAGATGGATTCTACTCCCTGTCGTCCCAATCGCTCGTCTTTTCCCTTGAAACTTATCAGCTTGCTAAATCCAAGATCAACACGCTGATAGGAGGGAAATCCAAAATCTGTTCGGTTTTCGAAAACACGTGGGGGCCCAAAACGGAGACCACTTCCAAAAATATAGTTCATGTGAACTTTAAAGGTCGGGTTGAGGGGAAATTCATCCTGAAAATACAGGGAGGCCGTAAAGCGTTGGTCTGTAGGGCGTGGTACAGCCCCGCGTTCATCTCCTTGAATATCTTCCGCTGTCTTGAGTATGCCCATGCTGAGCCAGGAATCTACCCCTTCAATAAACTCTCCATTGAGGCGCATATCCAGGCCATAGGCATAGCCATCAGCTGTTTGGTCAGGATAATAGCGAATGCGTATGTTCTGAATTTCATAAGGAATAAGGTCAAGCAAGCGCTTGTAATAAGCCTCGGTAAACAGTTTAAACGGACGGCCCCAGGCTTGAAACTGGTGATCGAGTCCGGCAATTGCGTGTATAGCTCGTTGAGGCTTAATATCTAGGTTCAGGGTTCCGTCCAAACGTCGGAATTCTCGGTAAAATGGAGCCTGGAAATACAAACCTCCTGCTAATCGAAGGCGTAAATCAGGCCCACCCTTCTTTTGAGAATAGTCTTGGACAAACTGTACCCTAGGACTGAACATCCATTGGTCAATCAGATCATGGTAAAAAATTCTTCCTCCGCTTACCAGGGTTTTAGTCTGGCTTAGCTTCCAGGTATGCTGCGCATACGCCTTGAATAGATTGGCATTGAGTCTAGCCCGACCACGAATGAATTCATCCACGTCAAATTCACCATTGAGATCCACCAAATATTCTGCTGAATCTCTTCCTAGGTATTCCTTCAGGTCATCGTCGATTTCTTGACGCTGATACTTGATTCCCAAGTTCAGCTGGTGCTTGTTTTTTCCCTGTATATTCCACTGACCTTTGATTTGTCCGCTTAGTACATTTGCACGCAAGTAGTTTCGGGCATGCCGCAATTCTGAACCAATTCCCAGGTCGAATTGTGCTTCGTTGAATTCATCGGAACCAAAGTTGGTGTCTACTTCCCCAAGTAGATAGGCCCCCTCTACATCGATTAACTCACTCTCCTCCGTTCTAAATGCAGTCAGGATATAGTCCCATCTCCAACGCAGATTAGGCCTGTGGGTGAGCATCAGTGCCCCCAGGCCTGTGGTATAGGCACTTACTTCCTGGCCTGCGAAGCCCACACGCAGTCTAAAGGCCTGTTGAACGGTCCCAAAGGTTGTTTCTCTTCCACCTGGAGTAAACTCAAATCGATTGCGCGTCAGTGCAAAGAATGAGGTAAATTTAAGCGGTTCATTGGCAAAATACGTAGTATCCATCCTCCCATTCTTTCTTTCGCGAATTCTGGGAGCTCGCGTTTGAAATTTTGGGGTATAGGTCAGCATGGTTTGTAGGTCCATGAAATTGGGCTGGTACTCTCCCGTAGTTTCTAGGCTGTTAAATAAATAAGCTGTAGAAAAACGCCTTGCACCCACCGAGTAGGTGAACTTCCCAGGGCTAGTTGTAGGTACTCCACTTTCAGATAGAATACTTTTCCCCTTGGATCTCCCCTGAACGTGTAAATTCACGGTAATGAGGCCTAGTTCTGCTGTTGCTCGGAACTCTCTTGGTGTACGGTACGTGATATCTAATACCGAGGAAAGTTTATCTCCATATTCTGCAGAGAATCCCCCTGTACTGAATTCTACCTGTTGCGCCATATCTGGGTTGGAAAACCCCAGGCCCTCCTGTTGTCCAGCACGCGTCAGGAAAGGGCGATAAATCTCAATTCCATTAACATATACCAGGTTTTCATCAAAATTTCCCCCTCGAACCCGATATTGAGAAGAGAATTCATTGTTACTCGCCACTCCAGGCATTGTTCGCATTACTCCTTCTATAGATCGATTGAAGCTGGGCATCTTGATCAACTCTTCTGTATCGATGGGAAGGAGTTGCATCTGAGGCCTATCGTTAATATCGGTTGGATCCCGTTCATCTGTAATCACAGATTCTTCTAAACTGATTTCTAGCATCTTGATGGTGCGCGAATAGGAAAAACCAGGCCTGGCATTAAGCTGTATTTGCGTAGAAACGTGGGTAGCATGAGAAAACTGAATAGCATAGGTTTTGGCTTCGGGGAAGGTTAGCTCGAATAAACCCTGCTCATCCGTTTGGGTAAAAATGGAATGGTTAAGTACCCGTACGTTTACTTCCGGAATAGGTCGATTTGCAGGATCTACCACTTTGCCTTTGAGGGTGGCTTCCTGCCCTTTGACCAGGATCGTACTCACTAAGACGAGGAGCAAAAGCGTAACGCACAATTTAATGATACCCTTCATGTCCAGCAAATATAGGGCTTAGAGTCGAATCTGGGTAGGGATTTAATTTATCCAGAGAAATATTCTCCGAGGTATCGGTAAATCGGCCCAATATTTGATTAATAAAAATTACCAAAATAATAATAAACATATAATATAATTTAAGTATATTTGGAATACATATAGGAATTAATTTGGAGGATATGCGATTACTAGCGGATTTGGTGAAAAAAACGGGAAAAATTCTATTGTTTCTTGCAATAAGTTGGGCCGGGATACATTCAGAGGGAGTAGCCCAATCAGGTATTCATTCAGATAAGTTCGAACAGCTGGAAGATGTATTTCGCACACCGAATTTACAGCGAAATGCTGCCGGTGCACCAGGTATTTCCTACTGGCAAAATGCCGCTGACTATGAAATGAAAATTCAGGTAGATGCAGAAAAGCACGTGCTAAGTGGGGAGGCAGAAATCAGATACCAAAACAATTCCCCAGATCCATTATCTTACCTCTGGCTCCGTCTGATCCCCTACGGTAGGGATATGGCGGAGGTAAGCAGCATTCAGCCCGTTATGGATGCGAAAAGCTTGAGTCGCCTCACTTTGGAAAATTCTCAGCCCATACGCATCGATTCCCTACTCACTTTAGCTGGGGATTCTTTGTCCTATGTGTACTCCGAAGGCCATTTGGTAGTAGATTTGTCTACTCCTATACCCTCAGGAGAAAGTTTTACTTTTCGAGTGGGATGGGAACTAAAACTACCGATATTAGGTCCCGACACCCCTATGGGATACATTTCCTCCAAAGATGGTCAAGATGCTTTTGTTCTATCCAACTTTTTCCCTAAAGTGTGTGTGTACAGCGATATAGAGGGATGGCAAAATCAAGTTCCTCAAGGGATAACAGAGTTTACCCATCCTTTTGGGGACTATCAAGTGGAGATAATCGTTCCTGGTGCTTACACTGTTGCTGGAACAGGCATGTTACAACGAAAAGCAGGTACACTGCCCGCATCACAGTTTATCCGCTATAAAGAAGCCCAGTCTAGCGATGATCCTGTGTTCATTATTCCTCCTGAAGATGCAGTCCTAGAAATTACCGAAAATGTACCCAAGCAAAGGTCTTGGTATTTCCAAGCAGATAGTGTAAGAGATTTTTCCTTTGCCTGTGCGACAAACTTCATATGGGAAGCTCAGCGGCTTCAATTGGGTGAGAAAAGCGTATTTATCGAGTCCTTTTATCCACCAAGAGGAAGCGAATTCTGGGGAACTTATTCCTTAGAATTAATGACCCACACACTTACAGAATATGCCGATTATACGTTCGATTATCCATATCCCAAAGCAGCTTTAGTCAATATCGGAGAGGGGCTGAGTGAATCTTATCCTATGCTAGGCTTATCTAGTCAGGCTCCCAAGGTAAAGGGAGACCTCAAGGATATGGCACTGTATCAGGCGATGGATCAAGTAATCCAACTCGTAGGGGAAAATTATTTTCCACAAGTTGTGAATTCTAATGGGAGTAAATGGGCATGGATGGACCAAGGAATGACTTCCTTTCTAGGATCTCGGGTAGCAAAGGCATATGATGAAGACTTTCCAATTCAAACAGACGTTTCTTATGTCATTCCCTACATGAAGACTTATCAGAGTAGTATGAGTCCTATCATGACCAATATAGCTCAGGTACAGTTTCCTCACTACAATGCAGCAATTAAGCCAGCTGTAGCGTTGAATATTCTCCGTTCGGTGATTATGGGAGAGGTCCTGTTTGACCGTGCATTGAAAGTATATGCATCGCGTTGGCGTTTCAAACACCCTGGCCCAGAGGACTTTTTTCGTTCTATGGAAGACGCTTCAGGGATCGATCTTGATTGGTTTTGGCGCGGGTGGTTCTATGGGGTAGAGCCTGTGGATATAGAATTGAACTCTCTCAGGTATTTTCGTTTAAATCCAGATAGCCTTGAGGCAGATGAGAGTAGATCTCGCTTCCGCTTCAATTATTCCCAAATGCAAACGGGATCTGGAAACGCTATGCCTGTACCCACTTTTACCACTACGGACGAAGAATTACAGGACGAGCTTAGAGATAAACATTTCTATGAATTGGCCTTTCGAAATGTAGGAGGAACAGTAATGCCTTTAGTTTTAGAGTTTTCCTTTGAAGATGGAACAAAGGAAGAGCGAATCATCCCAGCAGAAATCTGGCGGAAAAATGACCGTTTACTTCGCAAGGTGTTTGTCATGGATAAACAGGTGGATCGTGTTACTTTGGATCCAAAAGGGCTTACGGGAGATATTGAGTCCGCAAATAACATGTGGTCTTGGGAAACCCCTATTCCCATCACACACACGAATGGCGTGAAGTGAGTAAATCATATGTTTTGGGGTTTTTATGGTTCACAATGGAAATCTTTGATCAGAATCAAAGATAGATAGATTACCCTGAACCCTGAACCCTGAACCATATACTTCTTTCCTCACTTCTTATACTTATTTCCAGAGATGGTTCGCTGTTGGGCACAGCGCATTCTTCCCATATCAAAATTTCGTTTCTGCGTGTGTTTGGTTTTTCGGTTTTGGACTCGGGCTCTCCATAGCCTCCAACTTGATGCTTTTAAGTTCCTACGCATGAGTTCAATGACTTCTGCCTCTTTTAAGCCGAATTGGTACTGTATAGCATCAAAGGGGGTCCTATCCTCCCATGCCATTTCGATGATGCGGTCTACTTCACGGGGAGAAAGAGCATCAAAAATGTTCTTTTTCATGCTCATAAAACCTTTATAAGTACTCACATGTTTAACTCTCGTATGGGAAAAAACAGGTATACTAAGTCTAATCTTCCGGAAAAGATCTGTCCGGTGTGCAATCGGCCTTTTTCCTGGCGAAAGAAATGGGCTGGGTGTTGGGAAGAAGTTCGGTATTGTAGTGAGCGTTGTAGAAGGGAGCGAAAATCAATTGTAGGTAAACATGAAGGATAGGTACCAAACCCTAAGGCTGGTACTAGGGGATCAACTTAATAGTCAGCACAGTTGGTTTCATCAAGTTAAGGAAGATACTTTATATGTTTTAATGGAGGTTCGGCAAGAAACGGATTACGTATCTCATCATATACAAAAAATATTGGGCTTCTTCGCTGCTATGCGAAACTTTGCTGACGAACTACAAAAACAAGGGCATGAAGTATGGTACATAGGTCTGGATAATCCCCAAAACACCCAAAGCCTTACAGAGAATGTATCAGCCCTTATTCAACAGTTTTCTATCCAACAGTTTGAATACCAGGAGCCAGATGAATATCGTTTGGATCTCCAGCTAAAAGCATTCACTGAGTCTCTCAAAATTCCTTCAGAATCCGTTTCTACAGAGCATTTTCTCTGTGAGAAAGAGGAGTTTCAAGAATTTTTTAAAGGTAAAAAGACCTTGGTCATGGAAAGCTTTTACCGCTATATGCGCAAGAAGTACGACCTATTACTAGCGGGAGGTAAGCCGCTAGGGGGAAAGTGGAATTACGATGCGGAGAATCGCAAAAAGCTTCCCCGAAAGCATAGTTGTCCCTCGCCTTTTACCTTTAGTAACCCGGTAAGTGACCTATTCAAAATGGTATCGGAGCAAGGAGTCTCCTACATAGGAGAGGTAGACCCTGAAACCTTTATTTGGCCAACTACCCGTGAGCAATCTTTGGCTTTATTAGACTACTTTCTAGAAGTGTGTTTACCCCTGTTTGGGACCTACCAAGATGCCATGAGTGAAAACTTCTGGTCTGTTTATCACGCGCGTATTTCCTTTAGCCTGAATACCAAAATACTCTCTCCCCTAGAGGTTGTAAATAGCGTAATTGCATATTGGGAAAACCACCAGGAAGAGATTTCTCTGTCTCAGGTGGAAGGCTTTGTAAGACAAATCATTGGGTGGAGGGAATATATGCGTGGGATTTATTGGGCCTATATGCCTGAATACAGTTCGCTGAATTATTTTTCCCATACTCGCCCTCTCCCTTCATTCTACTGGACGGGAAATACAAAGATGAATTGCCTACATCATTCTATCAAGCAGTCTATAGAGCACGCATACGCACACCACATCCAACGGTTAATGGTTACGGGTAATTTTGCCCTGCTAGCGGGGATAGATCCTACAGAAGTAGATGCATGGTATTTAGGCATTTATATCGACGCAATAGAATGGGTTGAGATCACCAATACCCGGGGAATGAGCCAATTTGCTGATGGAGGGATCGTGGGTACAAAGCCTTATATTTCTTCTGCAAACTACATCAAGAAGATGAGCGACTATTGTTCTGGATGTGCATATGATGCCAAGCTGAAAGTAGGAGAAGGAGCCTGTCCCTTCAATAGCTTGTATTGGGATTTCTACGATAGGAATCGACCTTTACTGGAAAAAAATCCTCGCGTGTCTATGATGTATCGGGTATGGGATAAAATGGACGATGCAGATAAACAAAGTATCCGCACTCAAGCACAAACCTATCTCAACACGCTGGAGGAATTATAAACATACTTAATAAGGGAGGAAAATGAGTATGGGAAATTTACTTACTTTTCTTACGCTCGCGCATATCTCTAAGTCCCCAAAGGGCTTTTCCTGCTACAGCTTCTACAATGATGTCAGCATTGAGCTTGATCTGGCAAGAAAGCCTCGGATAACCGTGCTTTTTGGCAATCTTATCATGCCAATGCGTAGGCTCAGGCTCTTTCCCCTGTATCCAGACGCCACAAGTAGCACAAACGCCGAGGCCTCCGCAATTTTTATTTTGGGTGTATTTAGTGTAAGGCGAAAATCCTTCAATAATCAGCGCTTCACGCAGTGAAGTGCCTTTTTTTGCCCAAAATGTGTACTTCTGGTTCCCCAATACATATACCACTTTCACGTGATCCTTCATATATTCACAACCGGCTTTGTATCTAAATGTTCTAAACAATCTTCATACCAACAAATAATGCTTTGCAAATTATGCAGTATTTCAGGAAAAGGATAAAAAGTTTTCAATATGCAATCGCTGGAATTAAGGATTTGTTTATTACTCAGCCCAATGCCCAAATTCATCTGTTGGCTATTTTAGTCATTGGATTGCTTGGGTATCGTCTAGGTCTATCTCCGACAGAATGGTGTCTAATCATACTCTGTATGGCCCTGGTCCTTACCGCTGAGGGGTTGAATACAGCTGTCGAGTACTTAACGGATTTGGCTTCTCCGGAATTTCATCCCCTAGCAGGGAAAGCCAAAGATGTTGCCGCAGGAAGTGTACTGATTGCTGTGATAATTTGCGGGTGCGTGTGGGGAATTATATTTTTGCCCAAACTACTGGTCTATTTTTTTTAATTTCGCGAACGTTTAAGACGTTAAACCAATTAAATATCAATCATCATGGCTTTCACACTACCAGATTTACCCTATGCCTTTGACGCTTTAGAACCTAATATCGATGCCAAAACCATGGAAATACACCACGGAAAGCACCATGCCGGATATACCAAGAAACTCAATGCGGCGATCGAAGGGACAGATATGGCTAACGCGTCTATTGAAGAACTATTAGCTTCTCCTGCCAATGCAGCTATTCGCAACAATGGAGGAGGATTTTACAATCACAAGTTGTTCTGGCAGGTTATGAGTCCCAGTGGTGGGGGAGAACCCACAGGTGCCTTGGGAGATGCTATAACTTCTGCTTTTGGTTCCTATGAAGGATTCAAAGAGCAATTCTCAAAGGCTGCAGGAACGCGTTTTGGCTCCGGATGGGCTTGGCTGATTAAAAAGGCAGATGGTTCTCTTGCAATTACCTCTACTCCAAATCAGGACAATCCTTTGATGGATGTAGCTGATGAGCAGGGAACCCCTCTTTTAGGTTTGGACGTTTGGGAACATGCGTACTACTTAAATTACCAGAACCGAAGACCTGATTATGTCACAGCCTTTTTTAATGTTATCAACTGGGACTACGTGTCTGAATTATTTACTGCCTGATTATTCAACAGACAATTATTTGTGCTTGTGTGAGAAAAACGTACACAACGGGGCCATCCAATACATGATTTGGATGGCCCTTTAACCTTCAAGTATATGGGAAAAATCGCTTCAGGTGGAGTATTTTCAATGGGTGTATTCATAAGTATTTTTATGGTTGGATGTGGAAGTAATCAGCAAAAAACTTCTAGTCCCCTGCAATTAGCCTTCAGCCAGCAGCTTTCTCGCTCCTGTGTAGGAGAAGGTAAATTGTTTCACAAGGTAGTATCTGACCTATCGAAAGATAACCCTAAACCGGACGAAATTAAGTTAGATACCTTATCCTCATCTGATCTCTGTCCCATAGAAGAGGAACTTTCTTTCCTCTTGGAACAGTCCTACGATGATCCTACCTTAAGAGATAAGTTTCAGGAGGAAATAAGAGGAGATACGTTGGTGGTGAGTGTACTACCCAGCGAAAGTCAAAATGCAGAGTTACAGTTTCAAAAAATTGTTAGAAATGAAGCGGAGCAAATCCAATACCTTGAGACGTATTGGGTAAGTACCTCCTGGTTGTATAAAACCCAGCTCAATGCTTGGGTTAAGTTTGACTCAAGTGGGCTATATCAGTCTCACCAGATCCAGTCCTACATGGAAGTAGCTACAGTTGGCAATCCATTTCACGCTCGGATTAAAGGAAATATAGAAACGTATGAGTAACTGGATTGCTGTGTTTCTGGGAGGAGGGCTAGGAAGTTGTTGCAGATATGCACTTTCCCTTTGGTTTCCCCCCAAGCCCTTGAGTTTCCCTTTTGCAACTTTGGCAGCCAATGTGTTGAGTTGCGTGGTATTGGGACTTGCAGCTCGCTATTTTTTGCCCAAAGTACCCCTTCACGAATCCTGGAAGCTATTAGTTATGGTTGGGTTTTGTGGGGGATTTTCCACTTTTTCTACCTTCAGCAGGGAAAGTTTGTTGTTAATGCAGCAAGGAGCTGCTCTACAGGCTGCTTTCTATATTCTCCTATCTATTTCTAGCTGTATATTCCTATTATGGGGAATTGATCAAGTAAAGTTCTGAGAACAGAATGCTCTAACCTTATTAAAGAAAATTTTAGGCAAATTGTTTGGAGGTGTGAAGCAAAAACCCTACCTTAGTATTGTCAGATGTGAACAACATTTGACTCCTCTTAATAAACCTACCTAATACCCCAAACGCAACGAGCCTCGTCAAACCCCAGACGAGGCTTTTTTTATTTCTCCATTTTTGCGAATAATCCCCCGCGATTGATAATCAAAACAAAAAAGTCATCCCAAGAAATGAGATGACTAATTTGGTAAGTAAAAATTTTGATTCTTCAGGAGTCCGTATGTGCCTAAAATTATTTTCGCAGCATAATTAACTCGCTCGATACTTCACAGAACAGCCTATTCCTTTTGCGCGTGGTTTTTCAGGGGATTCTCCCTCAATAAGGCTGTTTACAGCCTGGCCCACGAACCTTTCCTCGACACTACTAGCTTCTCTAGGACTGTCATCGATAGCACCGTGATACATGAGTTTCAATCCGTCTGTTGTTTTTTTCAGCACAAAGGCCTCTGGCGTATAGCTTGCTCCGAATGCTTTTGCGATTTCCTGCGTTTCGTCATATAAGTAGTCAAATGGGAATCCCTTTTCTTTGGAGCGAACTTGCATAGCTTCGAATGAGTCCCCTGGTGAGCGAGTAACATCATTGGGGTTAATCGCCACTACAGGGTAGCCTTGGGAAGCATATTCATTGTGAAGTTCTATCATTCGATCTTCATAGCGTTTAACCCAGGGACAGGAGTTACAGGAAACGATGACAATAAAGCCTTTTGCTTCCTCATAGTCCACAAGGGATACCATATTTTCGTCGACATTTTTCAACGAGAAATCAGTTACGATATCACCAATCTGATAGCCTTTTGGGCTTTGTGCATACCCTAAGGTAAAGAGACATACAAGGGTGAGGAGAAGGGGAAAACGGAGAGTTTGTTTGTTCATAACAAAGATATTGTAGGTTGTGTAGGTTAGTCTTGTAAGAGCTGCTCTACATAGGTAGAGAGTTCATCATAGGTAAAAGATTGTTGCTTAAAGGTGTAGATTTCACGGCCTTTATGAACAAAAAGAGAGGCAGGAATGGCTCCCGACCATTCTGGGGAAACCTTGTCGATCCATTCGTGGTATTTGGGGGCGTTGAGTAAGAGAACCCGAGATTCGGGGAGCTTTCGCTTTACCATAGGTTTTACAGCTACTTCAAGCTGATCAAGTAGATCCAAGCTGATGAATTCTACCTTGACTTTTTGCTCGGCGAAAGAGGAATCTAGCTGTGTAAAATAAGGGAGCTCCTTCACACAAGGCCTACACCAAGTAGCCCAAAAATTGTATATGTATAGCGTATCATTGGAACGTTGGATACGGTCCTCGAAACCTGGGAAGTCTATAATTTTAACCTCTTGTGCCCTTGAGAAGGAAAAAGATAAGCAGACACAAAACAATACCAGAATGTTAAGCCGATTTTTTCTCATATTCTTGGGTGGTTTTACGGAAGGAAGTTAACTTGGGTTTAAAGTTTAGCAAATATGAATTTTTCTCTTCCTAATACAGTCAACGAGCAGATGGTCTCATTAGACGAATATCGCGAACAGAAAGGGGTAGTGGTCATCTTTTCTTGTAACCACTGTCCGTATGTTGTTGCCTATGAAGAGCGAATGAAAGCATTGGACAGGCAGTATACGCCCCAAGGAGTTCCGTTTATCGTTATTAGTTCCAATGATATATCTCGCTATCCCCAGGATGCACCAGAGCAGATGAAGGTTCGGGCTAGGGACAAGAATTTCAGTTTTCCCTACCTATTTGATGAGACACAAGCGGTAGCTCGGGCCTTTGAAGCAGAGAAAACTCCCCACGCGTATTTGATGAAATATGTAGATGGACAGTGGGAATTCATATATAAAGGAGCCATAGATGATAACTGGCAAGATGCAAAGGCTGTAAAACGTACTTACTTATCAGACTGTATAGAAGCGCTGCTAAGTGGGGGCGCTATGCCCTTTAAGGAGACCCCTGCAGTAGGTTGTACTATTAAGTGGAAGCTGCAGGGAATCTAAGTAGATAGTCTACAGGTAAATAGTACACAGGCTTCGATTACTAACCTCTATGAAACGTCTATTAGAACCACAGGTCTTTTATATCATAAGGTTCATGGGAACCTAGGGCCTTCACTTCCCCAATCATGTTTCACAGGTAAAGTCCAAAGCCGAAGCCCAATGCAAGGCGAAATTCTGGTTCAACGCCCAATACGTCTCCCGGAGCAGGATCCAGTCTCAGTTTTGGGACGATTAGGATATAGCCGAACCACTTGCGAATGTCAGGCTCATATCTATACCCGAGGCCTGGGATGAAATCTACAAAGGTATCCGTATCTATTCGGTTATTCCCTGATATTCGGCTGTAATCAACTATGAAAGGCGTAAAGCCTAGCACCCCTTGGAGATGATGGGGAGATTGTGGGGTAATAAATTCTATTCCGAAAGGAAAAGCATATGTAGTATTTGTAATCCCGATTCCCATCCGAACGCCTGCACGTAAACTCCCGAGCGGGCTGATTTCTCTTCTGAAATTTAGGGAGTAGTCAGGGGCTAGTCCCCCTAGTTCTAGGAATAGCGTATTTTTATTTGAGGGGTTAGGCTGGGCAGATACATTAAAAAACGGATAGAGCAAGGCAATAAATAAGAAATACTTGCCTTTCATTGTATGGAAAATTAAGGAATATATAGAGCCATTTCTTGCTGCATGGCTTTTGCCTTGTCTGCAGCAGCCTGAGCGAATTTTGGACCTGCGTCGGCATAGAGAATAGACCGACTGGAGTTGATCAGTAGCCCCCCCTGTAGGTTAGCCGTTTGCTTACAGACCTCTTCGAGGCTTCCCCCTTGCGCCCCTACGCCTGGCACTAGGAAAAAACTTGTAGGGGCGAGGCCTCGCATTTCAGCCAGTTGAGTCTCTTGAGTTGCTCCCACTACAAAGCCCATATGTCCGTTGGATTGGGACTCCCATTCAAGCCCTGCATGTACTACGCGCTGATACAATGGAGGATCTCCCAGGAATTGAAAGTCTTTGGAACCCGGATTAGAGGTTAGGGCAAGCATAAATACCCATTTACCTTCGAATTCTAAGAAGGGAAGGATGGAGTCAGCACCCATGTAAGGCGCTACGGTAATGGCATCAAAGGATAAGCTTTCGAAGAAGGCTTTTGCATACATCCGGGAGGTATTCCCTATATCTCCTCGTTTGGCATCTGCAATGGTAAAAATTCCCTCAGGAATACTGGCTAGGGTTTTTGCCAAGGTTTCCCATCCAGAAGGACCCAAGGCTTCATAAAAGGCGATATTGATCTTATAAGCAATGGCGTAGGGCGCTGTGGCTGTGATAATTTGCTTATTGAAAGCCAAAATAGGATCCGGTTCACCCTGAAGTACCTGGGGGAGCCTTTGAGGATCTGTATCTAAGCCTACGCAAAGATAAGATCGTTTAGAACGGATGAGCGCAGTAAGTTCAGCCGGGGACATAAGTAAAGTAGCAATTTGGCATTGGGGCTTTCCTCATACAGGAAAACCATATTTTGAGGCCAAACCTACAAAAAAATAGCTATTTACTCCCCAGGTTCGTATTCCTTAATAAATTCTGGGTCTCTTCGGATGATGAACCAGGTAATGATAAGAAAAATACCCATTCCCAATAAGCCTGTTGGGCCCCATATGCCTATATCGGTATCCCAGGTTAAGACAAAGAGTAATAGGGTAAATACTGTAAGAAGTCCCCGAAACACACTACTACTTCGGATGGTACCGGAATTGATCCTTAGATAGGCCAAAGGGAAGGAAAGGCTGATACAAAAGGCTGTCGGAAAGATTAAGGAACCCATGCTGAACCCTGGAGAACTCATAAGCAGAGTAGGACCACTTGCATAGAGGCCCCAAACGGTTCCTATAATGAGGTTACTCCCCAAGAATCCTTTGGATTTCAGTTCGTGCAGTAAAAAGCCGCGAAAACCTAACTCTTCCCCTCGAAGGATAAAAGAGAATAGGAAGGTCCCTAGTACCCAGGCCAAAATCAGTAAAACAATAAGATTCAAAGCGGTGGAATTCGCTACGATTTCTTTTCCCTCTTTTATTCCCACATAGAGTGAATTTCCAGGGAGAATCTCATTTATAATGTACACTTTCGTAAAGAAATAATCGAAAATATTGAATCCTGTACCACAAAAGTGCATATTATACGCCTGTATTTCCTCTGCCCCATTTCCAGGTAAAACTATCCTTCCCGCAGAGGGAATATGAAAAACATTACCAAGGATAAAAATGACTCCCAGTAGAAAAAGAACAATTCCCACTGGTCCCAGGTAACTCCTACTCCAATCCCGCCAGCTAAGGGGTTTCTTATAATAGCCCAAAGTCGTCAAAGGTTCTCCCCAGATAAAGGTATGAGTCAGAATAGCGGCTATTCCAGGGCCCCAAATAAAGAGAATCGCTAAGATTCCCTGTATCCATGCAGAGGAAGAAAGTTGTGCCTGGAGTAAGGCAAAGGCTCCCCAGCTCATGCCGAAACATAGGACAAGAAAAGTAGCAAGCTTGGAAATATTGAGTTGTTTCATGTGTATGCGTCCATAGATGGAGTGGTCCGTAGTAAACTTTGATTCAAGAAGATGGTCCACAGTTAAATAGTCCACAGTCCATGGTAACCTTTGATAAGATAGTCTGTGGTAAGGTGGTCGGTAGTAACCTTTGATCGAGATCA
>JBCCTX010000009.1:0-55553 GCA_039197765.1 Bacteroidota bacterium
AGTAGCTAGGCTCGTAGTTAGTCGGGGGGCGCAAATTTTCGCTGATGGAACAGCACAAGACCCCATTATTTTTACGGCTGAAGGAGATTTTTCACCTACCTTTAAGACAGAATACACTTGTGAATCTGCCGAAGTGGTATATGTTTCTGACCTTCCTTTTGAGAATTGGTACAATGGGTGGGGACCTGTCGAAAGAGACCGAGCCAATGGGGAAGTGGAGGATGACGATGAAAACCCTATTAGCCAACTTATCGAAATGAATGGAAAGATATATGAGAAGGGAATAGGCGTACATGCAAGTGCAATTGATAATCCCCTTGGGGAGAATGATTCTACAAATACTTCTTTTATACGTATTAATCTCAATGGTCAATACGATGTGTTTAAAAGCGATGTCGGTCCACAGGATACCAAATTGGTAGATGGGGATGAATTGAGTTTTCTCTCTATTCAGTTTCGGGTTTTGGTAGATGGGAATCGACGATATGAATCCCAGCTAATGACCCCAGGTTCTCGGATAGAATATATAGAGCTAGACGTGAGAGGAGCCAGCACATTGGAGCTTCAAGTGCTAAACGGAGGAGATATCCGAGCAAAAAATGGAAACCAAAAAAGTGCAGATCATGGAAATTGGGGGAATGCAAGGCTAGAAAAATGTGTTTCTCCCTCCAATCCAGAAACCTTGTTAGAAAATGTAGATCCAGGAGCCTTACAAAAAAGTCTTTGGGGAGGCGTAGTTGTTATGGGAAATGCTCCCGTAAATACAGGTACCTCTCGTACGATGGGAAACCTAGGGGGAGATGCTTATGACAGAGATGAATATGGAGGAAGTAGCCGTACGGATAATTCTGGAAGGATGACCTATGTATCCATCAGACATGGGGGAGGGGTAGAGGAAAGAAAAGTAAATGGTCTTACACTCGCTGCCGTAGGAGTAAATACACGCGTAGAGCATATTGAGGTGCTCTCTTGTTATGATGACGGATTAGAGATTTGTGGAGGTACAGTAAATACCAAATACATGGCGATGGCCTTCAATGGCTCTGATGGATTCGACATTGATGAGGGCTATATAGGAAAAGGGCAATTCTGGTTTTCCCTCCAAAACAAAGATGTAACTCAGATGGATGAAAGCCTGTTAGAAGGGGCCTTTCACAATGGGAGAAATGCCTTCAACAATCCTACCGCACCTCAAGTATTCAATGCCACATTTTTAGGGGCTAATATTCGTCCTTCTCATCGATTGGATAGAAATTTTGGATTATTCTTTCGGGATGCTTCAGCGGGTAGTTACAGAAATTGCATTTTTGCAGAGTTATACAATGGGGTAGCGATTGGATATCAGGGCAATAACCAAGACAGCTATTCTCAGCATACTCAAGGGAACTTAGTCGTGAGCAACAGTATGTTCTGGGATATTGCTGAAAACGCAAAGGATACTCCAGCGGAACTTTTTTTGGTAGAGAATAGTCCCAACCAGGGAGTCTCAGATAATTTTGCTTCGGCCTTTGAAGGAGGAGGAAATACATGCAATAGCCCTGAGTTTAGGGCCCTTAACCCAAATAGTAGAACTCCCGGTTCACGGGCTTTAGACCCTCGTCCACGACTTGATGGAAAAGGCTTTGCAGATAAGGGTAGAGCGATTATTCCCAATGATGGATTCTTTGACACATCTGCCAACTATAAAGGAGCTTTTGGGGCAGACCTCTGGTTGGAAAACTGGACGGGCTTAGATCAATATGGATTCCTAGGACAAAATGGTCTCAACCCAGAAGGAACTCCACGCTTACCGGATTTGAGTTTTTGGCCGAGCACGGTAAGGACTGACCTAGATATTCCCCAAGTTGTGGGACAGGACACCAGCTTTGACATCAGTTTCACAATTTATAACGTGGGTCAACTCCCCGCAGATCCAACCAAAGTGAGTTTTAGAATAGGTTCTGTTGATTTGGGAGATCAAACCATACCTTTTTTGGAGGCTGGAGGAGAGACTGGGGTGACGCATACAATAAATTTGGCCGGGATCAGTCCGGGTACGCAGGTTTTGACAATTGAAATTGATCCTGATACAGTCATTCGCGAAGGGGATGAGTCCAATAATATATATGAACACGAATTCTCAATTTTAGGTCCTCCTGAGGAAAAACCTGACATCCAAATTTCTGAACTGGATGTAAATCCTACTTCTGGTAGAGCAAATACCTCTATTAGGCTAAGTTGTATGGTGGAGAATATAGGGGAGGCTGATGCGGCCAATATCACAGCTACAGCAACATTTGGTAGCCAAGCTCTGACTCTATCTACAACTTCTATCGCGTCTATTCCTGCAGGGAACAACGTAGAATTCCAGGCAGATGCTACGGTTCCTCCAGCTACAACTCCAGGTACATATGAGATTCTCCTTACTCTCAGACTCATAGGGGAGGAAAACACAGGTAACAATTCAGACAGTGTAAATTTTGTCGTCATTACCAACCCAGATGGTACGCCCAATGTAATTGGGCCAACGGCAGATCCCTTTCACCCTATGGGAGAGTCAACAGATACAGAAGCTAGTATAGAAGTTTCCGACGCAAGTTTGGTAGAAGAAGTCAAATTTTTCTCCCGACCAATTTCCCGTTTAGATCTTCCCTTCACAGAAGGGGGTACTACCCAGGACGGGAATACCTACTCAGCTACCTTTTCAGATGGACAGGTGGGGCGAATTGGTATTGCCTTCTATTTTGAAGTTACAGCGACCAATGGAGAGATTATTAATAGCCAACCGGGATATACGCATTTGCGCTATAATTCAGGTTTACCTCTTCCCACCATTCGAACAGGTAGGGATAGATCAGACTATCAAATCGTTTCCTTCCCCTTGGATTTAACCTCCAATAGTTTTGGGGCGGTATTTGATGAATTGGAGCCTGGAGCAAGTGGAAGCAAATGGAAATTCATGCGATACAATGGGAACGCAACCATTGATTATTCTGGAACAATTAGGTCTGGAGAAGGATATTGGTTGTTGTCTACCGAATCCGTATCCATAAATTCAGGCCCCGGAACGACCGTTTCAGCAACCCCAGCTTCCCCTTATACGATTTCCCTTAACCCTGGAGGTTCAGATACTCAAATCGGTAATCCCTATAATTTTAACCTCTCTTGGGCCGATATTCTCCAGGAGAATGGGGTATCTGAAAATGAAGTACGCCTAAAAACTTACGATGGAGGGTGGGATACTCCTGATCGGTTGGATGCCTTTGAAGGAGCCTTTATACAGAACAATGCAGGGCTCACACAACTGCGGATTCCCGTTCAGCGCAATGCCTCCATCAACCGTTTGGGTAGCCCGGTTTTACCCGCGTTAGCTGAAAACTTTTGGTATGTCCCTATCCACCTCGAATCAGGGGAATTGGTTCATAGGGTAAGTCGCCTGGGAATGCACCCAGAATCTGCCGAGGGCTTTGATACCTATGATATGCGGGGTATGCCTCGCTTCGATCGCTATCTCGACTTAAACTTTGTAGAAGCTGGGCATCCCTTCAAATCCATGAGCGAAAATTTTGTAAACACCCAGGCAGAATACTCTTGGGATATGGAAATAGCCTCTAATTTGGGTTCGCCCATAGTTATAAGCTGGGAAAATACTTACTTTGGAGAAAATGATCGACAACTTTGGGTAGAAGACCTACAAACGGGGCAGGTGGTAGATATGCGGGTAAGAAAGCAGATGCAATTTTACCCACAGGCTGAAAAATCTCTCTTTCGGGTGCACTTTGGAGATTGGGAGTATGTAACCTCCCAGATTCAATCTCTCCAACCTTGGATAGAAGAACCCTTCCCAAACCCGGTTGAAGATCAATTAGTGATTGCTACATTTTTCCCAGGGGGGACCCTAAAAGCTACTGTTGTATGTGAATTGTATAACTTAACTGGGGAGCGAGTAGCAGAAAAACTTTGGACGGTATCTCCGGGAAAAAATTCTGTCCTATTGAAGTGGGCTTTTGAGCAAGAAGGCTTTTCCTTAACTGAAGGAATGTATATCTATCGCCTTAGAGCTCATACGAGTAGTAAGGATCCACAGGAGCGCATAGGTAAGTTATATTTCAAAAAATAATAGCATATTAGGGATTATCTTTCTTTTGTATTTTTTTAGAATCAATGAAGCAGAACCTTTACTCCTTTCTTGTACTCATCATATCCCTTCTGGCTTTTGCTAACCTTAAGGGGCAAAGGACCTATGTGATTACAGATTTCAATGTGCCTGTGTATAATGCGGAGGTTTCAAATAGTATACCCGTTGGAACGGGTAATTCTACTTGGACCAGAAGTAATACGTACATTCTTGATGGCCAAGTGTTTGTAAATCCTGGAGATATATTGACGATTGAAGATGGAACCCTTATCAAAGGACGTCATAATGGGGGAGATGCAAGTCAAACTGCGGCCCTTATTGTTAGTAGAGGAGCAGACATACAGGCGAGAGGTACAGCCTCACGACCAATCATTTTTACCTCAGAAGGAGATGATATCACCCGATCGGGTTCTTCTTCTTGCCCAAATGCCGAGGTGGCATTTCTATCCGACTTGCAAAATCTTGTTACTGCTGCAGAGCAACCCCCACGACAAGGACCTATAGAGTGGGATGCTGCAAATGGAGAGGGAGATGAAGTGGGAGGACCACAAATTCAAATGAATGGAAAGCTATATGATAAGGGCATAGGAATGCATTCTAGCCACCCAGAAAGGGAGCCTTCAGATCCTGAGGTAAGCCGTGTGGTTTTTGACTTAAGTGGACAATCTTATGACGTATTTAAAGCTGATATAGGACTTCAAGATGAAAAGCTGATAGATCCTAATACTGACTCGGTGTCAGCTATTTCGGTTGAATTTGTGGTAAGAGTTGACGGAGAAGTTCGATATGATTCTGACTTAATGGTAGCAGGTTCTAGAATTCAATACGTAGAAGTAAATGTAAGTAATGCTTCAACGCTGGAACTTATCCTGGAAAATGGAGGAGATTATGGGATAAATTTTAGCAGGGTGAGTGGAAATAGGAAGAATTCTGACCACGGAAACTGGGGAAATGCGCGATTGGAGCGCTGTATTTCATCCGGCTCTCAACAACCTTCAGAAAACCAAGATCCTGGGGCTTTCGACAAAGGCTTGTGGGGGGGAATTATGGTGTTGGGGAGTGCCAGTGTCAATAATTCGACTCCCTTAAATGAAGTATCTGGGGATAGCTTTTCTCGAGGATCGTATGGAGGAAATAGTGATACAGACAATTCAGGTATTTTGCAATATGTGTCCATACGGCATGGTGGGGCTTTGTTTTCCACTAACCCAAGTCGTAGGTACAATGGCCTTTCGCTTGTGGGAGTAGGAAGTGGGACTACCATAGATCATGTAGAAGTGTATGCCCACGTAGCAGATGCCTTTAAATTTATTGGAGGGACGGTAAATACCAAGCACCTTGCTGCTTCTTTTTGTGATGATGTTTCCTTTGATTCTGATTTTGGGTTCAGGGGGAAAGGCCAATTTTGGTTTACCTTACAGAATTCAGATAGCAGAAAGGCAGGAGAGCACGATGGATCTAGTGAGAGCAATACCTTAACGGCCCAGCCCTTTTCAAATTCGGAGATTTACAATGCTTCCTTCTTTGGAGCAGACAATGGCAATACGACTGATAGTAGGTATCTGCCGGTTGCCTTTCAGCGCAATGGCGCAGGTATGTATAAAAACTCCATTTTTGCAGATTTTGGCCAAGGGGTAATTATAGATTGGAACAACACAGGAAATACCAGTTACGACCGATTTGAGGAGCGGGAATTGACGTTTGAAAATAATATCTTTTGGAACATATCGAGTGCTAGTGAGGGCACCGGGGAAGAGTTATTCAACCTTTTTCCAAGAGATGCCACTTCTACAGCAGATTTAGCAGCGGCAGAAGCCAACTTTGCTAGAAGCTTTGGAGAAGGAGGAAATATTTACAACAGCCCAGAATTTAGGGCCCTAAATTCCAATAGTAGAACTGCAGGTGCTCAGGCATTTGATCCTCGTCCTAGAATAGATGGATTGGGATTTGCGACCGATGATTTTGCGAGCTACCCTTCTGGTAGTTTTTTCGAAACTGTAACCTACAAGGGGGCTTTTGGAAATACCCTCTGGTTAGCTAATTGGACTGCCTTAGATGCCTATGGATTCCTAGGTTCAAATGGTGGGAATACAAACGGAACACCGCGCCTGCCAGATTTGCGATTTTCTACCACCAATCAGGCAAGCTTACCCGATGAAATCGGGATCAGTGATTCCCTCACCTTTACCTTTACGATTCAAAATGCGGGGGACTTCCCTTCTGAAGGTACTCGGGTAAGAATTCGGCAGGGAAATCAAGAACTCCTAAGTGAAACTGTATCCTTTCTCGAAGTAGGAGGAAATGTCGCCTTCTCCTTTAAGGTATTAGGTACTGACCTAGGACTAGGTAGCCATGTACTAACCGTGGAAATCGATCCAGACCAGGAAATTCGGGAGCAAAATGAAAGTAATAACAGCTTTTCCCATACCGTTCAGGTAGTCGATGACACCCCTACCTTTCCAGATATAGTCCTTACCAATCTTCAGGTAAGTGCGAATACGGCATTTGTAGAACAGTCCCTTCTGCTTACGTTTGACATTGCAAATTTGGGAGATGCCATTTCCGAAACTGTATCCATAACGGTTACGCTGGGAGGTGAAAGCCTTACCCCCACACCGGGTACACTTCCCGCTTTAACGATAGGTGAATCCCGTAGCAGCTCGGTTGAGGTTACCATTCCTCCAGGAACCACCCTAGGGGAAAAGGTACTTACGCTTACCCTTTCTGAGCCCAATGAAACCAATACCACAAATAATACAGGTACCGTAAATGTGGAAATTATTGAGCGGCCCCCTACAGGACCTGATTTGACAATCAACTCTATTTCAGTGGACTCTTCCCAAATTTGTCGAGGCAATATCCTCATGGTGATGATGGAGATTGAAAATATAGGAGATGAAAACGCGGGAAACTTCCTAATAGGTGTTACACTGGGAGATAATCCGATTTCTCCAGATCCCTCCCTCTTTACTGCAGGGGTTGCAGCAGGGAGTTCGCAGACCTTTAATACTGCCTTAGTTATTCCAGCAAATGAGCCCGTAGGAACTTCGCAGCTTATAATTACCCTCTTCTTAAATGCGGACATTGAGCCAGGGAACAACTCCGACTCCATTAGTATTACCATAAAGAATTGCGACCAAGAACCTCCCACCTGTGACTTCACCCTCACAGAAGCCTCCGATCTGTTTCACTCGGTAGGACAAGGAGCAACTTCACAACCTAGTATCCAGGTTTCTGATGTGTCGCAGGTAGAGCAAGTTAATTTCCTGTATCGGCACATCTCCTCATTTGATGAGATATTTACGGTTCAGCCATTGACCTCTAATGGAAATACTTATACTGCTTCTTTGTCAGATAGCGACTTTGGACCTGTCGGAATCAGCTATCGATTCCAGGTCTTAGCAACTGGCTGTGAGGATAAGGTTGAATCGGGTCATATATATCTTTCCTATTCCGATCCAGGTCTCAGCCTACCCTCGATTCCTGCAGGAAGTGCTCAACCTGACTACAGGATGATAGCTGTGCCCTTAAGCCTAAATTCGAGGGGCTTTCTCGATACATTTGGAGATGAACTACAAGATGATGAGGGAAAAACTAGATGGAGATTCATGCGCTTCAATGGGAGTAGTACAATTGACCATACCGGCACGATTGACCCTGGTTTGGGATATTGGATCTTGTCTACATCCCCTTTAAGTCTACAAACGGATGCTGGAACCACCGTCCAAGTAACAGAAGATTCGCCCTTTTCTTTCAACCTTACATCTGGAGGAACCTTCACCCAAATCGGGAATCCGTATAATTTTCCAGTTTCTTGGGAAGATGTACTTACCGAGAATGCAACCTCCAGAAGTTTGGTAAAACTTCTTACGTACAGTAGAGGCTGGGACTCCTTGGAAGTGCTCTCACCCTTTCAAGGAGCATTTATTCAAAACAACGCAGGCTTAAGCCGAATTCAAGTCCCTGTAAAAAGGAACCCCAATGTAAATCGCTTAGCAGCAGGCGAGCCACTTCCAGCTTTAGACGCTGAAAACTGGAAAGTGGGGATTGAACTTAAAACGCAAGATTTGGTACATAAGGTGAGTGCATTTGGTATGCATTCTAAGGCTATTGAAGGGAGAGATGCTTTAGATATGCAGGGCTTACCTAGGTTTTCAACCTTTCTAGACCTTAATTTTCCTCTAGAGGATAGTCCCAATAAGTCCTTTCGTGAAAACTATGTTAACACGCAGGATAGCTATACGTGGAACATGGAGGTCCAGTCTAGTGACAAGGGTGTAATAGAGGTCAGTTGGGAGAATGCCTACTTTGGAAATAATACAAAAGAACTTTGGCTAGAGAATCTTCAAACAGGTCAGGTTATTGATATGCGATTGAAGAAAACGGCTTATGTGAGATCTTCGGGTCAGGAAAACGTATTCCGTATACATTTTGGTCCCTTGGAGTATGTACAAGCTCAGATCCAGCAGTCTACCCCTTGGATTGGGGAACCTTTTCCCAATCCGTTTACAAATAAGCTTGCTTTCGAATTATTTATTCCCAATAGCGGAGGAAAGGCCAAAGTTGAGGGAGAGTTATTCAATCTAATAGGGCAAAAAGTGACAGAGAAAGTCTGGCACCTCGATAGTAACCATCCCAATCAGTTGCTAAAATGGGATGTGTCATCCCAACTGCACACAAAGGGTGTTTACCTATATAAGCTTAGGGTAAGTTCCAATTTTATTTCACAGGATAAAATTGGAAGTGTGATATTTATAGAATAGCGTTGCAACTTTAGCCCTAGTCCCAGTAGGTCGACTTAGGTTGTTGGAGATTTCGTTTTGGAAAAGGATTTCTTGAAAGTACGTCGTCTTTACAATCAAGACGCACATATATGATTAATAAACAGGTAGCTAAGGAGAATCTCCCTTGAAGCAGGCTATTCAGTGAAAAGTTGGAGAAGGAAAGGGTAAGCTTTAAGCGCCAAAATATTTCTAATTTTACTATTATTTGTTTAGTTTGTGACTATAACTTTTCCATCCTATCAGATCATTCATGGATTCGTCAGATAATACCTTAGACCTTACTTATGCCGGGGACAGAGCAGCAATGATGGAGCGAATTGGCTGGGATGTAGGGGCGATTAAGCGAGGTAAGGTAATGGTTATTGGTGCAGGTGCTCTGGGCAATGAAGTATTGAAAAACCTTGCCCTTATCGGGGTGGGCCATATCCTATTAATTGACTTTGATACAATTGAAAAGAGTAATCTTGCCCGTTCTGTATTGTATAGAGAAGCTGATTGTACAGGGGAAAAGAACAAAGTAGACATAGCTGCTATGCGTGTGAAAGAATTGAATGGAGAAGTGAAACTCATGACCATTAATGGAGATATAGGCGTGGACGTCGGCCTAGGAATTTTTCGACGTATGGATGTTATTATCGGATGTGTTGACAACAGATTGGCAAGATTGAGAATCGATAGAAATGCACACGCCTTGGGAAAGACCTGGGTAGATGGAGGAATTGAGGACATGGGAGGGCAGGTAAGTGTCTATCGACCAGGCGTTTCCAGCTATGAGTGTGCCCTTGGGCCACAAGCTTGGGCCAATATCAACTTTCGGATGGGTTGTACAGATCGGGCAATGCGAAATGCCTCTAATGGCCTTGCCAATACCACCCCGATACTTGCCTCGATCATTTCTGCGATGGAAGTTCAGGAAGCTATGAAGGTTCTTGGAGGAGAGAAATTTGAACCTTTTTTACTTGCAGGCAAGCAGTTCTATTACGAAGGACTTAGCAATACCTATGAAGTCATTCCCCATGGTCAAGTACGCGAGGATTGCCCTGGTCATATTCAGATTGAGGAAGTAATTGAAGCCCCTGAATTAGGAGCTGGGGATACCCTAACAGATCTATTCGCCTGGTTGGGGAACTATTTTGAGAATACAGATTTTATCCTCCAATTGTACCACCCTTTAGTTCTCTCTATCCACTTCGAAGGTGAAGACCGTGCAAGGGAGTTAATTATTCCCAGGCCTCATTTATCAAAAGATCACATTGAGAAGCTGGGACCAAGTTCGGGGGTAACCTATCAGTTGGAAGTCGTTGAGGAGATAGATTCCTCATTTCCTCATATGCATTTGCGCTTGTTGGATATAGGCATTCCCAAACTTCAAATCATCAAAATTATAAGCAAAGGCAAGGAGCATTTTGTAGAACTGTCTGCAGATCTTCCTTTTCTTCATTTTTCTTGATTCACATAACAGCCCAAAACACTAATTGATTGGATTAAATTTAACCCTTAAAACATGTCAAAAGTCAAGGTAACCCTACAAATTCCCCATCTTCAGCGTGAGATGGACGTTCAGTTACCCAAATCTACCACAGGTAAGATGTTTTATGAAGCTGTGCTGGGAAAACTAGGTAATATGCCTAGTTCTACAACTTCAGGTGCAGCAGTCGTATGGGAACTCATTGCAAAGCACGCCCAAAAGAAAGTATACCCAGATGGTCAAAATCAAACCCTCGAACAATTGGGAATTCGGGAAGGAGAGACCATCATTATGAAAAAGGACATGGACCCTGGATCATCAACCTTCTCTTTCGGAAATTGAATACTGAAGCCAAATGGAGAAGCCTAAATACACATATGACGACTTGCCGGAAATTAAGCCTAAGGTACCCGTTGATGTCTATCGATTCATCAAGGAGCACCTCGCTTTGTACGATCTGGTGCGTGCCAATCCCAATCTGATTGACATTCACACCAAAAAGAATGACCCCCGCATACCCTATCCTCCTAGAAAATATGAGGTTACCTATAAGGTGAAAAGTATGGTGGGGATAAACGATGATCAGTCTCCAGTATATGGGGATACGCATAGAATGGAGATAGTGATCCCCAACGATTACCCGCTCCAATCTGCTTCTTGTAAGATGATCACCAAAGTATGGCATCCGAATATTAAGTTTGATGGGATTGGGGTGGGTACGATTTGCTCCTCAAGTCCCGAATTTGGAACGTTATTTCACCTAGACGAGTTAGTCGTTCGAATTGGGGAAATGCTCCAATATCGAAGGTATCATGCCCTGTTTGTCGAGCCCTGGCCAGAGGATGCCGAAGTGGCAAAATGGGTTACTAACTATGGGGAAGTAAATGGAATTGTCAATAAAAACCTCGACCCAAAGATTGCGATAGACGATACACCTTGGAAACAATACAGTGAAACCGAGGAGGAAGGACCCGCGTTTCCCGATATTGACTTTTTTGAAAAAGAACCCCCTGCGCCTCCTCCACCCCCAAAACAAACCGAACAAGACTCAGATGAAATTACCTTCTTATAGGAATACATATTATGGGATGTTAATGAGCCAAATTCTACCGGATGTAACTCGGTGCGGGCTTTTGGTCTTATTCCTAGTGCTTGTATTACCACAGACGGTCGTTGGGCAAAGTGCTTATACAAGCAAATCGGTTTTACTAGAGGATCGTGAAAGAAGTGTTCAAGCACGTGTATCTGTTCATATAAGAGCCCTCGTGAATCCTGGACATGTTGTGGAGATTGTAAAGGGTACCATTCCCTTATGGAGGAATAATACGGGCGTGCTATCGGTTAATTTTGACTGTTCTCCCCAAAACCTGGGAAACTATTTTATTACAGTGAAGAGTATCAGCAATTCTGGAGCCTTTCAAGAAAAATCCATACCCTCAGGTAACTGGTGTGGTGGGCGAGAACAATTCGATATCGTCAAGACTGGACGTCATGAGCTTAGCCTCACCATCGTATTTAATGAAGGGAATAGAGAGCTAGATAGTAAAACCTTGACTTTTGATTTAAACGTAATAGGGTTTGATGAAGACAATGGATTGGTCCGTATTAAGCAGTTAACCGGTGAGAACACGAGTGTTTCCGCCAGAGAAAAGTTGGTAAGTCTTGTTGAGTTCATCGAAGCTTATGAAAAATATCCTGAGGGAGGAACGCGGAGTAGAAGGATCAAGCAGGATTTGGGGGATCTATATCAACGGATTGACTGGTTGGAAGATCAGCTATCTACCCAAATTGACCCACTAAATATCGACCAGGTTACTGCCTATTATAGGACAATCGTAACGTCTTCTGTTCCTTTGCTTAAAAGGTTTCATCCCAAAGCCGAACGCTTTGTAGACCAATTAGATGACTTGCGTTGGAAGCAATCGCTGAACGAAGAGAACTTTGAAGCCATAGAGGCATATGCCCAGGATTTTTGTCCCCAATGGGAGGCTGCTGGGTTCAGTTGCTCGCACGTGAAAGAGATAGACGCCCAGCTTGACCTTTTATTAGGAAATAAAATCCGAGGAGGAGAAAGACTTAATGATCCTAACTACTGGTGCTTACTTCTCGCACAATTGGAAAATTCAGATTACTACAATACAGTCAAGTATCAATCAAAATTTAGGAAAATCGAGGATAATTGCGCTGCGGGGTCAAGACAACCTGTATCACCTGGACAGCCAGCAACTCGAAGTGATCCTTGTGAGGGATTATGTAAAAGAGCACGGAGTGCTACCAAAGTGCGTACGCAGTATGAGTTATGGTCCCGTGTCAAAAATGAGTGTAGGGGTGCTCCTTGCTATAATGAGGCCTTAAAGGCCCTAGAGAAACTGCAATTTGAAATAGCCTGTTTAGATTCTTGGAACCAACTAAACGACTTAGTTAGTCAGGTAGTAGATGCTCCTAACAAGCGACAGGAGGTCGTTGAGGTTGCAGAGCAGCTCGGACGAGATTGTCCCAAGCTTTTGCCTCAAACAGAGCAGATTCTTGCAGATTTCGATCAGGTAAGGATTGCTGAGCAAGTTAAAGTAGGGGACAACCGGATAAAAATCACCTTTGAAGCGGGAAAGGGAATTTACCTTGACCCCCAAAGCGCTACCACAGGAACACTGACCTATACAGAGGCACCCCTTGAGGGATGGGCAGTAAAGGATAAAGAATTCTATGTGCGGGTCTGGGACAATAGCAGCCATACCCTTATTTTCTGGGATAAGTGGGGAAATACGATAGAAACGGAGATTTCTAAGCTGTCCTTTGTGTGGCAGGATTTTCAGCAAGTGGGTGATAGCCTTCGTTTCACTCTTTCAGGAGGAAGAGAGCCCTTCGTAGTTGAATTCTATACTTCCAGTGAGTCTGTAGGAAAGCGACCTGTATATGAGCATAGCCTAGGAGAGAGCCGGACCTTGAGTCTTGCAAAAAGTAGCCTCCCTCCAGATATAGATGGGATGTACTACCTTCAAGTTAAAGACCGCTTCAAAAGGCCCGGAATGACTTCTGAAGCAGAATCAGCTGAGAACCGAATTGAAACGCTACAGATTGACCGTCCCTGGCAAGCCCAGGCATGGATGTTTCTACTCCCTGTCTTGCTTATGGTATCTGGTTTTATCTTTTACAGGAACTCTTCATATGGCAGACCTTATTGATGATTAAGTATTTTTTAGCATATCGTTGGATTATTCTGCTAGGAGGGGCGATACTCCTTGGATCTGCTCACTTGCACGCTCAGCAAAATGTAAGATTTGGATTTACAATAGATAGTGTGGAGGTAAAGGGGAATGCTCGCGTCTCATTTACAAGTGGAGATCAAGACTTTTCTCTATCTAAGCAAGGAGAGAAAATAATCGTAAACCAAAAGACCAAAGAAGGCGAAGTAGGACTTAAAATGAGGCTTACTTTAATCCCTTTTTCTGTAGAAGATAATATGAAAGGAACTCAAGCCTTAGGGAAAGCCAAATTCTTCATACAAAAAAAATCCTCCCAACACCCCATATCCTATACCCTGGGAAATGAAGACTTACTAGGCGGAGATGTCATCCTGGATATGAAAATGGATTGGACGGAGGCACAGGCGGTTCTCAACAAAGAAAACGTAGTATTTGAGATCAAGGAAAAGGAAATCGATAAGCCAAGTGCTAAGGTTTCCATACCCTTTGAAATTAATTTATTAGATGCAGATGCAGATGGAGTGCCTGATGCGATGGATGATTGTCCAAAGGACAAAGGAGCCCTGAAAGATAAGGGATGCCCCCCCAAAGCTCCCAAAGCCCAGAATACCTCTCAACAGCAAGCCAATACTTCTCAGAATGATTCAAAAGTTGCTAAAGAAGAACAGGAGTTGGGTGAGGATAAAGAAGAAGAGTCCTCACCTGTAATAGAAGCTGATACTTCCAACAATACTTCGGATAGTTTTCAACAGGCGGAAAGCGAGGATGAAACACTAACTAATGGGGGTGAGGCTTCTTCGGAAAATGCCCAGGAGCCGGATCCAAATGAGGTAAACCCAAACTCCGGGCCTGGGGCACTTCGCCTTGCAGAACTTCCCGATATCCTTCTGAGTGTAGCCCTGGTGCTTGTGCTATTGTTATTGGGTATTCTCATTTGGAAATCCCGTAGAGAAAAGAAAAACTCCTATGCAAAACGTATGGTAGATGTTTCTGGAAATACAGCATCTAAAGGAGATTCCGCCTATAAGAAGGATGCCCATTCTGCACCTACTTCAACATTGGATGATGAACCTAGTGGAGTTATGGAATCAGAGCCAGAAGAGGTCTCTCAAGAAGAAGCAGCTACTCCCTTATCTGAAGACGAAATAAGCCTCTTGGGGGAGATTGATTTTACAGAAAAAGAGAAGGAAGCAGCTCCCTTTCCCTATGATGATCCAACGCTCAGAACGCACTATCTACCCATTTCCCTGTGGGAATGCTGGGAGGACACAACTGTCAGGCAGATTTACTTGCACAAAAGGAGTATACGTCAGATAGACCAGCACATCCGGGGGGAGAATCTGTACAAAATAGACCCTGAAACGGGGGATGAAATACCTGAAATTGGGGGTTTTCTCATGGGTTTTTTGAAAGAAGAAGAAGGGCAATTTGAACTGTGCATTGAACGATTTATTCCCATTACGCCAGAATCAAACAACCGCTTTACTGTTAAGTTTGGCGACCGCGCCTGGATTGAATGGTCGGATGCACAGAGTAAATTTCCAGATGAGCTCTTGCTAGGGTGGTTTCACACCCATCCTGGACATGGTCTTTTTCTGTCCGAAGCAGATATAAAGGTTCAAAAAGATCAGTTCACACTCGAATACTTGGTGGCTATGGAAATTGACACCCTTACACCGGACTTCGACGCTGCTTTCTTTACCTGGAAACAAGGAGGAAAGCATCTCAACAATGCTGAGGATCGAAAATTAAATTCTTGGTACAGCTTCATGGATATGGACAGGGCTACCCGTTTAAATAGTTAGATGTTAATGAAATCCATTAGTTATAGGTTATTTCGAGTTCATCAGAAGTATCTCATCTGGGGAATGCTGCTATTGGCTATGTACTCAAATTTACCCGCACAGCAGCAGTATGAGATTAAAATCTTCTCCTATACCTTAAATGAGACAAGCAATACATTTGATTTGGACGTATTGGTAACCAAAGATGGGAATGCCTACGAACTGATAAGGGATGATAAATTTCAAGTTACCGAAACCAGCGATAGCCACAGGAGCCAACTGAGAGTTGTTCATCTTTCCAGCTTGAATGTTGACAATGAAGATTTGGTGGGAAGTAACAAACCCAACTATAAGCTGTACTTAAAACCCGATCGGCTCTTGTTCAAAGATTCCCGAAACTACATCGTACAGTTGTATGTAAATGGAGAGATTGTTGAAAGGGAAGTAAAAACATTCGCCTTTCCCAATGAACGGCTTTTAGGAGATACCTCACAGTTTTGGAACCTGTTGGTAGGAGGAGCTTTGATCGTTGCCTTACTCCTGTTAGCCCTCAGCGAAACGGTACCTTGGATTAAATCTTCGCAATTCAAAAAGAATTATGCCCTGCGTTATGGACAAGTCCGTTTACCCAACCAACGTATTGTCCATCCCATCTCAGGCGAGCCGCTGCAGGATCAGGATTGGGTAGTAAAGAAATGCGAACTTCAGAAATGTATGGTTCCCCTGGATGTATGGAAAAAGAAAAACTACCAATGCATTCACTATAGGGAATGTGAAGGGCATGTGAATATTGGGAAACAACAATTTTTCCAACAGCTAGGAATCTTTCGTCAACTGAATTGGCTGTGGTTTGGTGCCCTAGGAGGCCTTTTGGCCTGGACAGCCCAGGAATTACTGGATACTTATTTTTTGACGGATCTTGCCTTATGGGTACAACAGGTTTCCCCAGAGATCTCGACAGGTATGACCGCTCAGGGTTTGTTAGGCTTTTCCTTGGGACTGTGTTTGACACTGGTTATGGCATGGGTTGATGAAGCAGGCCAGGGGAGAAATTTTCGAGCCTTACTTTTCTTGGGAAAGATTATACTTGGAGGAATAGCTGGCTCATTAATCTTTGTATTAGGGGCATATTTTATCCAATCTTTACCTATACTAGCCGGTCTATTGAGCTGGCTATTATTGGGAATTGCTCTGGGGGCTATCATCTCAATGGCTTCCCATATCACAGCTTATAGGGGAATTCTAGGAGGAGCTGCCGCTGCTGTCATTGCTTTTGGTGCTTACCATATCCTTATTGAAGTTACCCAAAGCGTAGAAGTTCCCAAACTTCTGGGCTTTATTCTCTTTGGAGCCATCTTTGGCTGGACCGTGATCCGCGTTGTAAAGGAGCTGGAACTCATTGAATTGGAAGTTCTTGCCCCTGCCTACCGGAAGGGATTCAAGTTTATCATTGATAAATGGCTTCGTGTAGAAAAAGACGGTGTACGAATAGGGAAAAACATGAAAAATAAAGTGCGGGTGAAATGGGATGATATGGAAGCCCAGGACTATCATGCAAGGATTTTCTTGCGCGGAGCAAAAGTCTTTATTGCTCCTTTCAAAGGCCAGCAGATTTGGGTTGATGGAAAGATGATCCACGGAGATGGAGAGCAGGCCTTGAGTGGAGGAGAAAAGATTTGGCTGGGTCGAAACCGACAAACCGAATTCCGTTACATTCAAAAATTTAGCAGTTAATGCCATGAATAATACAAAAGTATTGGGCTTAGCCCCCTTTTTCCTGTTCGTTTTTTTCTGCTTAATCATTTTTAGTAATGGCTTGATGAGTCAGTCAGTAAGCCTAGAAGCTTCAGAATCCAATGTATGCCTAGGAGATTCTATCGCGTTGATTGCCTCCCTTACAGACTTCGAGGAAGTAGGCATTGATTCCTTTATTTGGTTGGTAATGCCTAATGAAGCGTTTCCTTGCACGCCTATTTTAGAAGGAGATACCTGTGAAGTAGATGAGGAGGGCTTTGTGCCTATTACCTGCTTACCCGATACCTGTAGAGAAGTATTTGATATCCAGGAGAATGTTCTAGGGATTTCCAACTCTCGTTACTGGCTAGATGCTTCCTTTAAACTCAATATAATCTTTACGAGAGAGGAGGAAAATACTGATACAACCGAATCTGAAGCGATAATCCTACCGCTTACTACACTTGATCCAATGAGTAGTCTTACATCAGATCCTCCTGATGCTACACTTTGTCCAAATACAGATTCCGAATTTGTAACGCTGACAGTTGACCGAGTGGCTTGTGGATATACCCTATTTTGGTATGAGGAAGATCCAGAAGATGGGGATGTTTCTCCGATACCTGATACTGAGGATTCCTTAACGATTCGGGTAAATAAGCCAGGTACCTACTATGCACGTGAAGA
The DNA here is from genome assembly GCA_039197765.1 of Bacteroidota bacterium. GTDB lineage: Bacteria > Bacteroidota > Bacteroidia > J057 > J057 > JBCCTX01. The sequence goes on from JBCCTX010000009.1 coordinate 17,778, forward strand.
GAGGGAAGAAGTTTCCAGGGAAGCAATCTCTATTACCATTGGTGAACAACCGGATACGGTTTCATTGAAAATTATTTCAAGTTCCCTTGATACAGATATTTGTGAACAGGATGTCCCTATTATTCTGACAGCGGAAGGTATTTCTTGTGGATTCCAGGTCCGATGGTTTTTAGGAGATCCAGATGATGGGGGTATTGCTTTCGAAGCGGATTCAATCGCAATCTCTATACAAGAGGAGGGGACGTATTTCGTCGTTGAGGAAAATGAAGAAGGAGAAAGGGACGAAAAAGTGAGCTTTGAGCTGATGTTTTCTGAGTCAGAAGCCCTAGAATCTATTGCTTCTGAAGTAGATTCTGCTTGCGGATCTGAACCCTTTACCCTGATAGCAAATAGTGTATCTTGTGGATTTGAGCTAAAATGGTACGATAGAGATCCAGAGGAGGAGGACGCCCAATTGTTACCTAGCTCCGAAGATGGCCTTTCAGTTGTAGTGGAAGGTCCGGGCACTTACTTTGCTCGTGAAGAGCCCAGAGATGGCAGTGAAAATTTTGGGTTAGATACCTCGATAGTTATCGCCGAAAAAGAGCAGGCTATGCCCCTAGAATCTCTAAGTCCAAGCGACACGCTCATTTGTGCAGGAGAAACGGTCACAATTACCGCCTTGAGAATTGATGAATTGGGTACTGGAGAGATCATTTGGTTTGAAGGAGAAATCGAACTAACCGATTTTCAAGGACAGGAAAGTATAACCGTAAATCCAAATTCTACTACTGAGTTTTTTGCAGAACTATCGGGATGTGTAATGGATAGTGTAAGGGTAACTTCCTCTATTCAGGTAAAAGGAGGGTCTCAGATACGGCTGAGTGGTAGCTCTGTAGACACTTTACTTACGCCTAATGTAACCACGGATTTAGGAACCTATTTTGATGGTACTACTCTGAACTTTTCCTTGAGCTCCGACACCACCAATGCCTCCTTTGAATGGGATTGTACACCAAGTGCTGAAATCGAAATTGATTCAGATTCTTCCCTTTCAGGAAGCGGCAACAGTTTGACGCTCAATCTCGCTCTAAAAGATGGACAGGAAAGTGGAACGATTACCTGTACCATACGCAATACCAATGATCCGTGTGAAGGCGAATTTGTAATTAGGGTAGAAGTCGAGGGCTTTGTGATCCCCAATATCCTAACCCCCAATGGGGATAATGAAAATGATGTCTGGGACCTAAGCGCTATTTCAAGTGATCCAGAGGACTTCACAGTAAAGGTATTTTCCCGTCAAGGGAGCTGTGTGTATGGATGTGATACCCAACAAACCCTTCAGACGGCCTGGGAAGGAGAGGATTGCCCAGATGGACCGTATTGGTACCTCATAGAAGGCCCGAATGGATTTGAACGAAAAGGAGCCTTAACGATACTGAGAAATTAATCTTCCCTTTTTTCTAACCTATTCACTATCTACCATGGACTATAACCCAATTTTCAACCCCTGATCCCATGAAAGCCAAGATGATTACTAGAGTTGGATGTCTTTTCTACATAGGCTTTTTGGGGTTCTCTTTAGGGAGAGCACAAAATGCCCAAAATCCCTTCTTTTTTGCAGAATCTTTGCATCCTCAGATTCTCAATCCTGCGATGGTAGGTTTGGATAAGACCAATCACTTTTTTGCTGCAGGACGTTTTGCATGGTTGGGCTTTGAGGAAGCCCCTAGTAGCCAGTTTTTGGGTGTTGATACCAAGCTGGGGGAGCGAGCCATTGGGTTTGGGGCTTTTTTGAAATTTGATCAAGCGGGTTTGCTGAGACAGACTCAGGGGAATGTCTCAGCCAGTGTCCATATCCTCAACACTCCGACTACCCAATTTTCCTTGGGGTTTTCTGCAGGTTTCCTCGGCTTGCAAGTGGATGAGCCCAACGTCCCAGACCCACTGGTAAATAGCTCCGATATAAGTGGATCAACAGTGAATATCGGAGCTGGTTTGGCTTTTGCAAGGCGCTTTAATAACAATCGCTCCTCCTTTCGGCTGGGACTGGCATTGCCTCAATTTGGCAGTACCTTGGACCTCGTTGAGGAAGATAGCCTGCTTGCCTATGACCAGGAAGCTTCTGTCGTGGTCCAGGCCAATATTACCCACGAAGTAAATGATCGTCTCACAATTTCCCCTTACCTCCAACTGCAAACCTATTCAGGTAAGGCCACAGTAGATTTGGGGATGATGGCGAGGATTCGAGGGACCTTCAACCTAGGCTTGGGATTTCGTACGGGGCGTACAGCCCTTTATGGAGTTATTGGCATAGCGATAAATAATAAGGCTTCCCTTACCTTAGCCTACGAACCCTTTGGCCCCTTTGGGCAGAGTGTAGATGCTACAGTGGATGTACCCTTCGGTGAGCGAGTCCTACCATCTCCTGGGGAAAGACCTACACGAACACGGCCTGATAGAGATTCTGCTCCTGTGGCTACCAGCTTTGGTCAAGAAGATTGGCAGCGAACAGACTATTGGACCCAGAAACTCTCAGACATGGGCCTCAGCTCCAGAATTCGACCCCGTATGGTGAATACCCCTTCATTTGATCAATCCGAATTGTATTTTGAGTATGACGATAACCGCGTCGCGTATGACATATCCAATACGCCTTATGAGCGCATCTTATTAGGAGAAATTTCTTCGCTCTTGTCCACTAGTGAGACAAATTTATCTATCGACAGCGTGGCCTTCTCATTTACGACTCCTAAGAACCTAGAAGAATCTAGCGAAGCGAGTTACTACGAAGGTCCGCGGACCCTTGCCTATACAGTCCAGCGTCTTCCCTCAGGTAATTTCGCTGAACAGAGTGAAGAACTGGAAGAAAATGCTACCCTGAGTATGGGGAGTTTGGGAGCCTTGAAGATTGAGTCGCTTAGCAGGGCTTTTGCAGAACGTTTGGGGTTAACCCAAGTGCCTACGCAGTATGTGGTGCGAAACCAGCAGTTAGCGGCAGATACCCCTCCATCAATTAGAATGTATTTGAGATTGGTTAAGGAATAAGCTTCAGCTCCTTAAGTTTGAATATGAACTTTCACAAATCCTCTTCTGGGTTCAACTTTAACTCCAGTATTCCCTAAACTCCTGGCTGATCCAAGCGGATTTCCAGGCTATCCCGATGGATTTGGAAGGCTTCCCACTGCCAGTCAGAAAGCCTGGAGGGCTTGTCAAAGGTCGCCGAAAGAATATCGATTTGGCTTTTCCAGCGTTTGAAACGCAGACAGACATGAGGACCAGAGGAAAGACCCGTAGAACCCACAAAGCCGATAAGTTGTCCTTGCTCGACATAGTCTCCCTTCTTCATCCCAGGTACAAAGCGACTCATGTGGAGGTACATAGAAGAATAGGTCCCATCATGCTCAATTTCTACGAAGTTGCCATTGCCTGCGGTGAATCCCTTACGGATGACTTTTCCTGCTCCAATAGCATAAATGTCTGAGCCTTCTGGGGCAGCAAAGTCGGTTCCCTTATGGGGTTGTACCCGCCTCAGCACGGGATGGAGGCGCTCAAGGTTGTATTTGGACGAGATAATGCCATACTTGATGGGAGAGCGAAGGAATTGTCTACGCAGAGGAATTCCCTCTTCATTGTAGAATTCTTCCTTCCCCCCCAAGGAGAATTTATAGGCCTTTATCTGTTTTCCTCCCATGTCAACCTTCAAGGCAAGGATATTTTCTTTACCGACGTTTTGTGTCCCAATTCTTCGGATTTCCGTAAGGAGATCAATTCGGTGGCCTCGTTTCAGCTCTTTCATTCCCACCGTCCAGGAAAGTATTTCTTCCAACTCGAATACCATATCCAAGGGGATTCCAGTACCCGTTTTACCCAACGTGTGTAGGAGACTATCTCGCAACAACCACTCTCGTTTCCCAATGACGATGTCGGTTTTCCGCTCTTTAACCCAGGGAGCCTGGTTCGCAAAGATAAAAAAGCGCCCTGACACTGGCAGATCGTATACCATAATCCGTGCCCCTGTCCCTGGATGAACTCCCAATTGGTATTCCGCATCCTTCTCAATCTGATCAATTCCCAAATTTTTACAAGAACTTGCAATTTGTATCACAGCTTCATCCGAATATTGCTGTTCGAGAAAAAATGAGGTCAATTTTTGATCTTGATCGATCAGTTGGGCCGTACTGAGTTCATACTGGGAAGGATCAAATACATCAAATGCAATAGGCGTTTTTTCTCGGGGTTTTTCCTTTGAAGCGGTATTTAAGGTGATGAAAACAGAAACCAACCCTATTACTCCACCCACCAAAATGATACATCCAAGGCTTATCAGTAGGGTTTTTTGGACACTTTTATTGCCTAACTGGTATTTCAGGCGACCCACAAGCCCTTGGAGAGGTTGTAGGTTGACCTTAAAGGAGGGAATTTTCGGGCGCGTTCTCCCCTTTGAAGGAATAGTAGGCGTTTCTTTTTCTTCCTCAAAAAAAAGGATTTCGTCCGATTCCTCCGTCTCTGATAAAAACTCTATATCAGATTTCTTTTTCATGGAAGGATAAGTTAAAAAAAATCCAAAACTCCCTTGATAAAAATAGTTGATTCTGCTAAATTATAGGTAATTAAATAGATCTCTGTTGTTAGTAAAACCCAGCACATTTTTGAAAACACCCTCTATAAACTGGCCTTGTCTTTTTGTTGTTCCCTTCCATTTTCACTGTTTCACCATTCTAATTTCAAGCAATTCTTTACGCTTAATTCTTAGTCATGCCAGGTCCCACTGATGCCATCATCCAGGAGAAATACAAGATAGTACAAAAGAAGTATGAGGAATTTCGCAAAGATCCTGAAGCGCGAATGTGTTTGTGGCTTCTCGAACACGATGAAGTTTCCATGATTGATGCATTTTTTGACACAGAAACTACTATTCACGCAGATTACCCTGACTTATTTATAAAATTTGAACCTGCCTTCGAAGGGAAAGCAGCTTATGACGAAGCCCTGTATCGGGAGTTGTACGACTTAGCGACAGATTACCGAAATTCTGATGAAGAGGGAAAGATTCCCTTCCATTGGGCTCCTCCAGCTTTTGAAAAAATTGTATTTTTTGACCCAGCTTTTTTCCTGAAGACCCTTTCTGAATTTTGGGAAGGGATTCCTGATTTACAAGATTATGTGGTAGCCTATTTTACACCGAAATCTGTAACAGATTTCCAGGAGTTTAAAGAATGGATGAAAGAGTCGCTGGAATCAGAGTGGGAAAATAAGGTAAGATTCATGCTGTTGGATTCCATTACCCAGCCTAGGTACTTGGACTTGGCGGAAGAATTTTCAGTGAGGGTGAAGGTTGTTGAGCCTGAGCTGAACATGGATCAGGCCATGAAAGATATTTCCAATGCTGCAGGAAGTCCAGATGATCCAGGAACCCAATATCGGAATCACTTTATCGACCTTACCAAGGCTGGGGCAAAAGGCGAGATGAAGGAAGCACGCGCAGCAGGAGATAAAGCCATAAAAATTTGTATAGACCAGAATTGGCCACATTTACAGATATCAGTCCTTTTTGCCTTGGGAGCAGCCTGGATGAACCAGCAAGAGCCTGAAAAGTCCTTGGTTGAATACGATGAGGCTGAAAAGCTTGCTCGAGCAGAAAAAAATCAGGGAAATCAACTTGCTGCAGTATTACTGCCCAATGTGTTATTTGCTAAAGCGGCTGCCCATATACAAATGCAAGAATTTGAATTGGCTGCTACTCTTTACAAAGGAATTCCCGAACACCTGGGAGAAAACTATCGACAAAGCTTGGAAGCCTGGCGTATGGCTGGGTTCTGTTATGACACCCATGGGGCTGTGGTTGAAGCCTACGATGCTTACACAAAAGCCCTTGAGGTAACAGACCAGATGGAAGCCGAGCAGGTGAAAGATTCTACGCTACCCTATGTTGGAGAGGCCCTAATACGGTTGGACAAGGAATTAGAAGATGGTAAGAATGTAGATGCCTTGTATCAAAAACTCGATAGCAAACTCGGAAAAAACTGGGAAAAACCACTTGAAGCACAAAATCCATGATAGCTGCCAAACACTTTGACATTGTTATGGGGGTCGATGTCCATATCATCATGATCCCAACCCCAGGAGGGCCTGTTCCCACCCCAATTCCTCACCCCTTTGTTGGGATGATGTTTGACCCCAATGACTATGATATGAAGGCAATGGCCATGAGTGCTGCTAGCAGCATGGGGCTAGACTTGACTCCAGTACTGGAAATCAAGGCAGTGATTGATGGGATCAATAAGGAAATGGATAAGTTCAATCCCGCCAAACGGATCAACCAACTCATTGAAGATGCGAAAAGCTTTGTAAAAGAGCAGTTAGGCATAAATCCTCCTCCTTCTGGCCCTGCCCATGTAAATGTGAATGGCTTACCCCGTTCCATTATTACTTCCAAAGGCATTGCTGCGCCTCCGCATATTCCTATTGGAGGGCCCTTTCAAAAACCCCCAGATAATGAATGCGAGGCTTTCTTAGGGAGCCTTACTGTTCGGGCAGATCAGGAACATATGTGTTTTCTCGGCTGCATGACCCAAAGTTGCCAGGACATTCCCCCTTTTCCCAATTCCGTGATTATGGCTATTCCAGGTGGCCCCCTAGTACTGGTAGGTGGCCCCCCGGTTCCTTCACTTAATCAGCTTATGTTGAAGGCTTTTAATCGAGCGATGTCGGCGATTAGGGAATCAAATTTCGTGAAAGGAATCTCTCAGCGAATTCATAACGCTGCAGGTAGAGCAATGGATAGGCTGGGTATTCCTGCCGACTCCTTTGTTCGAGATATGGCCCATGACCAGATTTGCGAGGTTACAGGGCACCCTGTTGTAATCGCTACAGGAAAAGTATATACCGAACGAACAGATTTTAGCCTTCCAGGTCCAGTTCCTCTTAAGTGGACAAGAAAATGGAAATCTACTTCTGTATATGAGGGCCCTATGGGTAGAGGGTGGCATTGTATCTATGATCTAAGCATAGCAGTTGAGGAGGATGCCATTGTAGTAAGGATGGCAGATGGGAGACCGGTGATTTTCCCTCCCCTCTTTCAAGGAGATAGCTACACCAATCCTCATGAAAAACTCAGCTTGAAAAGGGAGGGGAATGCCTATATTATGAAGGATGATCGGCAATTGGAGTATCACTTTGGATTAGAGGCGGAGGGGAGTAAAGAGATCATTTTTGATGATACAGGAGAGGAAGGAGTTCTACCTTTAAAAAGAATTCAAAACTCAAGTGGGCATGGAATTCAGTTTCAGCATGATAAACAGAATCGTCTTACAAAGATTATTGATTCGGGAAACCGCGAACTACCTGTCACAACCGATCGCAAGGGCCGAATTCTCAAAATAGAAGGCCCTCATCCCGATATAGAAGGACAATGGATCAACTTGACATCCTATGAATATGATGCGTTTGGAAACTGCATTACAGTTCGGGATGCTCTAAATCAACCTTTTAGCTACGAATACGAAAACCATCTCCTGGTTAAAGAAACCAATCGAAACGGATTGAGCTTTTATTTCCAATATGACCAGATGGATTCTTCGGGTCGTTGTATCCGAACCTGGGGAGATGGCGGGATTTACAATCACGCGTTGGAATACAACTTGGAAGAGCAATGGACCAAGGTTACCAATTCCTTGGGTCATACCTCGCAATATTTTTGGGATGATCGGGGATTGGTTTGGAAAAAGGTAGATGCAAAAGGAAATGCTTCCTACCAGACCTTTAATGAGCAGTCCAAGCTCATACGGGAAGTAGATGCAATGGGGTATGTTACTTCTCACACCTATGATTCCCTAGGAAATAAAACAGAAACGATTTTTCCAGACAAGACAAGTATCCAAATGGTGTATGAAGGAAGTCTCCTTACAGGGGCAATTGATCAAAATGGAGGAGCATGGTCTTGGACATATGATGGTAAGGGAAGGCTTATTTCGAGAGTTGATTGTGAGGGGAATAATACTGCTTATAATTATAAAAGTGGGCGTCTTGCATCCTTAGTAAATCCATTGGGAGGAATTTGGCAGTTTCAATTTAACGAAAAGAATGAACTCTCAGAATTTGTATTACCAGATGGCTCCACCTATATCAGATCATTCAATCAGCTAGGGAGACTTATTCAAACAATAGATCCTAAGGGGAATAAAAGAAACCGTTTCTTTGATAATTTGGGTAGGGTAGTTAAAGTTAAAAATCCAGATGGTAATATTCGACAATTTGTTTACGATGGAGAGGGTAATGTATTAATAGGGAAAGATTTAAATCGGATAGTGAAATTTGAGTATACCCAGATGAATTTACTTAAGGCACGGGAGGAAGCCGGAATTCGACTAGAATTTACTTATGATACAGAAGGAAATTTATTGGGTATCCAAAATGAACTTGGCCATATATATCGATTTGAACTTGACGAAAATATGCAGGTAAAAGCTGAATATGGTTTTGATGGACTTACAAAGCTTTATAAGCGTAATCAAGTAGGTTGGCTAAAGGAAGTGGAAAGTTCAAGTGGCTTGTATACAGTTTATGCATATGACACTATGGGCCGTATCCTTGAAGTATTGTATTCAGATGGAAGTATCGAATCTTATACTTATCGAGAAGATGGAAAGCTTTTAAAAGCAATAAACAATTATGTTGAAGTGGAAATTGAACGGGACGGTTTGGGAAATATCTTAAGAGAGTTTCAAGGGAGTTTTGAAGTTGAATCAGTCTACAATGCAGCAAGTCAAAGAATTGCGTATAAGTCCTCACAAGGTACAGAAGTAACTATCCAACGAAACCAAATTGGGAAGGTAAAAGGCATAGAGGTAAAATCAGAAGAAGCCAGTTGGGAAGCAAAATTTGAGCATGATGAACTTGGTCTGGAAATTGAACGAATATTACCAGGTGATGTTAGGTCTATTTGGGTGCGAGATCAGGTAGGTCGACCTTCTCAGCATAAAATTGAAACTGCAGAAGATAATTTGGAAAAGGAAAGGCTGTATACTTGGACTAGTCCTAATCGTATCCTAACGATTCATGATAGTAAGTGGGGTAATTCCAAATTCAAGCATGATACTTTTGGAAACTTAGTTTCAGCCAATTATGGTGATGGAAAGAAAGAGTGGCGGGTTTCTGATGCAGTAGGAAATTTATTTAAAAATGAAAGAAGAGATGGTAGGAAGTATGGACCTGGAGGCCAATTATGGGAATCAGAAGACTTTCAATATAGATATGATTTAGAAGGTAATCTAATAGAAAAAATAGGAATTGACGGAAAAACCATCTGGGTTTATGAATGGAATGCCAATGGCCTTCTTAGATCAGTAAAAAGGCCAGACGGCGAGAAGGTATCTTTTGTGTATGACGCCATGGGGCGTAGGGTTGCCAAAAGGTTTAAAGATACTCTTACACGCTGGGCTTGGGATGGAAATAAAATTTTACATGAATGGATTGAATTAGTTAAGCCGAACCAGTCTTCTGACAGTGTATTCAGTGAAATTTTTATGAATCCCTTCATCCATGTTTCAGAATTAAATACTGAGAATTCAGAGGAAAAAGAAAATGGATTAGAGGCAGGTATAATATTCCTAGAATCTGGGGCTGAAACCCTCTCTCCAGTGCTTACTTTGAAGGAGAAAAATGATTATAGTCTAAATATGGGCATTAGTACATGGATATTTGAACCTGGACGTTTTTCACCTCTAGTAAAGTTGAGTGATACAGGTCAACATGGTGTGATTACTGATCACTTGGGTACACCAGTAGCTATGTACAATCAATTAGGGGAAATAACTTGGGAAGGGGAAATTTCTGTATTTGGACAGCTTCGTGAACGAGAAAACTCTGTTAACAAAGAGTCATGTCCCTTCCGTTTTCCAGGTCAATATGAAGACAAGGAAACCGGATTATCTTATAATAGGTTTAGGTATTATGAACCTCAAGGGGGATTTTATTTAAGCAGGGATCCAATAGGACTTTTGGGTGGATTCAAGTTGTATAGTTATGTGAAAGATCCATTGTACCTATTTGATCCTTTGGGACTTATAAATGAAGATTGTGGGCCGGACGAAACAATTGGCCAACAAATTGCAAATAATGATCATACATTCGATAAACATGCGGAAGAACTGGGGGCTGAAGATAGAGAAGATATGGCTGATATAATTGATGGTGTAGTACTCAATGCTGATCGGACCGTTTCATTAGATCGGGGAAGAACTGTGTATAGACAGGATGATAGTGGAGGAGAACCTGGAATTACAGTAATCCATAATGAAAGTGATCCTGAAGGAGGGACTGCTATGGCTCAGTCAGATTCAGAATTTGAAAGGACTATTGAAAATGGATAATTTACCTTACAGTTGAAATAAAAAATTAATTTTGCCCATCCTCCTCAACATACCCCCCATTCGCCAGCTATCCCCTAATTCTTGTTGGTGGGCCTGTATGCAGATGGTTTTGAGCTATTCGGGTCGTAATTTTGCTTCTCCTTGGGATTTGAACCCCGTTTTTATGCCGAGGTATAACCCTGGACTCCCAAGGGTGCAAAGCCCTCCCTATTTAGCAGGAGAAACGATAGGGCAGTATGCAGAAGATCCTAGGCGTTGGGAGCGACATACCATCCTTCATCCTAGCGAGTGGTACCAAAGAGGGGTTCCTATGACCGCGAGGGGGCTCCGCTACCTACAACAATTAACGGGTTTCGAGGGTCTTCCAAGTAGACCCGCTTTCGGTAGTTGGACCACAGACTTAGTGGAGGAAAAATTGCGTCAACATGGCCCTTACATCTTCATTGGAAATTGGAATGGTCAAGGCTTTCATGCCATTTTGGTTATAGGTAGGGAACAAAACCAACGAGATGAAGTGGTATACATTGATCCTGCAATGGGCCGAAGAATGCGGGTAGCCATAAGGTTCTTTAACAATATGATGTCCTCAGTAGGCGTACAGACAGGAAATCCTTTGATATTCCCGAGGGCTTCCCAACGTCTTCGAGCACGTATGGATGAGCCCATTAGACGATAGCGTCTACCCTAACAAACCCCCTTCCCAATTAAAAATGAAGCCATGAAGGCATTTTTGAGATGTGGTAAACAAATACAGGTAAACCTAGCTAGTAGCCATACCGGGACCTTAACGTTTCACTTGAAATACGAAATGGCAAGATTAGGTGTTTAGTTCTTTTGTCAAGCGCATTTTTTTCTAGCTGAAATACTGTCGTAGAAAAATACAATTCTGCTAGTGATGGTAACCATCTAAAGACGAATTATCGAAAAACTAGATACGATTATTTCCCACGCATTAAATATTAATTTCTTAACCTTTTAATACCATGTCAAGAACCCTATCAGACCTTAGTTACCGAGCTCGCCAAAAGGGCCGTAGCGCAGGGCAGTACGCCCCAGACAGAACCATCAATGTACGCAAGGTAGTAGAACTCATTGTAGCCAGTTGTGCGGGATCGCGCCATCCGGGAGTAAAAGGAGAGGCGCGTCCCTTGCTCGAACAAATGGCAGATAATCCCTGGCAGATCACAGCAGGACCCCACAAGGGAGGATTTGGAGGAGGGGGGCGTAACCCTGATAAAACCATGCACATAACCCTACGAGTCAACCACCGCTCCTACCACCTTCGGATGGATAATAGAGGGCATTTATTCCAAATTACGGGAGGAAATGCACCTTCAATTGCTCCGTGGCTTGCTCCAGGCGCTGCTGGCGAGTAGGTAAAGGTACATGGCTAAATTTCCTACTGGTGGTAGGGGGGAATCCTAAATGCAGATATGAAAATTTGTAGGAAGAGACGCTATAAAATTCCTATATTATGCATCTAATTGCTACAAGCCTTTTATGATTATTCTTAGGCGAGGAGATCGCTTACCTACAGTTGCCGTTGCTCAGATGTTGATCAATCGGTACGCGGATTCCTACATCCGAGTTGATGGGATATTTGGACGGGAAACCCAGCGGGCTGTACGGGCCTTCCAGACCTCCGATCCTTCGGGACAAATCAGAAATACCACCTGGCGGGCCCTCAACCGCCCTCGCTATCAGATTCTCGATTCAGTCGATGCAACAGACCCCGATATATTGGACCATCAGGATATATCTGGACAGGGAGGGGACCCAATTGTAAATTATGGAATGTCTTCTGGAGCCCCTCAAGTGGTAGACCGAGTACTGGCACAAGGGCAGATTGGGAATGTAGTCTTGCTGCGCTTTCACGGTCACGGTTCCCCTGGCCACATGATCGTGGCTTCTGGAGTAACGGACTCAGGCTCTGCCTTTGTTGACCGCTATGGACCCGGATTTTATCGTTATTTAGAAAGACTTCGTCCGTTATTTTTACCCTTTGGAAGTGTAGAATTAAATGGCTGTAGGGTAGGGAGAGGCATAAGAGGAAGAAACCTTCTTCAAGGAATGGCAAATGCTTTGGGTGTCCCTGTTACTGCAGGAATTCAATCTCAATATGGGGGAGGAAATAGTACCTTTCGGTTTGAAGGGCCTACTCGGACGATATGCCCGTATGGGCAAAGCCTTAGAGACTGGGCAAGGTCTAATTGCCGAGTTACCCTCCTGTGAACGAATGGTTGAGGTTGTCCCTACTCAATAACAAAATTCTTTTTGCTATTGAAGCAAGACCTTGCTTCGATAAGCCTTATCTCCCTGCATGACTTGAAGGATGTAGAGGCCCCTGGAAAGCGTTCCGACCGATAATTCAACAGGCTGATTACTATCCTGTCTCAACACACCCTTTCCATCGAGTGAAATCAGCTCAACGTGTACTTCTCCTTGTACCTGACCCTGGTCCCAAGAAACCTGTATCCGCTCGGAAGCAGGATTGGGATAGATGCGGACAGAAGGAAGGATTTCTGTGTCGAGACTTACACTGATATCGGTTGTATCTTCTGGAACCTCGGGCTGCAAGCAGCTCAAAAGCCGTGCGTTTGCCCAGTTGGCATGGTCGCAAGACTTAGAGTTTTCTGCAAGTGCAGGACTGCCATTATTGACTACAAGCCGTAATTCCTGAGCCCCTGAAACCGGCACTTCAATATGAAGGGCATTTTCGCCTTTTCTCATCAAAGGACTCGTATATACTAGAAGTTCATCTACGAATACCTCAAATTGAACGCTTGCCCCTCCGCAGGTTTCATCGTCTACCCCAATTTCACTCGTAAAGACATCGTACTTCTCATCCAGCGCATAGCGCAATTCGGAATAAGCATGTACACCCAATCCCTTTTCGTACGCAGTTCCATTAATTTGGAGGGTGCGGCCATCCTCGGGTTCTGTTTCCCCATTGCTTAGGTCTCGTTCTACAGGTCCCCAACCATTTTCAGCTTCTCCTAACCAGTCAAGGTCTGATAGGAAGCTCGTCGAGGGTTCTAGACAGGAAGATACTTGCGTATCTTGGTAGGGTAGGAGGCGCCAGCGCGTGGCAGTTGAGAGAGATCCAACCCATAAAGAAAGTTGACCATTTGTACCTGTTCCTAAATACAAGCCATTATAAACATTCCGCAGTACATACTGGTCATCTTCCACTCGGAATGGATACCAGTATTGATCCTGAAGGGCTCGGTCTTTTTCCTGTACTACTTGGCTCCCTTCCGAACTTTCCATGTCTCGGTAGGCAATTTCTTGGTTGCTATGGCGTGCGCGAAGGCTAATCTTTCTATTTCCCCGATGTTGGAGGAACCAGATTTGGGAAGACTGGTTGGAAAAGTCATCTAGCCCAATATTTGCACCTTCTGAGCCCGTTTGAGATTCCAGACCCAGTACCAGGCTATCCTCATTGGCTGCCAGTAGGTACCAACCTTCGGAAATATTAGCAGGTAGACTAGGGTCTAGCTCTGTGATCCATTCGGATAGTTGGGTTATGTAGGGAGCATCTATCACATTCCTTCCAACAGGAGGCATCGCATTGGTACCTGCTGTAGTACTTCGCACCCAAAGGTGAGAGTTCTCAGGATTACCAGGTATGAGAATCTGTGCACCGGGTGGAGAACTGTTACTGATGACTGTTGTATGTATGAGGTTTTGTTCGTAAAGAGGGGTGACTCCTCTGGCATCGAATGCGCCAGAAACGCCGCCTGGTTGGTGGCAATAGGAACAATTGGCATCCAAATAGGACCTTACTCGAAATTCTAGGCTATTTTGAGTTTGTAGTAAAGGATCATTTTTTTCTAAATGGGCCAAGTTACCCAAGGACTCCCCAAAGATTCCCAGGAAGTCCCAGGTTTCCAATTGGTGCGCCTCGATCTGGGTAGTAGGGTACAGCGCAGAGCCATTGATCTGACGCGTTCTCACCCCAAGAACATAGCCTGCATTTTGATTATGACAACTCATACATTGTTGGCGAGCGGGAAATAGCCAGGTTTGAGTCTCCTCCTGGCCGGATTCATTTAGTACAGTGAAGGATTCACTCTCCCCATCTGTCAGTAGGAAGGCTTCGGTCCCTTCGTCATTCCACCTATAGGTCAATCCGTAAGCTTCTTCTTCGTCGCTGTAGATAAAGAATCGGGTCTCGAGTTTACGCGTCTTACTCAAGTCCCTTCTATCCAGTGGGAGGTCAAAATGCTTGATTAAGACTGTACCAGATGGGAAGTCCCAATTTCCGGTTCTGCTGAACTCAATTTGCTCATTCTCTGAATCGTAGCTGCCATCGTTGGGAAGGATAATCCATCGCTTCTTCAGCGCACCGTCTGACCAGAAAGGAGCGTTTATCTCATAAGGGAGGAGGTAATTGGCTGGGGTCAATTCCTCCATGTTGGTAAAAACTTCCAGGTCAGAAAGCCTTCTGGGAGGGTCGGGTATACTTCCCCCTTTACGAACCAGCTTCCTAACCTTCGCTCCATCCCGATCGGTTCCGAATAAATCAAGTATATAGATAGTAGCTGCTTGGTCTAAAGCAAAGGAGGAAATACCATCCTTGTTACTCACTCCCTCTATGGGGATATTGAGCAAGAACTCCTTCCTTCCCCCTGTCTTATTTTCATTTGGAGTGAAAATAGAAACATTTTGGGTTTCATGGTCAGCATAAATATATTTTCCCTTTAGTTCTGGATACTTATCTCCCCGGTACATATAGCCTCCTATTACGGACTGGCCTTCTCCCCTCCCATAGGAAAATATGGGGGCTTTGTCTCTTCCAATAAGATTGGAAGGCTTGCTTTTAAACCCATTGGCTGTTCCCTCTTTGTAAGGCCATTGCAAATTATCTTCCTTCTTAACAATGCTAACCTCTTCCTGCTGGTTTTGCCCAACATCTCCCACCCAGATATCTCCTGTTTCTTCGTCATAGGTCATCCGGTGTGGACTTCGAAGTCCCACAGCCCAAAATTCTTCCAAAATATTCCCACTCTCATTTTGCCAGGGATTGTCGTTGGGAATGTAATACCCTTGGGTGTAACTATCAGGCCACCCGGAAGGAGGATTAGTCTGGTTACGGGGATGTCTCCGTATCGGATGGCTAATAGCTCCCCCTTGCTCGTCTACGTCAATGCGCAACACACCGGAGAACAGCCATTTGTCAATTTGTTGTGTGACATTGAATTGGTCTCTTGCACCCCCTTCATCTCCCACAGCAATATGCAGAAATCCTTTTGGGCCGAAAAACATATCCCCCCCGTTGTGCCAATCATGCCTGTCGAATTGTTGAATAAGTACATACTCAGATTGGGGATCCACCCGCTCATCTTCTTTATCAAAGGTAAATCGAGAGAGGCGCATATATCCAAAATCTCCATTTGTTCCTTTTCTTGGAGTATAGCGATACCATAGGTAGAAATATCCTTCATTTGGAGAACCCGATTGTCCAAATTCGGGGTGTAAAGCGCCTCCTAACATACCTCCATCTTCCCCAATTGCTACCTGAGATTTTAGGTTGAGGAGTTGGATTTTTACCGAAACGTCTGGCCGATTGTCGAACATCCAGACGTGCCCTGATTTACCAATAATCATAAATCGATTGCCTGGCATTTCCAGCATTTTTACTGGGTCTATGAAAGTGAGCTTTGGAAAGGCATTTTCGACTTCATAGCGCGCATCTCCTTGGGCAGTTCCAGGGGTTTCGGCAGGGAAAATTCCATTCAAAAAGGAATTTATCGGAACAGCTTGTGTCCTTCCCACAGGTTGTCCTTGTAAATGGGAAAGAGAAAAGAAGAGACCCATGAAAAAGGAAAGAAGAAAAATCGGCTGTCTGCAAAAAATGAATGAGAGCTTATATTTCATGGGAGGAGTTATGCGGTTGAGTTCCTAATGAATTTGCATACAATAATTTGAAAGTTCAAAAAAGTTACTGCTACAGGTTAGGTTTTCCTAACAAATTGTGCAGCAATACGGCAATGCATCTTTATGAAGGGTGAAGAGGAGGATTAGTATTTTAAAAAATTGGATAATACACCTTTTCATTATAGGTCATTTAAGGAACAGGTCATACAAGAAAATAGACTGTTGAATGAATTATTAGTGCTTATCGCAACATTAGATGAATCGTAAGTTTCGTAAATCAGTATATTTAAAATATCCAATTGAAAGTCATGTATAGCCCCTAACGAATATCTACGAATATTTATCTTGTATTTGACGTAAAGAGGCTTCGATGGAAAGGAGAAGGACAATTTAATGCCATATCAGGACTTTGGACAGAAGAGGTGGAAAGTGTGATGAGTACTGGGCCAACTGGCAAGAGAATCAGATCAAGATACGAAAATACAGAAGTACAAATACTTACAGCTGGTCAGAGTTACATCTTCACAACTCTACCACAGGATATACGCACAGCTGTATAAAAGTGGATTAGCGGTTTTTTGACAGGCTGTGAATATTCATCAAGGAGCGTACAAAGAGACCTTCATCTAACCGGTTAAAGATACTCAATTTGAAGCTTTAATATATGTCCCAACACGCAAAACTCTATGAAGGACCCATAGTTTAGAAATACTTATGTGAGTGGAAATTTAGAAATTACTTACATATGTAAAATTTACCGACTTGCTTGCTTCGACAGATTGTATAATTAAAAATTATTTAGCAATTTACCTTAGGCCTAATAAATGTATGAGTCATTCAGAAAAGTTTTCTGTTCGAAGGTAATTGTGCGAAATGATTCGTCCTTAAGCTAGGAGTGCAAATTTTTGTCCCGTTCTTTTTCTCAATTTCATTTCATTTTTTAGGCAACCTAAAAGCCAGAATCAACCCTCAACCTATGCTTCAGCCCCTCCCATATTCATCTGAATTAGTTTTTGCTACCCAAACGGCACAATCTATTGCCAAGTCGTACCGGCATCATGTATACTCTGCGAGTCATTTGCTAAAGGCTTTGTTACATGACGATGTTGGTCTGAAGGATCAGTTGGATTCTTGGGGGGTTGATGTCGCTTATATGAAAGATTGGGCAGAAATAAAGGTAGAGAATTTTCCAAAGTCTATGCAATCGAGCGAGGCGCCAGAAGCTGATAGTAAGGCCCGAAAGATCATGGATGTGGCAGACATTGTTCGGCTAAAGCTCGCAGAAGATCAGATTTCACCATTGAGTGCCCTAGCTGCACTCATCCGGCCAGGAGTTGCTTATGAAGCCGATCAATTAAAGTCTTTTCCGCTCACTGAGAACGAGTTGCTGGCTTTTCATCTCCAATCTGCTCCTGAACCCGAAGCCTTTGATCTATCCTCCTTTTCCAATGGAGGGGGGACTGCAACGGCTACCTCTAAGGCCAAGGGAAAGCTAAAGACCCTTGCACAGTTTTGTGTGGACAAGACGGCTTTGGCAAAAGAAGGAAAGATAGATCCAATTATTGGGAGAGAGGGGGAAATTCGGAAAATGGCTGAAATCCTTAGCCGCAGAACCAAACCCAATGTAATGATTGTTGGGGAACCTGGAGTAGGAAAGACTGCCTTAGTGGAGGGATTTGCCTTAAAAATCGTAAATGATGAAGTTACGGGAACCTTAAAGAATTCAAAGGTATTGGAATTGGATGTGGGTTCACTCGTGGCAGGTGCTTCCTACAAAGGAGAAGTAGAGGACCGCTTGAAGAAAATTATCAAAGAAGTAAAGCAATTAGATAAGGCCATACTGTTCATAGATGAAATTCACATGTTGCTGGACCCACGTGGTTCAGTAGGTAGTGGAGCGGCCAACCTGCTAAAGCCCGAATTAGCCCGAGGAGAACTCACGGTTATAGGCGCAACTACCAATGAAGAGTACCGGAAATATGTAGAAAAGGATGAAGCCTTTAGCCGCCGGTTTGAAATGCTTCAAGTTGAGGAGCCCGATACGGAAACCGCTATTCGCATGCTTCAGGCGATTCTTCCTAAGTACGAAGCACACCATAAATTGGAATTGTCAAAAGAAGGTGTTGAGCAAGCCGTAAAAATGGCTCAGCGTTACCTTCGCGAGCGAAGCCTGCCAGATACGGCTGTCGATTTAATGGATCGGACCATGGCTGCAATTCGCCTTATGGGCGAAGGTTCCGATGAGGTAATAGATTCACTCCATGCGGAACTAGACGAATTGGCTACAGGCCCTTTGTTAGACGATTCTGCAGTTTACTTCAAGGAACTAAGGTGGTTTCAATCTCAAATGAACCATCGCTTGAGTCCTATTCTTACTTCACAATTAGAAAATGAAGAAGCAGAAAAGGAAGCTTCAGAATCTCCAGAGAAATTTCGAGCTTTTTTAACCCAGAAGATCCAAGAGGCGCGTGAACTTGCTGCCCAGAAGATTCAGGTAGTGCAGCCATCTCATATCGCCTCTATTGTGTCAAATGCTACGGGTATCCCCATCGGAAAAATTCAGAGTAAGGAACGGGAAAGGCTCCTACAAATGGAGGATGAACTGGGCAAACGCGTTATTGGCCAATCGGTAGCCCTGAGAATCGTGGCCGAAGCGGTTCAAATAGCACGTTCGGGACTCAAAGCTCCCGGTAAACCTGTGGGTTCCTTCTTCTTTCTAGGGCCTACGGGAACGGGAAAGACAGAGTTGGCAAAATCGATGGCGAACTTTCTTTTCAACGATGAGTCTGCCTTAATCCGCTTCGATATGTCTGAGTTTAAAGAGGCTCATTCTGTTTCTGCCCTAATAGGTGCCCCAGCGGGATATGTAGGGCATGAAGAGGGAGGAGCCCTCGTCAATAAAATTCGCAAACAGCCTTATGCTATTGTCCTATTTGACGAAATAGAAAAAGCTAGTAAGGAGGTTTTTGATATATTCCTACAAATTCTAGACGAAGGCAAAGTAACAGATAAGTTGGGTAAGGAAGGAGACTTTTCCAATGCTATTATCCTCTTTACCTCCAATATTGGAAGTCAACATATCGTCTCCGCTTATGAGCAAGGAGATGTTCCAGAGGAAGGCCCTTTGAAGGAGATTATGTCCAACTATTTTCGCCCAGAATTTCTCGGCAGGGTAAGTAATATTATTCCCTTTGCGCCTATCTCTGAAGAGATTATCCTCAAAATTTTTGATATACATTCAAATAAACTTAAGAAGCTCCTGACAGCCCAAGGAATCCAGTTGGAAATCCAGGAAGATGCGCGGAAGAAGGTAGCAATGGACGGGTTTAATCCCACGTTTGGTGCAAGGCCCTTGATAGGAGAAATCCGCAATCAATTGAGTAGACCGATCTCAAAAATGATTATCAAAGGAGAGGTAAAAGCAGGAGGTATGCTTACAGTTTCCCTCGATGAGAATGAGGAATTAAGCTGGAAAACGAATACTTAATATAAGATCTTACAATAAGATATGTTTCCCTTAACTAAATGACCCCACATGGCAAAATTTCAAGACCACAGAGATATCCAATGGCCAGGTGCCTGGTTGATCCAGGAAAAGCGAATACCAGGTGTTCCCGATATCCCCTACAACCGTACCTTATTCATCCAACAGTTAACAGAAGAGGCTCCTTCCGAACCTGAGTTTGTAGAAGACTGCCAAACGATAGCAGATGTATTTGACCGTTTTAAGCCTGGGAAAGAGGTTCAGTTTGAAGATGCAGATGGGGTTCCCGTTTCTGAAGAATTAGCCTTTGAATCCCTATTAGATTTTGGTCGTGATGGGATTATCGCACAGAGTGATCTGCTTCAGTCTATCCAATCGAAGCAAGAAATGTACGCAGGCTTCATCAAGCGTCTCAGGTCTATCAAAATATTGCACAAGCTTTTGGCTGACCCCGATGCGAAAGCCGCCTACTTAGAGGCAATTCAGTCTTTCATCGAAGAATTGGATGAGATTGACCCAGAAGAATAAACCTTCTACACATTTTTCATTTTTTAGGACTAACAAAACACAAGATAAATCATGGCTGAGCAAGAAATGAAATCTCCAGAAGAACGGTATCAGGAACCCCTGGAGAAACTGGTAAAATTTGGAAGGTTCAATATATTAGATGCGACAGTCGAAGGACTGAAGAATTTAAACCCTGCCAAAAGAGCTTTGAGAGATATCTTTATCAATGAAGATGGCAATAAGGTAAAGCGCAAAGAATTAAAAGACAGGCTGAAGCAGTGGCATGAACTACTTTCCAATTCGGAAGACGTAGAAAAAATGATCGAAACTGCCCAAACCGAAGTTGAGCAGGCTCAAACCCTGTTGAATACCAATGTGAAGAAGGGCTTGGATGAAACCCGAAATTTAGAGCAGTCTTACCGAACCATGGCCTTGTTTTTTAAGAATGCCAATACCGATAAGATTAAGAACCTCTCCCTACTCAATGCGAGTATGGAGCAGCTCTCCAACCCCGATATGGATCAGTTCCGCAGCGCAGTCAAGGAAAAGCTGAGATGGGCGTATGGTACGGTCGGAAAATCAGACAACTATTCACTCATGGTTGTTCCAGGATTCTTAGGCTCTAATAAAGTATTGCGCGAGTGGTCAAAGATGGCTGATGATAATAAGGTCATGCTGCTCACGGATTTCCGCGATATGGGAGATCACGAAAGCGTAATTGACCTGTTTGATAGCGAAGAATACCCCGATGTCAATAAGACCAATGTCATTATGACCTGTAATTGGCTAATTGGACGAGAAGCACAAAAAGATGTGGGAGAGGAAGAAAGCATTAGTGTACCTCCTTCTGCAGCACTTGCAGGTAAAATTTATAACCCTGAAGTTCCAATCTCACAGCCTATCGCAGGAAAAGAATATGGTACCCTGGAAAATGTAGATGGGGTACGCTTCAAGCTTTTGCAGGAGCACATTGGTCAATTGGACCAAAGAGGCCTTGTACCCATGGTAAAAGAGTTTGGTGGGGTGATGCCCTACTCTGCAAGGACCCTTTATAACGGCGATGATGTAGGCTTAAAGACCTACAGTGTGGTCATGGTATTTGACTGGGTAGGAAAGGTCATTACAGACTTCCTCAACCGAGCAGCATTCCAGAATGCCAGTCCTAAGATGCTCAATGATTACCGCACGCAAATCGTAAAATTCCTCAATAGCATCAAGGGAAATGGGAAATTGATCAAAAACTTTGCGATCAAAAAATTTGAGCCCGATACAGAGAATGGACAACCTGACCGAATTCTCGTTCATGTTGTTTTAGACCCTTATTTTCCAGCAAAATCCTTTGCCATAAAAATGGATGGAACCGCTGGTGAGGGAATCGATAATTATGTTTGGAATACCAAAGTAGAAGAAATAGGCTAAGGCAAAAAAGCCCTAGCCGTATAGTTTTACAAATCCTTTAATCCTCTAAATTAACAAAAATGTCCTTTAAAGCAACCTTAGAAGTTGACGGTGAATCTTACCGTGTCCTTGAATGCTCTTATGACCTTGAACGCGATACTGACCAGTTTGGCAAGCCCGCTTCTGACGTTCGTGGCGGTAAGGTTTACCTCCGCATCGAATCGTCTGGAGATTCCTCTTTCTTTGAGTGGATGGTATCTTCTTACACGAGAAAAGCAGGAAAGGTGATCTTCAATAAAACCGAAGAAGATGCCGAACTGAAGGTGTTGGAGTTTGAAGATGCGTATATGGTGGGATATCGCGAGGATTTTGGCTCCCAAGGATCCACAGGGATGGTTGAGTCCTTGACTATCTCTGCAAAGAAGATTGTAATGGGAGGTGCTGAACACGAAAATAGCTGGCCAAGCTAAAACGTCCTCTAAGATGAACCTGAACCTCTCTCCAAGTTAAGCTATTGGGGAGAGGTACTTTTCTCAAAAAGGTGCAATGAAAATCGGGAGATAAATTACCTTCATGGCTTTATGCATAGGATTCTAAAATGACTCTCCTTAAAAGATTTCATTGGGCTTCTAGGTCATCTCAGCTCACATCTATACCAATACCTGAACCATGAACGTGAGTGGCTCCTATATTTGGTAATAGTCTCAACGGAATTTTTCCTTTATCCAGTACATATCCACCCTTAAGATTTGATTCGTGGCCAAAAAAGCAATTGCACAAATAGAGATTGACGGAGGGGCATCAGCCATATTTCCGTACAGACAGGTATATATTTCCCAAAGATTGTTTGGGCATCATGAATTCGAGGTACATGTACCTATCCAAGCCCTTGAAGGAACCGCGGGGAATATCCTGAATAAATCGAAAGAATTGATTGGAAAAGCCATTAAAATAAGCATAAACTCTGAGCAGTTCCTGGATGCAAGTACCCATGAATTTAATGGCCTGGTAACGCATTTGGGCTTCTCTAGGGATCACGGATCAGATAGTGATATTATCCTGAAAGGAAAAAGCCCTACTTTATTATTAGATGAGGGCCTTCATTGCCGGTCTTTCACGGAAATGAGCCTAGCAGATATTGTGAATAGTGTGTTGGGAGAATATCCCAGTAACCTACTTCCCTTCCAAGTCGATCCCATCTTCGGTGAGATAATCCCCTTTACAGTACAATATCAGGAATCCAATTTCCATTTTCTCGCCCGGTTGGCAGAAAGATATGGGGAATGGTTTTACTTTAATGGGATGGAGTTGCTCTTTGGAAGGCCCCCTGAAGAAGAGGCTATTCCCCTTCAGCTGGGAAAAGACCTTCATTCCTTTGACCTGGGTATGCAAATGATCCCCGTCAATTATAATTTTCATTCCTACCAGTATTCTACCAATGAAGTGCTAGAAAGTGCTGCCGCAGATGCTTCGGTATCAACCTTAGACTCTACGTATGGGAAGCTCGTCTTTGAGGAGTCAGAAAGCCTTTTTTCCGCAACCCCTCTTACGCAAGCTATTTACAACTTCGAGAACCAAGCAGAGTTGGATGCATTTATGAAAAGTAAGCGAAGCCAACATGCCAGCCAAATGGTCGTCTTGAATGGTTCTAGCGAAAATATGTCTTTGGGTATGGGAAAACATACCGAAATCTTTGGAAACAAAAGTGAAAACAAGCTCGAAGGATTAGAGAACTACGGAGAGTTTAATATCATCCGTATTACCCATAGGGTGGATGGAAATGGAAACTATCAAAATGTATTTGAAGCGATTCCCGCAGAGGCGTCTATCCCTCCATCAAATCCCGGGGTTTCCATTCCACATGTTCAGGTCCAGCCCGCAAAAGTAGTTGAAAACCATGATCCTGATGCATTGGGTCGGGTAAAAGTACAATTGTACTGGCAAAAAGGGGGAGAGACTACTCCCTGGATTCGTGCACTTAGTACAGCAGGGGGAGCCTCCGGTGGCTATTTTGTCATCCCCGAAATAGAGGATGAAGTTTTAGTGGGCTTCGAATACAACCATCCCGATAGACCCTTCATTATGGGAAGTGTGTATCATGGTAAGGCAAAGCCTGGCGATAGTTGGCAAGACGGAGACAATAATATAAAGGCTATAAAGACCAAAAGTGGGAACGAAATCATCCTATTAGATGAGGGAGGTAATGAAACGATTAAGATATTGAACAAAGGGGGAGAAAACTCCATTACTTTGACAATGGGGGATGGAGGAGCCATCAACATTGTCTCAAAAAATAAAATTAGCATAAGTTGTAAGGAGATGTCGATCAATGCGGAAGATAAAATCGATATCTCTACCAAGGAAATGAATATCAATGCTTCAGATTCATTTAAACTCACTACAACTACCGCAGATTTTCAGCCCTCTCAAACGGCTTATTTCAATACGGAAGCTTTCACGGTAGAGGCCTCGAATTCAGCAACCCTTAAGGGCGGACAGTCCATTCTACTAGATACTTCTGCCGGTACCCTAACCGAAAAAGGAAAAGATGTAAATATTGAGGGTTTAGTAGGGGTTAATGTCCAGGGTACCAAGATCGATGTCCAAGCAAAGGCTACCTTTGCTGCTAAAGCAAATGGAACGGCCTCGCTAGAAGCTGCTGGCCCTACTACTATCAAAGGAGCGATGATCCAACTGAATTAACTATGGCTGATTTTTACTCGATTCCCCTATCTTTCATCAGTTTATTTGAGGAAAGCGATCAAAACTTACAAGTGAGTACGGAAAACTCGCTTCGTCAGCATATTTCTCTGATCATCACCACCCGTTTGGGAGACTTTCGCTTTGATCCCTCCTACGGATGCAAGATTTGGGAGGTAGATTTTGTGGTACCGTCCAACTTAAATACGTGGAAAGACGAAATCAAGAAGTCTTTGGAAGAAGCCATTTTGACGCACGAAAAGCGAATTGAGCAAATCGAACGCTTTATTGTAAGAGTGGAACGGGGAGATCCTGAAGGGGCAAAAAGAATTAACCAACAACTGGAAATAGAGTTAACTGTCCATGTAAAAGGAGTCAAAGAGCCCATCGATTACTACGAAACCTTGTATTTTAATCCCGTTTCGTTGGTGTAGGGAATGAGGGTATGTGGGGGTAAACCTTTACTTGGGTTAGGGTAGAACAGTGGCATGCCCATCTCCTTGAAAAAATGTCCATAGGACGTTCCTATCAGACCCAGGCTCATAGTCTATCAGCTTGAACAAAGGTATTATATTATATGGCAATCCAAAGAAGAGAAGAGGACGCGTCCAAGATTCAGGCGCGAATGTATGATGAGGCAGCCAAAATTTATGAACGTTACACAGGAAAGCGACTCAACCGCTTAGGGGGAGGTTTCGATCCGCTGGTATATATGCTTTTGGGGGCCTGTGCAAGTGAGTTTGAGCGCCTCTCACTGGATATCAATGGTTCCTGGACTCGGGTGTTGGAGCATATGGCCAAGCTACTTACACCTGAAGTACACACAGGCTCTAAGCCAGGACATGGCATCGCTTTCGCTCGATCTATCAGTTCCAGCTGTGTTACAGAGTCCCAGGACCAGGTCTGGGTTCCCAACCACAGAGAAAAAGATATCTTTTTTAGCCCTACGGGTAAATTTCGCCTGTTTAACGGAAGTGTGAAGTACATGGCATCAGACAATACCTTGTACGAAATGGTGGAGGGAATTGAGAAAAGAGACCTAATCCGTACGTTGCCAGGGAAAGCCTTCAATCCCTATGTGGTTTGGATAGGCTTAGAAGTTCCCAAGAAGGATTTTTCAGTGGAGGATATTTCCTTTTTCTGGGATTGGGACCGTACCAAGGTAAATGTGAATCCTATGGAGTTCTTGTTGAGTACTTCCTGGGAACACCAAGGACAGACCCTTGAGGTCTCAGGGGGCCTACCGCTTGTAAAGGATTCTGAAAGGAGTAGGGAAACTTATCCTATAGGAGATGAATTTCATTTGGCGCGATCTCTTGAGCGGGAAATCAACCTGATTTACAACGATCAGTTTTTGCAGGCAGGGGGCTTAGCCCCAGATCAGTGGAAGCGGGAAGCCTTCCCTCCAAGTTTCTCCAGGTATTTTAATGCCGATGAATTAGGGGAACTCAAACAGCCCTTGATCTGGTTTAAAATGAGTTTTTCTCCTGTATTTTTTGATGCAAATACCGCCCGACAGGTACTCAAGAAAGCTTTATGCCAGATTAATTGCTTTCCTATTGCCAACCGAAAACTTTTGGAAAAAAGTTTCAACCTGAATTCATATATCAACTTGTTTGAACTCGAAAGCAAAGGGTTTTTTCTGGGGATAGAGCAGGTTTTGAGCTCTCGACTTAAGAAAGCTTACCAGGAAATGCCCTTTTTGCGAATTTTGGATGATAAGGAGACTTCCGTAAAGAGCTATGCCATTCGCAAATCTGGCGTAAATCGCTTTGATAATAGAGATGCAAAAGCCGTCTTGAAAAACCTCATACAATTTGTCCGTGAAGAGAACTACATATTTTCAGCCTTGGGCCGAGGGGTAGTCTCCAATAATATAAAAACTATTGACCGCGCGTTGAATGACATGGAGGGGAAACTATGGGAGTCTCAAAAAAATGGAAAGTCTAAAGAGCCGAATGCAAGTGAACCAGGAGTATATATAGCTTTTCCCAAGGGAATAAGGGAAAATGTAATGGTTAGCTATTGGTCCTGTGAAGGCTTTGCAAGCAACTTTGTCCGAGCAGGTACTACCCTGGAACTCTATAGTGATTCCCCTTGGGACAAAGGTAGTATTAGGTTGGTAACAGAGACACAAGGTGGCCAGGATCCCAAGGAGGAAATGGCGCGTTTACACGAGTTTAAGTCCGCCCTGATCACCCGAAATCGAGTAGTTACAAAAGCCGACATAGAGGCGCTGTGTTATGACGAATTGGGGGACCAATTGCGTGCTGTTCGTATCCAGCCAGGTGTTGCCATAGGGATTCACGCAAAAGAAGGCCTTAGAAGGACCTTGGAAGTAACCCTAATCCCCAGGGAAACGCTTGACTTAGAGAAGTGGGAATACGTGAGAAAGAAGTTGGAAAGTCAATTAAATGCGCAAGCTGCAACCCTTATGCCTATACGCGTTCATCTTTCAAATCCTAAGTCTTGAATACCGAAGAACTCATAGAAGCAATTGAGGCTCTGCCTAACGACCTCCGGATGGAGGTCCTATTGGGAGAATTGGTTGAAAACCAGTTGTCTTCGCTCGAAATGGTTTGTATTAAGGCACTGGGAATTTTCAATCGGGGCATGGGAAGGGATTTGGGAGAAATAACCCTAGACAAAGATGATTTTGGGTCCCTCCAAAGAATTATTTTTCCGGTTCATCGAGAGGGGATATACGATGCCTTGCCCAAAGGGCTGTTTCATTACCCCAAAAACAGAAAATATAAAAAGACTGCCAAAGAGATAGGGGATGAGGTTAGGGAACAGGAGAAGGAAGAGGAAGCTGCTCGAAATTTTTTCTTTCCCATTGAACAAGAGTTTTTCCGGCAGCGAATTCTCCTAGAATTAGAGGAGAGAGATCTATTTTCAGGCTTTTCTAGTAAAAAAGGCCGAAATATTGTCGCGCGGACCTTTTGGGGAATTGATACGACTGGAATGCACGAGGAAAAAGTTACAGCACTCCTGAATGTTCTTCCCCTTTCCTTTACCTATAAGGGAAACCTCCCCAAAGTGAGTATGGTAATGAGTGCCGTATTGCGAGTTCCCTTGGAGATGAGTTTGTGGCATGAGCAGGTGTACGAGGTTCCCTCAGAGACTTTGCCTTCTTTAGGACAAGGTTTTTTAGGGGTGAACATGGTCTTAGGCTCCCGTTTTTCTGATGGAATTCCCAAGATAAAGGTTGATATTGGACCGCTTCCTGCTTCAGAAATCTCTCATTTTCTTCCAGGAAGGTCTAATCAAAGAATCCTGAGTATACTGTTTCAGTATTTTTTGCCCTTTGAATCCGCCATGTATTACACCTTCGAGATTAGAGAAGAGGATCAGACTTTCCATTTGGATTCGACGGACTATTCTGCTAGGTTGGGATATAGCACTTACATTTAACTTCGATTAAGCAAGGATATAATTTAAATGAAGGCACCCGTTTTAGGCATAGCACTTTTTGGCGTTGTATTGGCAATACTCGTGCTCCTTACCGGTATGTGGTTGTTTAAAAGCCAAAAAAAGAATCGCAAATTTGATAAAAAGGTAACTCGGTGGTATGTATTTATCGTTTTTATCCTTTTTGTCCTGGTAGGACTCTGGGGCTTACATCCACAAGATATCCTCTTTTTCGTGTTTCTTGCTGTCCAAAGTAGCTTTCTGATACTAGGGATACTCCATGTATGGATACTTTTTTCCTACTTTGAGTGGCCCGATCGAGCTCAATTTAAGGGGGAAACCTTCGTTACCCTTTATACTTTTTTAAGTGGCTTATTAGGTTTTGTTCTTTCATTTAAGTTGCTAGACTATTTTGCAGGGCCCAATCGCGGATTAGAGTTTTGGTATATCCAAGGGAGTGTATGGTTTCTCCTTCCATACATGATGTTGCGTACCTTTGATCTGGTGATGTTGATTCCCCGAAAGCGATATTATACTTGGCGATTTGTAAAAGGCTGTTCGCCTCAATTTGACCTGTCTGATTCCAATATCTTTCGAATATCCATTGCATTAGGAAGACGCTATGATTCGGGTAAAGAAGGCTTAATTGTTCAAACTCCTCGTTTCCCGAGAGACGGTGCGTTTGGAGACTTTTTCCTCAAGTTTGTTTCAGATTATAATAAGCGGCATCCTGGTGCACCTATAGAAAACCTGACGGAAGATTCCCAGGGGAATAAAATAGGGTGGAACTTCAAAGTTAGAAAATTCAGCTCTAGGAGGAGGTTTTTACTAGATCCCAAGGAAAGGGCTTCAAGTGTCCTAGGGCATGAGGATACTGTCTATGCCATCCGGGTACAATTGCCAGCGGATCACCCAGAGCCTGACCCTTGTCCGGAGCCAGAGCTAGGGGATGAAATAGAGTGGTTGACACAGGATCAAGCCTTCCAAAACCGAAACCGTGGCGGATCGGCAACACCAGACGATGAAATACAATTTTTTGAGTAACCTTATAAAAGCATATAGCCTATCATGAATTTCCTTCCAGTTAATTGGCAAGATGGGATGAAAGTGAATAAAGATCACTTTGTCGGGACGGAGTATGCCCTGCGTAGTGAAATGCGCCACCATGTTTACCCCTTCCTTTCAGGTATTAGTTATGGCTTACTTCCAGAAAAAGTAGGGAAAACCTCCCTGGATATATATGTAAAGTTGGATCAATCCCAGGAAATGGTCGTCAGTTTAGTACACTGCCAAGCGATTACTCCTGCCGGTGCTCTGGTTGAGATTACCCATGAAATGCAACAGCAAGAGGCTGTTCGCATTTCTGAGCAATCCTTGCGTCAAATGTTGGAACAGGCTGAAAAGATTTATATCAAGGTAGAGCTAAAGCCCAATGAGAGAATTCCTTTTGGTGATCCTGACCCTGAGGAAGATCCCCCACGACTACCCCATACAAGGCCAAAATTTCAAGTAAGCCCCTCTCATGATCCACAGGGATATGAATTTAGTCTTCCCATAGCCTGCATAAAGAATGTAAATGGAAGTATAGAATTAGATGCATCGTATATTCCCCCTTCTCTTACAATGGCTTCCTGCCCACAGTTAAAATCCCACCTTAATCAGTGGGGTAGGCAACTGACACAATTATACAATAATGGACTTCATACGGTTGCACGTATAAGAGAGTATAGGAGAAAACAGGGAGGGAGACCCGCCCCTGCGGAGGATAATCGGATCCTGTTCGATTTCACAGAAGAATCGAGTCCTCAACCTTCTTATACTTCGGGCAATCAGATTTTCGTGGGGAATGTAGTTGAGGTCATTGTGGGATCTATGTTGAGATCTTTGGCGAATATGATTCCCAAATTCCAAAATATGGCAGAGTTTTCGCCCCCGGTATATACCCTTACCCTCTTGCAGGAAATGGCGAGAAATATGTTTTTATCTTATTCTGTCTTGGGAGTGGAAGAAAAAAACCGCCTGCTCAACTATTTGAGCGAAGCCATGGAGGTGAGAGACTTCAAAGACAAACACCTTCAATTGATAAAGGCTAAGTATGTACACCATGATATCCAAGATTCTTTTGAAAAAGCTGCAGGATATATGGATATGTTGAGTAAACTCTTTGATCAGCGGGAAGGTTTCCCAAGCAAGGACTTTTCCTGGACAGAAGTTACAGGTGTCTTTGGCGACATGCGTACCCGAAATCAAACGTTGAGTGTCGAAATAGACACCTTGGACTAAGAAACGGTTCAACGCTAGTTTCTGAGGTTTTTATCAGAATGAGCCTGGAACCCTTACGATACTCCTTTAAACCCTATAACCCTTCTTTTATCATGGCCGTACCTGCAGTTGGAAACAGAAATGCTCGGACCTATGGATTCCTGACGGTATTTGGAACGTATTTGCTAACACTTTTGATTTTAATATGGATTTTCTCGGTAAATAGAAATACCAAAGTTGTAGAGGAAAGTAGCAATGAGGTAAATACCACAGCGCTACAGAAGGAACTGGATAGCCTAAAGATTATGGTGAAAGGTTTTGGGGAGATTGCTAGCCTGAATAAGCAGCTTTCAGAACTGGAATTAGATTCTACTAAAGTTATAGAGCGCCCAGAAGTGAAAACCCGATTAGATATAGTAAAGGGAACATATTTTAATAATCAATATCCCGCTTCCTTAATGCCCTACGATTCCATTATCCGATTTGCCTATTCCCAGTTGGAATTAGGAAGAATGGAAAGGTTACAAAATCAATTGCAATTCGAGGTTGCTGAAGAAAAATCCTCCGGAGAATTCGAAAAAGAGAAAAATGATTTACAAGCTGAGGTCGACCGTCTTACAGGAGAATTGAATACCTGTAACCAAGTAAAGGCCATTATGGCTCAGCAAGCTGGAGGGGCACAAGATGCTTCAAACACAGAAAGCTTGGTTCAACTTCAAAATCTAAGTACAAACCTCCAAGATTGTAATGGAAAACTATCCGTTGTAGAAGGCAAATTGGGTACTTTTAAGGGAAGCCTAAGTGAGATTCAATCCATGCTAGATACAAAAGTATTGGAACGGAAGGGGCTTTTCAAGAATAAGCAAGACCTTGAATTTATTAAGCTGTTGAACCAAAAGGTAAGTACCTTAAGTGCTATGATGGAATAGATTTTCCCTTCCTCCAAGCCTGTAATCCGTTCTATTCCCTATATTGCCAACTTTAAGCGTTAAGTTCCAGTACAAGAAATTTATTATTTGTGAGTGAACCCACGTTCTTAGAAGCCCAAATGGGTAGGGTAATTACATCACTTCAAAAGTCAATTGAAACCATTTGGCAGGGTGATGAATGGGAAACCTATCTAAAGGACCTATCCACCCACAGTGGGCCTATAACAGAGCAATTGCTTGAATTAGGTAGCTACTGTGCCGAGAAGCTCGATCCTGCTCCGAAGGAAATGAGTGTTGAGGTATTGGAGTGTTATTTAGTTTCCTTTCTTTGGGTAGATAGGGCAAAGTCTTTTTTGATCCTTTGGAGAGATATCTGCTTTGAGCAGAATAAAGCCTACCTCTTTTTCCTAGAAAAAGAGATTAGCGAATCGGATTTGCATCAACTAAGGGCTGATTCAAAGGAAGTGATTTCAAAGGCCAACAATGCGTTAAACACCTTTTTCCGTGAGCAAAAGGATGAGATGCTTATGGGAGAGGGGCAAGAAAAGCAACAACTGGAACGTTGGTCCTTTCAGCAGAATCCTTGGCCGGTATATGCCGAGCAACTGGCCGATCTGCAAAAGCAATGTGCGAGTCTCTTCGACGAATATAGCCAACTTCGGGATACGCAGGGTGCATTTAGTAAAATCCATGCCTTGGTTGAAGAAGCAATAGAAAACTGTGAGGAAGAAGAGACTAGACTCAAAAACTCCTTTCAAGACCTTGAAGAGTTTATAGCAAAGTCCCTAGATGATTCTCAGGAATTAAATCCGGGAAAGATTGTGACCTACATTGAATCCCTGGAAGAGGATCCCTCCCAGTTTGGCCCTGTTTTTAGTGAAAGATTAGACGCGCTTATTAAGCCCATTGAAGAGAATCTAAGGGTGCCAATAGAGGTTGAATATGGACTAATACAATTTCGAGATATTCCTTTCCAGAAGTCTGTGCAGCGGTGGTTAGAGTCTGAGATTCTTCCACTCCTATATGAGATATGGGAACTTATTGATTCAATAAAGTTGGAGGAAAAAAAGACCCGTATCAATATTCGCAATCGTGCCATATTGATTCGAAATGAAATGAAGGAACTGAATGAAACTACTGTCAAGAATATATCCTTTTCCCCTTCATTAGATATTTTTTCAAGGCATTTGGATCAATTCGAAGAAAACTATACCCTACTCAAAAACCAGATTTTGGATCGTATGGACCTGGACTTTCAGGTTTCAAAGGCTTTTTTTCCAAAGCGGGAGTTTCTATCTGTACCCATTCAGTATACCTTGAATACGCTTAGGATTGGTCAAGGGGAATTCTACAGCAGGGCTCAGGATTGGTTGGAAAAACAAACCGACCGCATTTGGAAAATTGGACGAAAAGTTAGAGAGGAAGATCGCCTGAGTTCCTCGGAGAAAATGGTCCGGTATTTACAGAGTAGGCAGACCCAGCCTGAGAATCAGCATTACTCAAGTATTTTTCTGACAAAAGGTTATGTAGGAGAATCGTTTTGGGTAGGACGTAAAGACCCGCTACAACACACTGAGAATTTGATCAACAATTGGAAGAAGGGTTTTAGAGGTGCCATTATATTGACGGGGGCTAGGTTATCAGGGAGGTCTTTTTTCGGAGAAATGGTCGCCAATAGGTATTTCCCGGAAAATACGCTAAAGCTTAAGCCTGAAACAGAATTGGAAGTAGAAGGGAGAAAACTGTCGGTGGGGTATGAGTTAGAAGAAGCATTACAGTTTATTAAGAAGTATAGCCTTCAGAGCAGGCCTTTGATTTGGATCGATGACCTAGAACTCTGGTGTAGCCCATCCATTAGCTTAGGTAAAAATATCCGATCTCTTCTTGAGCTTATCGATAGCCATTCACACCATATGTTTTTCATGGTTTCCATGACGAATTGGGCTAAGGCACGTATGGACCCATTCTTTAAGATTGACCAGGCATTTCAAGCGAAAATCAATCTGAATAGAATGGCACCACAGGAAATTGGAGAGGCTATCCTAATTCGACATGGGGCTACCCATGAAACCTTGTTAGACGTCAAAGGCATGGAAGTTAGCCCCCAAAAACTTCGTAAATTGATCAAGCGAATTATAGGAGTCGCAGATGGAAATATTGGTGACGCTTTGAATTTGTGGGCTGCTTCCATTGAGAAGATTGAGGGGGATAAGGAAAAGGTTCGTTTTCAATTCCGATCTATATATGGGCTTCCAGAATTTAAAGGGCCAGATTCCTTATTGTTATTATCGAGCATTTTACTAGAAAAGCAAACCAATGAGTATCGGCTCAGTAAATTATATGGCCCTGCTTTCCAACATTCTTACAGCCATATCCTTCAGCGGCTGTTGAATATTGGCTTAGTGACCCGGCGGGCAGATGGAATGCTACAAATAAATGAACTCGCGGTTAATGACGTGGCTCAGTTTTTATTCCGTATGAATTATATAAAATTTACCTCCTGAGCGATGGAACAATTACTAAAGCAGCAATTTAGTTGGGGATATTTAGGAATAATGGCAGTTGTACTGCTAGGGGGATATTTTTTACTACAATTTCTTATGCGTTTGTTAAAGCAGGCAAGCTATCAGCGGGGGATAGGGTATTTCCTTAAGATAGGGATAGAACAAATCCTGTTTCTTTACGAGCCTATTGCTGTTTTTCTTTTGACAGGCATTTTTGTATTTATCAATCCCATTTTTCACGGCTTTCTGCTAGCCCTTTTATTGATTCCCGGCTTTCAGCACTTGAGAAACTATGAAAGTGGAAAAATAATCCAAGCAGGTAAGGGTTTATCTTTAGGGAAAAAGATTAAATCTGGTAACCTACAAGGAATTATCGTGAGGACAGGTCGTTTGGGCCTGGAATTACAGTCCGATGGAGGCGTCCATTTTGTTCCTTATCGGCAGTTATTAATGGAGGGGTATACCATCATTTCCGGGCAAGAGATTCAGAGTTTTCACCAGCTTTCCATCTTGCCGAAAGGAGATGAGACGGACCAAGATCATGAAGCCCACTTATTCAACCAATTGATAGCGACTCCCTATTTGGATTTGAATTATAGCCCTGAGTTCACCAAAAGGGAAAAGGGCTTTGACGTAAGAATTTTATTAAAGAAAGAAGAGCATATTACACATTTGATAGACTTGATGGAAGAGTGGGGCTATCAAAGTAAAGAAGTTCATCTAGTTTGACTTAAGCATTCATTTTAACCGAAGGTTTCTCACTTCATTTCATTCGAATGGAAATACTTACTTCTTATTACCTCATAATTGAAGCCTCTGTAATCCTCATTTTGAGCTTTGTATTCAGCGGAATTTCGAAAAAAACCAATATTCCCTCTGTATTGATGCTGATTTTACTTGGAATCGGACTCAAACTGATCCTAGATGCTTTCAAGGTGGAAGAGGTGAATTTTTTTCCCGTTTTGGAAGTACTGGGGATTGTGGGCCTTATCATGATTGTCCTTGAAGCCGCTTTGGAGCTTGAATTGAAGCGCGAAAAACTTATCCCCATTACAAAGGCCTTTGTAATTGCGTTGATCAGTTTGTTCGCCTCTGCCTATGTAGCGGCTTTGATTCTCCATCAGTTTATTCCAGATATGCCAATGGAAAAAGCTTGGATATATGCTACGCCTCTGTCCATTCTATCTAGTGCCATCATCATTCCCAGTGTCAGTGGGTTGAGCCACAACAAAAAGGAATTCCATGTATATGAGAGCACCTTTTCGGATATCATGGGTATCATGCTCTTCTATTTCTTGGTAGGGCAGCTAGATCAGGGAGACCACGGCGGAGGGGGGTTTGTGGGCTTTACAGGAAATGTGTTGCTAACTATTGTGGTTTCCTTCGTGGCGAGCTATTTGATCATTCTTATTTTTCAAAATATTCGGAGCCAGACAAAACTATTTTTACTCATCGCTGTACTACTTCTATTATACTCCCTAGGGAAGCAAATGCACCTTTCCTCCCTGATCATCATCCTCATTTTTGGCCTTATCATTTCTAACATGTCCCTATTTTTTCAGGGAAGGCTAGGCAAATGGCTGAAGATTGAGCAAGCCAAGCAGATTTATGAAGGCTTACATATCATTACTATGGAGACGGCTTTCGTGGTTCGAACCTTCTTCTTTGTTGTATTTGGTTTGACGATTTCTCTTTCCACCTTAGCCAGCCTGAATGTTGCCCTGGTTAGTATCTTGATTATTCTTTCTATTTACCTTATCCGCTTTATCATACTGCGTATATTTATCGGTTCTGATCTCATTCCGCAATTATTTATCGCCCCACGAGGCTTGATCACCATTCTACTTTTTACCAAAATCCCAGAAACTGTAGAGGTTGTGGGATTTGAACCGGGGATCTTACTCTTAATCATTATTCTCACGAGTTTGATTATGACAGTTGCAATGATTTATGATAAGCGTAGGACTAGTCAAGCTGTGCGAAAAGCCCAAGGCGTTCCCGTAGGTTATACCCCCTGGAAAGCTCCTGCTGTTGTTGTGTCGGAGGAAGAAAACTAGAAAAGTACTTGCTATACTGAGGAAGCGTATCCTATTTTCTCTTGTTGATGGATTTTCTAATCAGTTTATACGCCCAATCGTAATGGCTAGAGGTAGCCGAAATCAGGTAGGCTCCTAGGGAAGTACTGCCCGTCCATTTGTACCGTTTCTTCTCAAATAGCTCTTCCTCGCTGTGTTCACCCATAAGGGTCTGTAGTGCTTGGTGGGATTCCCCTAAGAGGATTTGGACCTTTTCCAATGGAACATCTATATATTTTTGTTGGATTTCTTTATTGAGTTCTGGAGTTGTACGCCAAGTATACCCTGGGGCAGGAATTTCGGGTTTTTCTCCTCTTTCTCCAGTTTCATACCAGTTCATCATCAATAGGTGCCAGTGATGTAAATGTGCGAGTACATCGCGGATATTTCGGTTGAGCGTACCCAAAGGAAATTCTTGCTTCCTTTCATTAGGAGGAAGCGCTTGAATGAAGGTTAGAAGCCTTTCCATATTTTGTTGGGAGGCAATGAGTAGTTCTGCTTTCGTCTTGGGTTTAGGCATCAGGAGCAGATGACTATAGCTTGTTGGATAAAGTCTGGAAAATGGGGACTTATAAAAGGTATCCCCCATTCTAGGCCTCTCAAAATTAATAGAATTCCGACAGCTGCAGAGAAATATCGCATAATTCTTTTAACCGGAATTCCGGATAGGCGGTTCATACTCAGGTGGAGGGTAATTAAGGCAGGCAATGTCCCTAGGCCGAAAATAAACATAAATCCTGCTGCTTCCCACAGAGAACTTGTAGTGAGGGAAGAAGCTAAAGCAAGATATACCAGCCCACAGGGGAGCAATCCATTTGCCATTCCTACTGCAAACCTCGAGAGAAGTCCAGGCTTTTTTTGATGTAATTTTAAGGTCTTTTTTAGTGCTTGTACGCCCTTGCTAATAGATAAAGGATAGTATTTAGGATGTATTTGAAGGAAAACAATTCCTACTCCCAATGAGATGGTAAGAATCTTCTGCCATCCAACCCACGAGATAGACTGGCCAATGAGTCCCGCGATGATTCCCATCAAGGAGTAGGTCAGGATTCTACCAGAATGATAGCCAATCATCCTTATATTGCCTTGAACACTTGGTCTATTAGGGGAGCCTGTAGCCAGCATCATCAGGGGACCGCACATTCCTACGCAGTGAAGGCTGCCTACGAAACCCATAGTAAATGCTAGACCTAACCACATGATAAATGAAGTATTTGTGAGGAAAAATGTTAGCAGAGAATTTCTAAGTAAATATCTTTAGGAACCTTGTGGGGTGTTGGGAAGAAACAAGGTCTTTTCATCAAAGAAATTTTTCCCCTCGCTCGTCCAGCTCAATTGAAGTTTCCATCGACCCGCCTCCAGATCATTCCGATCGATGTGGAATTGATTTCCCTCCAACTTAGATATGGGAAAGATCTGGTCCTTATGTGAATTGACCGGGTGGTAAAACAATACCTCGCCTGTCAAGTGCTCCACTTCAGCTGGGAAAGAAAATTGAATGGCTTCTAAATCAGGGCTATAAGAGATTTTCACGGGCTCCTTTAGGTTCCGACTATTTTCTTTGGCAATCATTTGCGCATTGTGCTGGAGCTCCTTCTCATAGTAATTTTCCGTTACCAAATGAAACTCTGTCTGAGTCGCCTTGTATACCAAAGCAAAGAGGCCACTGGCAAATACTAGATAGGCGAGTGCGATTTTTGTTCCCCAGTTCATAATGATTCGTTGATTGAGTTTTTTTATATTTTAGTCCGCGGTAACCCTTAAGTGTAATTCAAGTATACTACCTACTTCCCCACTACCGGAGGGCCAACAAAGGTAGACTTCACTTTCTCCAACATAACATCCTCTGCATAGATCCCTATTTGGACTTTTTGTTTCATTTTTGTGAGTTCCTGTCTAGGCATTTGGATGAAAAAACTTCCCGTTGCCATGTCTTGGTCATTCAAATGAAGACCCTGGCCAACCATTTCGATACTTCCACCTTCAGGCTCTAATAAGCGGAGTTCCAGGTCATAAGAATTATGGGTCTTGTTAATAATTTGAATATTGAACAGATTGGTAATCGTATGTTCATCTTTTATTTGATACAAAGTGCCCTTGGTCCGTAAAATGGTTCCCTCGACAGGGTTTCGATTGGATAGGGAAAATCCCATAACCAAGACAAGGGCAAATAAGACCCCGATGTATGCAATGATCCTGGGGGTAAAGGAGAATTTTTGGCCCGATTCTACCTGATTGTAAGAGGCATATCGGATCAAGCCTTTTTCAAACCCC